>JAFYMW010000026.1 GCA_017548165.1 Bacteroidaceae bacterium
CCGGGCAAAGCCCAATGTCCACGGAATGGCTCGCCACCGCGCTGTATCAGGAGCACACGAGGGCGTTCCTCTCTGGTGATGACTATGCAATCCGCCGTTACGGCAGGTCGTGGGTATTCGTATGTGTAGGGCATGAGATGTAAACGGAAAAAAGACCCACCCCCGGCCCTCCCTATAAGGGAGGGAGAGTGGAGCAGTGTGAGGGAACTCCCTCCATTATAGGGAGGGATGGGGTGGGTCCACCCTTTCAAAGTCCAGGCACACTCTCTGCACGGCAAAGGGCTTTACCCTTTCCTCTGCCACCTTCACGTGGGCAGGGTGTACGGCATAGGCTTTCAGTGCCTCCTCGCTCTCCAGAGTGCTGTCCAGCATAAGGTCGGCATTGGACGAGGCAAGGCGACCGTCGATGTGTACCGTCACTTCCATAAGTCCGGGCACCACGCCCACCAGTGCCTCCAGGTCCTGCTTGATGGCGGCCTTCACATTCTGTTTCTCCTCTTCGGACAACTCAGGGTTGAGCGTCCATAGTATTATGTGCTTGATCATAGTTGTTATGTTGTGTATGCGTTTCTTCCTGTCTACAAAAATACAACATTACTTTAACTTTTCCTCCATATGGGCATATATATCTGACTTCCCAAACGCTATTTCCTTTGGTATTCACTCTATATATGGTGTAGCTTAGCATCCATATCCTCGTTAATCTCTGTTAAATGCCCTGTCTGCTTTTGGTGTTCTTTCATATATTGATTACATTTGCATCAACCAACCCTTAAAGATATATCCTTATGACTTTTATCAAGACCTGTGTTAGAACATTATTGACTATTGTTCAAAAAGGTGCGTATTGTCTATCGTATGTATGGTTTCTCTTGCCTATTATATCGTTGTATGTTTTCAAGGAAATATGGTGTAATATGGACGATAATCCTGCAAAGACGGACTTCTACCTAAATACATATCTGCTGATATTCCTAATATTCATAATTGCTATTGTTGCCCTCAAATTTAGAGGTAAGAACACCCAGTTTGCCATTGCTTCAGGTGTTGCATTCTATATGATATTGGCATTCGGCTTTCTTGGATTGTTCCTCGCATCTGCTCCAACAGGTTTTGCAGAACAGTATCCTATTCCTGAGGGTTTGGAATATCACACTCCTCTGAAAAGCCATAACACTCCTGATGTCTATGATGATGAAGTGGAGAAGTATGTTTGCCAGACAGACACTACCACTTACTTGCAAATTCGTAATGGCATTCAAGGGGGCAACTATGAATATTCGTTCTTCTATCCCATGCTTCCGGAAGGCACGATATACCTCCGATGCTATGAGGCTACGACAAATCTGCCTTTGTCTGAGAAGAGAATCAAAAAATCATCAAGCCAGCAAATACCAGGAAGCACTCGTTTCTCATGTCATGTGAGGGGCAAAAAGTTTACTATCTACGAAGGAGATTGGGGGGGATACTATGCCGCCAGGATTGAGGTTTGGTTCAAGGGCACTAATGGTGATGAAAGGAAACTCGCTGAAAAGATATATGCCGTAGAGGGTTGGATGCGTTAATATCTCGAGGCTCTCTCAAGACGGAAAAGACAGATACCTAGACAACGAACCAGTTTTCTCGTGAGGAAACTGCAGTACTCTCGTGGAAGGACTGAAGTTTTCTTATGAGAGTACTGCATTGGCTTCAAGATAAGCCAAAAAGGATGTTTGGACAAAGATTCAGTTGCGTATAGGTTTATAGTTTAATGAAATTTGATTACCTTTGTGCGTATATTTGAATATCGAGAGAGAATGCCGAGCAAAATATCCTATAGCGATGGAATGAAGGAGGATGAAAAACCAACTCCATCCTTGCCCCTTTTCCAGCGGCCCGTGTGGGTGGCGTGCTTTGCCATAACGGCGGCCGTGGTGTGGGGATGGGCGTATCCGCTGATAAAACTGGGCTTTGACGAGTTTGCCATCACACCGGAGATGACGGGCAACAAGATTTTGTTTGCCGGTGTGCGCTTCACCATGTCGGGACTCATCATCCTTGCCATGGCCAAGAGTATGAACCGTCCATTTGCTATGCGAAAGGGTAGCGACTGGGGCTTTATGCTCCTCTTTGCCCTGATGAACACCACGTTCCATTATGCATCTTTCTACATAGGTCTGTCCTTCAGTCCCGGTGCCCGAGCCGCCATACTCAACTCGTTGAGCGTCTTTCTGCTTGTCATCATGGCGTGCATGTTCTTCAAGAGCGACCGTCTCACCACGGGCAAACTCACGGGGTGTCTCGTTGGTTTTGCCGGTATCCTTGCCCTGAATCTGGGAGGAGCCGAGAGTGGCAGATTCACTCTGCTGGGCGATGGCATGATAATAGTGAATGCACTTTGCTCTGCCATAGCGAGTCTGCTCACGCGAAGTCTGGTAAAGCGTGTGGATGTCTTCGTTGGCACGGGCTATAGCCTTGCCCTGGGTGGCATACTACTGCTCGTTCCCTCTTTGCTTTTCGGTGCCACATTGCCACAGATAACGTGGTGGGGATTGGTGATACTGCTGCTCCTCATAGGCATTTCCGCTCTTGGCTTTGCCCTGTACAACAAACTGATAAGTTGCAATCCCGTGGGCAAGGTGGCCATCTTCAACTCGCTCATCCCTGTGGTGGGAGCCATCACCTCGTGCATGTGCCTTGGCGAGCCATTCTATTGGAAATATGTCCTGGCGGCCGTGCTTGCCACCGCAGGTATATACATTATCAACAAACAGAAAAACTGATATTCTCACACACACATATTATGAAGAAACTATTCCACACCGCCAGCGCTCTGGCCCTCTTTTGCATCTTCTGCTCATGCACTTCCCAAACGCAGACAGAGCAGTTTCCTATGGTTCTGCCCGTAGAGCAGTATGCACAGACTTTGGAATCCGACACCACGGCCTACCTGCTGGATGTGCGCACTCCCGAGGAGTACAACGAGGGACATATCGAAGGAGCACGCTTGCTCAATGTTATGGACGAGGAGACTTTCCTTGCCGGTATAGACTCTCTTAGCCCCGAGCGCACCTATTATATATATTGCCGTAGTGGTCGCCGTAGCCAGAAGGCTTCCAACCTCATGACCGAACGAGGCCTGAAGGTCGTTGACTTGCAAGGTGGCTACAATGCCTGGAAGGAGAATTATAATTCACAAGAGTAACAGGCCTGTCTCTGGATGATTGGATAGGCAGGATTGTAGAAGGATATGCAAGAAAAGTCAGAAGAAACCCTCTTTCATCACGAGTTGCCGGCTCAGTTGCGATGGTCGGATGTTGATCAGTTCGGACATGTGAACAACAATGTCTACTTCTCGCTCTACGATATGTGCAAGACCCGCTATTTCCTGGACGTGGCTGGCGAGGACATCTTTCAGCGCATCACCATTGTGGTGGCAAACATCAATGCCAACTTCATAGCACCGATATACTACCCCGACGAGATCGTCATACAGACAACGATGGAAAGGATAGGTCGCAAGAGTTTTACCCTGCTTCAGCGTGCCGTCAATGCCCGTACTCGCGAGGTGAAGTGCGAATGTCGCACCATCATGGTGTGCTACGACCGCGAGCAGGGTTGCACCATCCTCATGCCCGACGATGTACGTCAGAAGATAGCAGAGTTCGAGGGTAGGGAGTTTTGAGAGAACGGAAAGGTGAAAACGGAAAACGGAAATCTGTGAGTAAGCGAGAGCTTTTCAAACGGAAAAGTGAAAACAGAAATATCCAAGAACTTGGAATACTCTGAGTTCTTAGAAAGCACTTCCTCTGTTCTCACACCTTCAGGAAAATCTTCTTTTTGTAAATGCAGTAGAGGAAGAACCAGCATACCATGATGTATGCGCTTATATCAAAAAAATATATTATGTCATGAATACATCAGTAGATACCATCGTACTAAAAAAAAGAATAAAGGTTATAATCTTATGGATTTCTGGATTTGGCATATTGCCATTGCTTCTTTATTCTGGTATATTAAGTATACTAATATCAAACCTGTCCATCGAATTGCTGCTTAAAGTTGTGTTGATAGTCTATTCTATATTCGCAATACCAACTCTTTTCTCTTTTCTCACAGCCAAAGCCAGCATTGCCAATCATACTTTGTACTATAAGGGTAAGTCACCATCAATATTATCTTTTAGGAAGTCTCATACCATTGCACTGAGCAATGTGGTACATATTGAAACAACAACTTATGGTCGTGATATTGATGTGGCAGACTTCACAATGGCAGACGGCAAGACGCACAAACTTTGTACAGAATATTTTCTGAAGAAGGACCTCTTCCATGCTCTCAACCACTCCTTCTCCAGCGCCATAGTGCCTAATGACTCTGCACCCGAATTTTCTATGCGCATACACCCGGTTACGGGTCTTTTCTCTGGTTCAAGAAATGGGGTTGAAATATGCATCAACGGCCAGCCCATTAGTTGTGACACCGCCACGGGAGTTTATCAATGCCACGCCCATCATGGCGACCTCATCTCTATAAGAAGAGGTGATAGTTTTGTCTTCAGATACCTGGACGAATCCGAGGATGTGTATTATGTTCTTAATCATTTAACACTCATCAAGACCAGTCCAGAGGATGTCAAGTCAACTGTAAAACTGATAAGAACCGACAATTTCTTTATGTGGGTATTCTTTATAGGTTTTATCGTCGCTGTAGGTGTATATGGAAATAAGGCTATGTGGGGCTTGTTGGTACTTCCGTTGATGCCTGTAATATCAAAACTTATTAAGCGAAAGAAGTAAGTTGGTTTGCAATCGGACTTATTGTAAAAATCATTAAATCGCAATAAGCGAGTAGGGATGAGCAGGTAAAAGACCGCGTCATCATTCTTGAATGAGCTTAGAGGTTGTGATGGTATTATCTTGGGGGGTGAACATTTCGTTCACCCTTTGTCATTGATGAGGCGTCATCTTTTCTGTTTGCCGTAGGGTGGGACGTTTCATCCCATCACAGATGATTAAGATGATAGGGGTGTATGAAAACTGAAACTGAGCTAACTGAGCTGTCAGTTAGAACCAGTGCACTGATTTAGTGCGGTGGTTTTGCTCGTTTTTACACGTATTTTGCCGTGAAAACTAACTGAGGAATGAGGAATGGAAACGGTGAGCGATTAACGGTGAGCGTGGAGCGGTTAGAGGTGAGCGGATGAGCGGTGAGTGATTAACGGTGAGCGTGGAGCGGTTAGAGGTGAGCGGTTAGAGGTGAGCGGATGAGAGCGAGAGTATCTTCGCGTTTCTAACGCAAAGATACGACATCCCAATGGCGCTCGTATAATTAGAGATAATTAGAGAGAGATAGAGATAATTAGAGATAAATAATCTTACGGATGAGTGATTATGACCTGCGATTGCCGGGAAATGAGATTATATCATCATTCTGTGGTCCGTTTTCAACTTCCTTTCTAAAACAAGGACTTCAAGTCCATAGAGAAGAAATCTTCTGCACCGATACCTCCATCTCCAACAATGAACGAGTTCTTTGGATTGAAGAGTTTGCGGAATGTTTCCAAACCCTCTGTCTTCTTCTCCGCATTGCTCTTGACCTCAATGGCAACAAGCACTCCCTTTTTGCGTAGAACGAAATCAACCTCGTCATTGCGCTCTCTCCAGTAGAACACTTCGAAGCGATGCACAAAAGCCTGACTTACGAGATATGCACCAATGGCAGACTCAAAGATATGCCCCCAGGTTTTGCGGTCCAGGATTGCCTGTTCGAAGGTCAGGTTGCCATACACCATCTTCAGGGCATTGTTGTACACCTGGAATTTGGGAATGCTGGCCTTTCTTCTTGACATGTCGACGCTATACTTCTGCAGACCGGACAGCAATCCGCTTTCGTTGAGCAGATTTATATAACCTGCCAATGTGGAGGTGTTTCCTGCATCCTGCAACGAACCAAGCATCTTGTTTAGTGAGAGCAGATTTCCAGAATATGCCGAACCCAGTTCGAAAGTCTGCCTAAGCAGTGCTGGCTTGCTGATGGGAGTGTCCATCAGGATATCCTTGTTTATCGTCGCATCTATTATGGACGATTGTATGTACTGGTCGAAACGATCTGCATCGCCAATGAGTGACGCGGCACCAGGATAGCCACCATAGAAAACATATTGGTCAAGAGAAAAACCGAAACACTCCTTCATCTCCTGGTAGGTCCAATGACTCATGCGGATTTCTTCAAATCTGCCAGCCAACGACTCTGACAGTCCTTTTTCCAGAAGAACACGACTGCTTCCAAGCAGCAGCACCTTGATGTTGCGGTCGTAGAAAGTGTCCTCGTCCCATTCCTTCTTGACTGCCTCGCTCCAATTGGCAATTTTCTGAATCTCATCAATAACAAGCAGGATACAATCCCAACCATTATTTTGTTTCAGAGAGCGAGCTGCAGCCCAGCAGTTGGAAATCCATGCCGTATTTGATGCTGGTACATTATCTGCAGAATATACCTGATAAGGCACATCCGTCTCGTTGAGGACCTGCTTCACAACGGTTGATTTACCTATCTGCCTGGCACCCATCAGCACTTGAATGAACTTTCTGTCCTCTTCTATGCGTGATTTAATTGTTTGAAATACAGTCCTTTTAAACATGTCGTTACATTTTACGCAGTGTATCTATATATTTTACGCAGTGCAAATATAATAAAAACTCTCCACTCAAAAAAGGAAATTGCGAATAAAACGGAAAATTGCGAGTAAGCGAGAGCTGACTCGTTGATGAAGATGGCTTCCCTGTTTTGACCTGACAGAACGATTCGTTTTCCCAGCCTTCCATTACATTTCGTTCAACCCTTTGTCATTAATGAGGCATGTATTTCACATAATCCGCCCCTAAATATGGGTGAAATTTCACATTTTCCATAATGATTGCCACCAAAGAAATAACAACTTTGATTTCACGAACTTGCTAACACTCTGCAAAGCAAATAAATTTTCTTTGCTCTCGCTTACTCGCAACTTTACTTTAATGTCGTACTCATATATACGGGTAATAAAGTAAAGTCAAAAGAACTGAACTTCCAAATGTCTGCAAAGTGATTTTATCGACTTTTTTTGGAAAAGTGCAGATTTTAAGGCCAAAACCATTTGGAAAAAGATGACGGTACGAAACGTCCCCTCATCTATTCTCTCTACCGAAAACGGCAAGCCTACTTCTACAACCAGTTTGGACTATAAACTGGCGACAGAAATCGTCACTACTGGAACCACAGAACTAACCGCCTTCGGCGTCATCTTTTCTGTTTGCCGTAGGGTGGGACGTTTCATCCCATCCCAGATGATTAAGATGATAGGGGTGTATGAAAACTGAAACTGAGCTAACTGAGCTGTCAGTTAGAACTAGTGCCCTGATTTAGGGAGGTGGTATAGTGGTGAATTTTGCATAGAGTCATCTATTTCAGTAGTAAAAGCAACAAAATAGTATGGGACTGGCCTTAAATGGTGCGTTTGGTGAGAGTGAATAGTGAGTAAAATTATGGACGCCTTAATTACTGCTCGTAACTA
>JAFYMW010000117.1 GCA_017548165.1 Bacteroidaceae bacterium
GGAACTGCTTCCCCGCCAACAGTACGACATTGCCATCCAGGCTGCTATCGGTGCCAAGATTATCGCCCGCGAAACAGTAAAGCAGTTGCGCAAGGACGTGCTTGCAAAGTGCTATGGCGGTGACGTGAGCCGTAAGCGCAAGTTGCTCGAGAAGCAGAAGAAGGGTAAGAAGCGTATGAAGCAGATAGGCAATGTGCAGGTGCCACAGAAGGCCTTCCTTGCCGTACTGAAACTGGATTAATCAATATAGTTAATCGTTAAACACACAACACGCCATGAACACTAGAAGAGATGTAGCACGCGAAATAGCGCGCAGATATTGCCGCCTCGAGCCAGAAAGCATAGATGTGCTTGCACAACTGCTCGAACCCTTGAAATATCATCGTGGAGACATAGTGCTCCGCGAAGGTGAAGAGTGCACCTGCATGTATTATGTAGAACGTGGTATGGTGCGCCAATATTACTACAAGAACGGCAAGGATGTTACAGAGCATTTCTCGTTCGAGGGACGCATAGTCATGTGTATAGAGTCGTTGCTGAAACATGTGCCAAGCCAGATTGTCATCGAAGCTCTTGAAACAACACACCTCTATGCCTTGCCTCGCAAGAAACTTCTTGAAGCCATCGACACCTGCCCCGAACTCGGCATACTATACCGCAAGGTATTGGAACATGCCCTCATCTCGTCGCAGCACCATGCCGACTCGCAACGCTTCGAGAATGCACAAGAACGCTATGAGCGACTCTTGAGAGAGAAACCCGAAATAGTTCTAAGAGCACCAATGATTCATGTGGCCTCATTCCTGCAGATGACTCCAGAAACTCTTTCTCGTGTACGCGCTAATCACGAGAAGGAAAAATAAGCACCAACAAAATCCTCTATGCCACAAGAACAAACCAACGTCAAGGAACGCCAACGAACCGACATACGCGAGCCACGACGCTACAAAGTCATCATCCACAACGATGACTTTACCACCATGGAATTTGTAGTCATGGTGCTCAAGCAAGTATTCTTCTACTCCGACGACAGAGCCGAAACCCTCATGCTTCAGGTGCACAACGAGGGCAAGAGCACCGTAGGCATATACACCTACGACATAGCTGTCTCCAAGGTAAACAAAGCCACCACATTGGCCCGAGAGAAAAACTTTCCCCTGCGACTCACCGTTGAAGAAGAAGAATAATCCCTCACATCATGTCTAACATAAAGCAATCCAAAAAAGCAGCGCGGGTTATAAGTGCCGCCATACAAAACACCTACGACTACCGCCACGAATTTGTAACCCCAGAGCAACTTCTCTATGCTCTCATGGTGGAGGACGAGAACTTCTACCACATACTGAACATCTTCTACGATGCCACCACCTTCATCATGGAGATAGAAAACCATCTCGTGGAGATAGAGTGCGTCCCCGACGAGATAGACTACAATCCGGAATTCTCCATACAGATGAACCAGTTGATAGAGAAGAGCTGGGAGCAGGTAGTGTATAGCAGCGCCGAGGCCATAGACATACCGCATCTGGCCAAGGCCATGCTGGAGCAGGAAGAGTCATGGGCGGCATATTTGCTCAAAAATGCTCTCTTTGGGAAAGAAACCCATTTTCTCACCAAACTCCTCAGCATCTACGACTACGATGCACAACAGGAGAAGGAGAAAAAGCAACGCGCCCTATCGGAATGGAAGTCGCTCGTGACATGCATGAACGACCTGTGCATGGAACGCAATCCACTCATCGGGCGTGAGCAGGAACTCCAGCGTACCATTCAGGTACTATGTCGCATGGACAAGAACAATCCTCTGCACATTGGTGAACCTGGTGTGGGCAAAACGGCATTGGTGTGGGGATTGGCTCGTCTAATAGAGAATGGGCAGGTACCAGAAAGACTTTTAGGAAGCAAGATATACCAAATCGACCTTGGCACACTTTTGGCAGGAACTCAATATCGTGGCGATTTTGAGAACCGCATCAAGCAAGTAATGGATGGGGTCTTAGAGAATGGCACTAACAACATTGTCTATATCGACGAGATTCACACCCTCGTTGGAGCTGGTGCTGTTGGCGAAAGCGCCATGGATGCATCCAATATGCTCAAACCCTATCTGGAGATGGGCAACATCCGCTTCATCGGTTCTACCACCTACGAAGAGTATAACCGCCACTTCTCACGCTCCAAGGGCATGATACGTCGTTTTCAGCAGATTGACATTCTGGAACCTTCTGTCGAGGAAACCAAGAATATCATTAACCAGTTGCTTCCACGTTACGAAGAGTTTCATGGCATCACCTACTCCCCCGAAGCCATCTCATATGCTGTCGAGGCCAGTGCAAAGCACATCAACGACCGCTTCCTCCCCGACAAGGCCATAGACCTCATCGACGAGGCTGGTGCCGCCATACAAGCCAAGGGGCAAGGTGGCATGGTGAGCAAATCCCTTATCTCGGAAGTGCTTGCCAAGATGTGCAAGGTATCCTCTTTGGTTGAAGACGAAACGGACGAAACCTTGGTGCTTGAAAACCTCCAACCTCGTTTGCTCTCGCAAATTTATGGACAAGACGAGGCCGTGCAGCAAGTTGTTCAGGCCGTACAAATGTCCAAGGCAGGACTTCTCGACGAAGGCAAGCCCCTCTCTTCCCTACTCTTTGTTGGTCCCACTGGTGTGGGTAAGACGGAGATTGCCAAGGTACTCGCACATGAATTGGGTATCAGCCTCATCCGCTTCGACATGAGCGAATATACAGAAAAGCACACCGTGGCAAAACTCATAGGTTCGCCTGCCGGATACGTAGGATACGAGGATGGTGGACTGCTCACCGATGCCATACGCAAAACACCCAATTGCGTGCTGCTTCTCGACGAGATAGAGAAAGCTCACGAGGATATCTACAACATCCTCTTGCAAGTCATGGACTATGCTAGACTTACCGACAACAAGGGACGACAGGCCGACTTCCGCAATGTCATACTCATAATGACCTCGAATGCTGGAGCACAACAAGCATCACAAGTTCTTATGGGATTTGCTGGCACTGCTAGTCGTGGCGAAACCATGATGAAACAAGTCAAGAAGACTTTCAAACCCGAGTTCATCAATCGTCTCTCTGGCATCGTAGTCTTCCATGATATGAACCACGACATGGCACGCCTCATCCTTCAGAAGAAACTTCGTCAACTAGAGGATAAACTTGCCACCAAGAAAGTTCGTCTCACCCTCAGCCCCGAAGCCTTTGAACACCTCCTTGCCCAAGGCTTTACCACCGAGTATGGTGCACGCGAGATGGACCGCGTCATTTCTCAACAACTCAAACCCTTGCTCATGAAGGAAATACTCTTCGGAACCCTCAAGCACGGCGGAGATATAACCATCATTCTAAAAGATGCCCATTTATCAATTGGATGAGGGACTATGGTTCCCCAACCCCAGGAATGGTGAAGCCGATGGCCTATTCGCCATTGGCGGAGACCTCTCTCCCAAGCGACTTCTTTTGGCCTACAACAATGGAATATTTCCATGGTTTGCCTACGAATATTATTCCGAGCCCCATTGGTATTGCCCAATGGAACGATTCGTCATCTTTCCCAACGAGATACACATCAGTCACTCCATGAAGCAACTCATGCGCAAGGGACAATATCTGGTAACATTCAATCAGGACTTCTCTGGCGTCATCCACGGATGCTCCAAGACCAATTCACGCCACGAACAGGAAGGTGCTTGGCTTGGTCCAGATATGATAGAAGCCTACACCGAACTCCACCGCATGAAAGTGGCTATCAGTGTAGAAGTATGGGAGAATAATGATTCTGATCTCCCTCATTCGCAGAATTTCGAAAACAAGCGCCTCGTTGGTGGACTCTATGGTGTATGTCTCGGCAGAACATTCTTCGGAGAGAGCATGTTCTCCTTAGTTCCCAGTGCCTCCAAACTCGCCCTCATCCACCTAGCCCAACAACTTCAGAAAGTTCCAGGCTCCCTCATAGATTGCCAATTCGAAACTCCCCACCTCCGCTCCATGGGTGGCCGCCACATCCCCTACGACGAATACATGTCCATACTAAACGCCAATTCCCAGAAGGAGAAGTGAGCATATTTTCATCACACACATACCGCACACCATACTAATTAGGCCCCGATAAAACTCGGGGCTTAACGTTGTTATAATAATCCCAAATCGGTCATTGAACTGTTAAGCGCTAATGACCGATTTGGGTTTATTGCGAATATACTACTGCTCATTGCGTCACAAACACTCTCCAACTTCCATCCTTCTCGCCACGTTCAACATACTTTTTTTGAATTAGTTGCTCAAGAAGTTTCTGAATGGCCGCAATACTGATGCCTGTAATTTCCCTCATATCCGCCAATGTGAGTGTAGGCCTTATTATTGAACCCAAACCATCGCACAAACAAATCTTACACCGCGCATATTGTAATATTTTTTGCACATCCTCAAAATCCCATAAGACATAAATTGCACTTTTACTCTATGAAAACATAAATGCAACAAAGCATTTCGCCCCTCCGATACCCAACCTCAAAACAACAATCAACAGACAAGAGACATAGAACCTGGAAAAACACAACCACCTCAAACCCAACATAATCACCAGTATTTCAACACAATACAGAATTTACCACGAATAAAAGACACACTTCAATCCACAAGTCACCCCTCTCATTCCACCAAGCCAGAATCCACCCAACCATAACGCACCGCCCTAACATCGCCAACACAGTACTATTGACTTTGCCAAGGAACATATACCTACTTCACCAAGTAATATATACTAACTTTATAAAGCAAGTACTATTGACTTTGTGAAGTAATATATACTTACTTTCACATCCAACATACAGCAACTCTACACAAAACAAATAATGACAACATTTTTCAATACCTTTCAAGAAGTAATAAATATCAAAGTAGAATACAAATAGCTCTACAATCTA
>JAFYMW010000118.1 GCA_017548165.1 Bacteroidaceae bacterium
CTCTCCGTCGCTTTGCTCACCTCTGGCCCTAGCGTCGCACTGGGGTCCGCTTTCACCTTTTCCCTCCCCTCACTCCGTCTTAAGACTATTTATAGGATTGCTATGAGCAACGGAATAGGAGTGCCAAATAATTGACAGCATGGAGATAGTTATTGCCAGTACCATTGTAAGTATCAGTAGCCACCACGGGAAGTCTATCCTTTTGTAGAAACCTTCCAGATAATCGTTCATCTGCCATATCGCTATAGGCATGGCCAAAAGCGATCCTATTAAAGCCAGACGCAAGAAGGGGCGAGACAATTCCCATGTAGCACCCATCACCGAGGCACCCATCACCTTGCGCAGGGCTATCTGCTTACTCTTCTGCTCGGAATAACTGATAGAGAAGGCATACAATCCCAATGCTGAAATCAACACAGCCAGACACATGAAGCATTGTATCAGGAGCATCGTGTTGCGCTGCTTCTTCATAGGCTGTTTCAGGAGTTCCTCTATTGTATATACCTTGGTAATATCATCCTTGCCATAGACTTCCATCGACAGAGTCTCGCACACATTCTTTATCTCCTTCAATGTATTTTCAAAGTCCTTGATGCCTTCGTCCGTGAGTTCAACAACGATGTCGGGTCTTACAAATGGACTACTACCATCAAAATTTAATATTGAAATGACATTATGCGCATTGAATGCCGTGGACTCGCTTATGGGATTACATGCAACAAAGTTATTCACAACACCACACAGTTCAAATTGCCAATCGCGTGTGTAAAATTGATTCCCTTCATATTTCTTGCCAAAGTAAGGACGCCTTGGCGATATGCCATAGAAATCTCTGCACTCCTCAGTAATCAAGCACTTACCAATCTCTATTGGTCCATATTGCTCTACTATTTCTATGCCCAAAATCCTCAAGGAAGCAGTATCCATACTGCATACATTAACCCAGGAATCCATTGTATCTGCCAACACATTGTCTCCACTCTCGTCCTTGATGTTTTGAAGACTACTATGCATAGGAAGACTGGAGATCCAACCGAGAGTTTTGACCTGAGCCATTGCCTTTATTCGTTCATAAAGTGGAAGATTATAATTTGGTGTGTTGTTTTGGAAACCAGTGCAAAGAAAGACAATATTGTCGGTATTATATCCTAAAGGCATGGTGGTGAGATAGTGCATCTGCAATGTCATAGTGAGGCCTACGGCTATGAGTACGGTGCTGATAAGGTTCTGCAAAACTATGAGGATGTTGCTAAGACGCCTCTTGCTATAAAAGCGGAAACTGCCTTTTATCACATCAATGGGACTAAAGTGGGAAACCATTGCAGCCGGTACTATACCCGAAACCAATGCCACTACCACGAGCAATGCCATAGCAGAGGAAAGCGAGATACCATCAAGCGGAAAGTATATCTGAGTATCCAGCATCTGTTCGAACCATGGACGAATCAAAACAGCCAACATGCTTCCCAAAGCAAAGCAAATGGTCGTAAATAGAAACGATTCGCACAGACTTCTCAATACAACAGCCAGCACCTGTTCGCCAATCAATCGTCTGGTAGCAATCTCCTTAGCTCGCTTGCTTATGAGCGCTACGGTGAGGTTTATATAATTGAACACGGCAGAAACCAACAATACCAACGCCACCACCAATAGTAAGATAGCACTTGTCCTGTTGCCCTGACGCAAGGCACTAACAGGTTCGTATTCCGACCAATACACTTCATCCAATCGGGTTAACTTCGAACCATAAAAGGGTTTCTCGTCGGTGGCATATGTTCCCCAGAAATCATATTGCTTAAGGTACATGTTCAAGAGCGATGCCTCGGTTTCCTCCTTTGTTGCTCCGTCGGCAAGAGTAACAAAGTTAAGGACTCCACCAAACGTACGTTCCGTATTCGCATAGGACACACCCTCTTGTTGCTTCATAGATATGAGAAAATCTACTGGCTTAAAAATATCGTCCTCATTAAAGTCCTCAACAACACCCACTATGGTGTAAGTCTGAAACTGCCCTTGCTTGATTTTCTTGCCAATAGGGTCTTCATTTGGATAATGTCTCCTGGCAAAGCTTTCGCTTATAATTATATCATATTCGTCTGTTAATACTTTCTGACGATCAATACCCACCAATTCATAGTCAAAGAACTTGAAGAAGTTAGTATCCACATACATAGACTTGGCTTCAAATGTTTCATCGTCTATTTGAAATTCAGCATGTACGAGATCGCCTGTTCGCGTCCACTCCTTAATCTGGGGAACGGATGAGAACAGTTCGGGAGCTGTAGTGGGTCTAGTGCCAATGGTGTTAGCTCCGCCTGCTATGTACAACTCCGTGCTCAATGGTTGGTTTTTACCTACACTAAACTCCGTGCGTACATGCGAAAGTAACAGGATGACAAAGCCCAGTGCCACGCTCAGACCAAAGACCTGTATGGCGGTGTATAATTTGTTGCGGCTAAGAAATACCAAATATGATTTCATTGTTGTATTTGTATTGTAATTGTATTGGAGTATAGATTTGGCAAAGGTATTATCATACCCCCTCCGCTTCGTTCGTCACCCTATCTTAAGGGGACAAAGTGGATGCTAACTTTCTCATTAACTTTCTACCCGTATGGGGAGAGGTATGTATATTCCAAACGTTCACTAAAGAATGTCCATAACATTCTCCACCACCTGACCGTCGAAGAGGTTTACTATGCGATGGGCATAGGTGGCATCGTGACGCGAGTGTGTCACCATTACTATGGTTGTACCCTCGGCATTGAGCTGACGGAGCAGTTCCATTGTCTCCTTGCCATTCTTTGAGTCGAGATTACCTGTTGGCTCGTCGGCAAGAATCAGTTGGGGCTTACCCACCACGGCACGCGCTATGGCAACACGCTGTTGCTGACCACCCGAGAGTTGCTGGGGATAGTGCTTGGCACGATGGCTCATATTCACCCTACGCAGAATATCCAGAACCCTCTGCTTGCGCTCGCTCTTGGGCACATCAAGGTATTTCAGTTGCAATTCCACATTCTCCTCCACGGTGAGTTCGTCAATGAGGTTGAAGCTCTGAAACACAAAGCCAATGCGACCCTTGCGCAGACGAGTGCGCTCGCGCTCCTTCATACCTGCCACTTCCTCGTTGCAGAGCCAATACTTGCCACCATCGGCATTGTCCAAGAGACCTAATATATTTAATAATGTGGACTTGCCACAACCCGAAGGTCCCATGATGGCAACAAACTCGCCTTCGTTGACCTCCATACTGACACCATTCAGCGCAACGGTCTCCACCTCGGTGGTACGGAATGACTTTACAAGATTTTCTATTTTAATCATA
>JAFYMW010000119.1 GCA_017548165.1 Bacteroidaceae bacterium
CTCAAATTCTTCCAGCCGCTCACGCCACCACGCCTTGTCGGTGAGCACACGCACATCCCAGTTGTCCTTGTTCACCCGGTCTATGAGTCCGGGGATAAACTTAAACTGTAGCGTATAGCGGTGGTAGTGGATGTCATACTCGTCGGACTTGTTATTAGCTAAATTTTGGCTTTCTTTCATTGGAATGTTTTTTTAGATAATGACATAGATATTTAATCCCAGAAATGCGGGTCTACCCAGTTCTTGTCGTGCAGCTCTATGGGACAGCCAGCCTGCATGGCATTGATGAGTTCGGGATAGGGCTTTCCCTGTCTGAAGTAACGCGATCCATAGTACCCCAAGAGATCGATGCTCACGATGTCGTCCTCCACGATGACGCGCTCCAGCTTGTCGCATCCGTAGAAAGCATATCTATAGATGTCCCTAACCCCGCAGAGGTTTATCTCTCGCAGCTCGGTGCATCCCTCAAAGGCGAAGGCTTCAATTCGTTTTACACATGATGAGTATATTTCCACTCGCACGATGTCGGTACGACCACGAAATAAATCACTGGGGATAGCATCCTTTATTTGGTCCATACAAAAGCCCTGAGTTTTTTCCTCACCACCGTCAAGGTAGTATACCTTTACAAGCATAATATCTCTAAGTCTTAATGGCATATCTTTTCCTGTTTAATTTGTTACATGCATAATATAGTAACAAAAGGAAAAAAATTCAAAAATGAGGGCAACTTTTTTTGAAAATTATCGCAAAAGTTGCCTTCAATGTAATATTTGAGGAAATAACATATCATCCATGCCATCTGTTGACAAAACAATCAACGGAAAGGTTCATGATAGATTCGTGGTTAATTTGTGGAAATTCGTGTTCTTTCTCCTTAGACATGAATAGCCCATGAATTGTCATAAATTATTCTTGTTTAGTCACATGTATTAAGCCGCTGATGAGCAAACAAGACAAGAAACTGACAAAACAATAACACTTACACCCCGGAGCGATGCTTCGGGGTGTAGTGTTCTTGAGAGATTGAAGGGTGGGGGATTAAGCGAGTGTGGGACTTTGCTTTGCAAACTTCAGGTTGTCGACCACAAACTGTTTTTGTACTATGAGATGGCTACCTCCAGCGCCTCGCGCACGAGGGGCACAGCATACTTGATGAAGGGCTCGCTCGATGCCTCCTGGGCATACCGTACGGCAGCCTGCTCCAATGCCTTGTTGCCCGTAGCGATGAGTTCCTCGACGCTCACACCCTTGTCGGTATATTGCCTCACGAGCGCTACCACGAAGCGTAGGTTGGCCCGCGCCAGTGAGATTGCTGCACTATTGTCGCCCTGGCGGATGAGTTCTGCCAATTCCTGCTCCTGCTCGAGGGTGAGCAGCTCCTCACGACCAATCTCTATAAGGTATTGGTCAATGTCGAATGGTTGTTTCATTTCAATCATAGTTTTGTCTGTTTTTCTTTCGAGAATATGGCTCCAGGTTCTCCACACTGAGCTGCACCAATACGTCGCGTCCGAGAGGGCGACCTTCATGCATCACTGGCACTCGCTTGCATACGCACTGGCGTTTATACACCACAGAGTCCTCATCACGGATGACAAACTTTGTGCCATCCTCAATGCACTCGAGGTACTCATCAGAATACTCTCCCGTGTAATACAATACGCCACTCTCTGTCTCTTTAATCACCGCATAAGGAGCTACGCAGAAATCCTCAAACTCGGCATCAGAATTGAAATACTTGATGTTGTCCATATTAATGTGTTTTTACGATTAATAAATACAACTATAATATAGTAACTTTGGGAGAAAAATTTAAAGATTGGAGTAAGTATTTTACAATAGTTGCTCTATTTCTGTAGTGTAAGTCTGTTCTACCTTACTCATTTTAGCTGTAAAATCAGTGAATTCCCCTTCTGTAGTGGGGATTATCATTCCATATTTATAGAGATGACATGCTCCTCCGTTAGGAATCTCATAATGGGCCTTTATTATATTGGAAATGTTGTCGTATTCACCTTTCAGAGTTTCACTCTCCTCTATATCATTGGCATGGCATGGGTGGAAGAGGAATCCTTTGTGTGTAGCGAAACGGTACATATACATAATGGTCTTGTAGTATACCGCAGCTGCACGCTCCGCATCTAAGTGCTCGAAGCGATGTAAGGGGATATACTTGGCATCGGCAACATAGTTGTTGATGTGCAAATAGTCGGGTATCACCTTTTGGAAAAGTTTGCCGTTTTCCCTATTTGCAAACAATTGGAATCCATCTTTATTTGTGTGGTGCTTAAATCCGATATCACTTAAAATAACAGCCAGATACTCCTCCCAGAGCCAAGCCACATCAATCAGTACACCATGCACTTTGTCCGTCTGTGTTCCATGACTGATACGTTCATTGTGTAATATTGATAAACATAATTTTTGCAATGCCTTATATTTGGTAAAGTATGGATGACTAACCACCTTGCGGTTATCTGCCATGACAGTGCGCTTGGCACCCTTCTGATAAGTGGGGGTGTTTTGCACGATATTTCTTACACACTCCTCCATCTCCTTGCTTTCGCTCAAGAGCGCTGCTCCCATGGGATGCCGGGCCACATGCTCTATCGTGTGGCGTATGAGTTGGGTCACATAGTTGTCGTAACTGAACTCACGGGTGCGGTAGGCAATGCGCCCATTGGGTGGGTAGTTGAGACGCAGGTGGCGGTTTACATCAATGGTGCCTCGTATGTTGCTATCGTTGTACTCTCGCTTTACATACTGCTTATACAACCCTTGTCGCATTGCATCCTGTAGCAAGCGGGGAAACATGAAGATGAGCAGGTCCAACTCCTTGAGCGAGCCACTGCCCACATCCATGTTTACGATGTTCAGATGGAACACCTTGGAAAGCATGTAATAGAGGAAATAGTCCTGCTCTTTACCATTGTTGCTACAGAAGCGAGTGCCTATCTCTACTTGCACTTTTCCTTTTCCGACGAATCCTACAAGATTGTTAGTCTTTAGTGTTTCAATCTTTTTATATTCTTTGTCGAGAGTACACTCCACCACCTTCAACTTCGCTAAGTCGTCCTTAAACGAATGGGGCCACACCAAGATGCCCCCCTCCTCGCTCTTAACAGAGTTTAACCGTTCAATAGTAGCGGAAGAGAGAAATTTTAGGAATTTGACCTCTTTTGTGGATTGGCCAGATAATGCTGAAAGAGGTAAAGAGTAAGGGTTATCTTTCTTACCATTTTCCGTGTAAAGCGTGTTGTCAATTAATGATAGTGGTTTCATTATTCTACGCCATTCTGATTATTCGTAGTATTGGTTCTTTTACTAGAGTTTACGACTCTTTCATACACGTTCTTTATATCGGTCATCTTCTTTTCGGCATCAGGCTCTCCTCTAAAGTATTCGTATAGGGTGCCTTTCAAATGGTAGTTCCATAAACTATTCCATTTGTTAGTGCTTTGTCTTGGATACTGTTTTATTTTGGCAAAATAGGATGCGCCTATGTGGTAGCTGTCATTGAATCCCAACTGAGTTAACTTTTTATTAATGGCATCCATCGCATTCGATAGCAAACCTAAAGTGTCCAAGTCCAATCCTAAATCAGAATAATACAAGATATTCTCTTTAGACTCAGCAGCTGTTATCTCCCTAAAAGCAAATCTACGACGGAAGGCAAAATCCATGCTCTCCACACTACGGTCTATGTCGTTCATAGTACCTATGATATAAACATTCTTGGGGATGAAGAAGTGTCCATTGGGAATTACTTGCTGAGCATCTTTTGATTGGTCGCTTTCTTGTTGACCAGGTTGATTTAATGGCTCCCCTTTTAATATTTTATCAAAGATATTTGGTTCTATCGTACTTCCTTGTTGCTGATTATTCCTCATATTTGAGTACTGGGTCAATACGGCTCCATCTGTGCCTCTGTACCCAGGGTCAATAGAAAAGAATAGTTCCCCAAAGATTTTTGAGATTTCACCACGATTTATTTCATCGATTACAAAAACGTATTTAGGGGCTTTTTCTTCTCTGTATTTTTGAAGTTCTTTGGGATCTTCAGAATTATTCGTTGTTTCTATCCACGCTTTTGCAACTCGTTCACAAAAGTCCTTAAAGATACCATTCTTAAGTACGAAACCAACTTGACCATTTCCATTATCTACAGGCCTTAATCCCTCAACAAAGTCAGTATAGTCATACGAGGGGTGGAACTGTACAAAACCAAACTGAGGATGATTTTTAAGTTCGTCTGTCGTTGTGCAACCAATTATTTTCGCTGCAATCTTTTTTGCCAAGTAGGTTTTTCCCGTTCCTGGTGCTCCTGTAAGGATAACGTTCTTGTTATTTTCATAAAAAGAAACGTCCAGATCTTCCCATTTGTCTTTCATCTCATAAATGATGGAGGTATAGAAGCACGTGAGATTTTCGTCTTTTTTCGGACGTTTTACATTTGTTTGTTCTTTAAAAGCATCAACAAAAAACGACTTTAAATTTGTGTCACATTCCTCTTTTGCATACCCCAAGAAGTATTTAGAAATCTGCTTGCGATGTTCTTCACTCACAATAGGGAATTTTTCCTTGGGATTATCAAAATAATCGATAGCACGTTGCGCTTTGTCTGTTATTTGCAAGTTGCTATATTCTTGTTCGTTATGGTGTTTTAATAGGTATTTCAATATATTCATTATCCATGTAGGAGGCGCCATATTTACTTTGGCTATGCATCGCTTCTCCCTCTCACTACCATAATAGCTATTTCCAGAGACATCTGTTCCCTTTGCGTTAATGTCGCAATAGGCTACAAACTTATTTATCAACTCGCAGGTATTTCTATATTTTATTTGTTCTTGCGTAAGCGTATTCTCTCCGTACAAGGAATCGTACCAATTCTCCTTGTTTGCTCTTTTGCTATTGATGTATTTATATAAATTAAACAAAGGTGTTTTATCATTATCATTCCTTAGTTTTTCCAGTGCCTGTCTTCCACTTTCGAAATAGAAATCATTTGCATTTATAATATTGGAACTACTATCTTTGCTCGATAAATTATTATAGGCTTCTAAAATTTGCCCTTTTATGATTTCTTGATTAGTTGCCATAACTTTATGATTTTTTAAATAATTATATAGACTATACTCTATTCTGCCCTCAAAGTTAACAAAACTCCCCCGAAATACCAAGAAATCGGGGGAGAATATGAGGAGTTATAGTATAATCTTATCTCTTTCGCAGGGCACTATCAGTTTGCCTTTGTTAGAGGTTTTTCACCGCTATTAGTTCTTACAAATATTTTGAGAACATGATCTAAGCCTTTGTCTTTAATTTCATAGGCGTTGATAATAGTCTCATCACTGAATAATCTATACAACTTTTCTAGAGTTTCAACTGCGAATTGATTCTCGAGAAGTTGATTGTTCTTTATATAAGATAAAGGAGAAAAATTTGGGGCATACGCGTCACATATTCGAATCCAATGTTCTCCTTCTGCAGAACAAGCATTAAACTTGTTTTCTGGCATGAACTTGAAATTGTAAAAACTTTCAGTATTGTTTATAGAATCATCATTATTGGCATTTGGAGCATCCAAATTAAGGTAAAGATACATCTCGTTTTTACCTTGGGTGTATGTTCCATATATTGCAATCCACAAACTTGTGAGTCTCTGTTGACCATCAATGACAATTGTCTTATATTCATAGTCTATTACCGTATATACTTTGTTCGTTGATACCGATTCTTGATATCTTGGGTCGAGGAATTCGTAAAATTCCATAGTTCCATTTTTAATGTCATCGCCTTCCCAAAACATCATTGTGTTGATTGGGAATCCTTGCAGAAGACTATCAAACAACTGCTCGATATCTTTTCGTTTCCATACAAATTCTCTCTGCAATGCTGGAAGTATCATTCTTCTTTGTTCTATACTTTTCAAGACACTGCGTATGCCATAGTTTTGAATTTTCATAATAAAATGTTCTAAAGTTTATAAAAAAGTTAACGAAACTCCCCCGAGATGCAAAGAAATCGGGGGAGAAATGTGTTTTTATTTGTCAATATACCCGCTGCATCCGTGTCATCATCGAGCAGCCAGAAGACCTCATGAGGGCGGCAGAGTACATCAAAGGACAGACCGGAGTAGGCCAGAACAAAAGGTTTATAAAACGATGCCATCACTCGTGCAAGGTACAATCAGATTGCCTTTAGTGTCGATGACTCCCCACTTGCCATGGTGGTCTTTCACTGCAGCACGACCATTGCGGAAACCACGCACTTCAGCATAGGGTAATCCGAAGGGGATGACAATGTTGTTCTCTAAATCTACAGCACCATATCTTCCATCCCTTTTTGCAATGGTGATACCATCCTCGAAACTATATATATGTTCATATTCAATAGGAATTTGTTCTACTCCCTGTTCATTAACATAGCCATATAAATATCCTGGGTGCTGATCTAATCTAACCATACAAAGTCCATATTCATCAAATGACCAGAAAGAATCATACTTTTTAAAACCATTAACAGGCTTTGCTGTTGACAAATCTGTCATACACCATTTCTTATATCTATCCTGTATGACAAGCCATCCTTTACGACCTACAGACTCAAAATAATTGATATAATGAAATCTTTTATACTTCCAAAATTCACTCAGGAGGCATGCTATATCATAATTAAAGAGAAGTTTTACGTACATCCATTGAATAATAAGCCCATCTAGCGAGTGTCGTTCTTCATAAATGTCCCACCCCTCTCTGTATCCAGCACCTTGACTTTCGACAAAGTCTACAACAAATTGTTGTGCTGCTTTCTGGAAGGATGTGAAGAATGTGGTATTTTGAGACAACAATGCCTCCAAAGCAATGGCATTTGCATATGCCTCTTCAATAAAGCGATAAGGATAATCATTGGCATAGGAGAAATTGGGAGCAGGCACCTTTCCATACAAGCCAACATCCATCAAAGCGTGGGCCAGTTCATGATACAGAACAAGATAAAACAACTCCTTTGCATTACATTCAACCTGTTGCTTTGAAGAGTTTCTCTTGTTAGTATTGTTTTCGGCATATTCCATTATCTTATCCATCCATATGAAAATACGACGAGGAATAAGGTCGTTTACATTACTGTATACATACACACCCAAAAGGTCAACAATAGACATGCTACGACCGATTCTTTCTTTTATGGGTTTGTCACAAGAACCCTCTTTGGAATTCACCCATTCGTCGATATCAAAATCGCCATTAGCTACCGATATAGTCTTGTCAGATGGTACACGTATGATACACTCGCAACCTGGCACATTGATATATTCGTTGGCCATACTACTTTCTACAAGAAATACAGGGACATTACTTAACAGCGATTCGGTATCATATTCTTCATCAAAGAACATGCGTCTACGCGCAACTTCTTCATTACCAATATACGTATTGTCATATATTGACGGATACTTTCCTCTTGTGAGGTCGAAAATCTTCTGTTTCATAATTTAATTCGTATATGTTATTTTATTGGGCAAATATAGTAAATCCCCAAACAAAATTCAGAGTTATCACCTATGAAAAGTTGAGGAAGTCCTAAAGAACGCTTACAATAGATTCTCCTAACGCCGACACATGAGTCATTTCTTCGAGTTAATCCGGGTACTTCTGGGTATAGAATTATTCTTAACCCACACGGCTAATCCTCCGACTCTACCTCTATGCTTGGGTTTCGTCATATCCGTCCATGGGATTACCATTAGCGAGCAGCGAATCATCATGGTGATAGTCCTTGGCCTTCTGTGTCTCGGCATAGAAGTACCTTGCCTTCTCCTTGTCGATGAAATAGCCGAACTCTTCCTCCCCATAGAAGTAGAGATCGCCCAACTGTTCGCACAGCCAACCATAGTGACCCCATTGGTGGATGGTATTCATGTCATATAAGGCTTCTCCCTTACGGCAACGCTCCAGCAGCTCCTCATACTCGTTGCGGATAATTAAGGTGTAGTCGAACGGGGTGTGCCATCTTACACAATGTACCAATTCTTCACTAGCCACAATACTCTGCTGGCATATTTGCTCAAAGAGTACCTTGGCCTCGTCCTCCGTGCTTGCAAACAAAGGGGTACTCAGGATTTCGTTGCGCGTAATTACTACTGTCTCCCCTGTATGCTCGTCGGTGAAGGGTTCTTCCCATGTGTGCCAGCTCTTGTACATTCCTTTCAAAACGACGGCCTTGCCTTCTACGTAGTCGTCATCAAGCAACCACTGTTTGTCCTCAGCCTGCAAGAGATGAAGACCATAGCCATGAAACAACAAACGTATCAATACGAACTTGAATTCGTCGTTGCCGCTTCGCATCTGCTCAAGTAGCACCTTTACACATTGTTCTGGGTTTTCAAGGACATTCAGTCCCAACTTTGACAATTCTTCACCATCGGCTTCGTGGATACATTCTAAGAAATTCTGTTCTTTGTCCATAATATTTTGTTCTATTTTATTTCATTACCTATAATATAGAAATATCGGGAGAGAAATTCAAAATACTCTCCAACTTTTTTACTTGACCATCTCCAACAACTTCTCCCACACGCGCACCATGGCGAGGGTGTCGAGATGGCAATAGTCGAGCAGTGCTTGACGGGCTTCTTCTTTCTCATCGGCCGGCATATCCTTTATCTTGGGGAAGATGGTCATGGCATGACCTCCGTTCTGCACCAAGGGATTGAGATTGTGGTAATTGAGTTCTTCATCATCGGGGAACAGGGCGGGCAAGACGCTCTTGATGCTGAACGAACCGCCCATGGCTGGGGTGTAGCAGTGTCCATCGCGGAAGGGCAGCAGGAGGTCGATGATATTGCCGTGAAGGTTCATCAAGTGGGCCGCAAGGTCAGGGTATGCCTCGGCCATTTCCTTGATGCGTCCCTTCTCGAAGGGGTCGTTGTAGGCCATGATACAACTGTTCATCGGGATGTTGTGGCAGAGCGCCTCGGCCAATGCGCGGCGTGGGTCGGTGCCATCGCTGGGAGCGAGGAAGGGTGTATGCTTCAGCTCGCCACCCTCGTGCTCGATATAGTGCAGTGAGTACTGGAAGGTAATCTGCTGATAGGGCTTGGTGCCGTCAAACTGGGGTAATACCTGTTGCATGGTCTCGAAGTCGAGGAAGTAGAGCGGATAGGTCACCTTGTCCAGGAACTCCTGTATGCCCTGCTTGTCGATATGCTCGGTACCGTTGAGTGTACACTCTACCTGCACCTGCTGCTTGGCGTTGAGCTTATCGTGACGCACATCCTCAAAGGTCACCTTGCCTTGGTCAAAGAGTTCAAACTTCTTCTTCGCACTCATGCGGTAGAGGTCGAATACGGTGGTCTTGTCGTTCTCCAAGTCGAGTCCTACCTGATGGGTGCAATAGCTCCAGAAGGCACACTGATAGGGATCGCTGCAATGCATGCCGATGCCCTTCTGAGGTTCGGCGCCCTGCAATACCGTGTGGGCCAAGCGTTGCTGGGTGGGAACTTTCAGGTATTCGTTCTCTACCAACTCCTGCATATTGATGACGTTGAACAGTTGCTGCACATCCAAGTCGCCTTGACGCACGTAGTCGCTATTGAGCGTCACCAGATAGGTGCCCGTCACCTTCACGCCACACTGC
>JAFYMW010000120.1 GCA_017548165.1 Bacteroidaceae bacterium
ATATTCGACCTTTTCTCGCCAAGGCTAACTTCAAACGAGTTTGAGTCAGCTCTTATGGCTTAACGAAAAGGTTCATTCAAATATTGAACCTATGGCACAATAGATGTCATATAACTAAAAGCTAATTTATAGAACCTACCTTAAATCATAACGCGTTGTGATCCTTAGCTTGTTGTCTGTATATCGTATAACATCGGGGATGATAAGGACGGGAGAAGTGATGAGCAGGATCCAGAGCCAGTCTGTTACAGACAAGGCAGAGACATGGAAGATGGGACCGGCAAAGGTGACGATGGCAACCTGTCCTAAAAGGATAACAAGTGCTATCCATACAAATCCCTGGCTATATGATTGTCTGACATTGCCTGGAGCACGGAAGAGGTCTATGATGTCTTGCAACAGACTTCTGTCGGTACGGAAATACTTGGCGTTGAAGAGATTCCAGAACTGAAGCATGACGAAGATAGAGAAGAAGACTCCAAGTTCGTAGTCACCAAGATGTTCCTTGGTCTTGCTGAGGTTTGTAAACTCGCTGAAGAATATCTTGAGAGAGTCCATAGAGACGAGATGGCCCACACTGGTGATATTGATGTGCCAGAGCAACTGCCACAGACCTGCAAGGAGGAGGAAGAAGAGTATGCCGAAGCCAAAGATTCTCTTTACCATGGCTCGGTCAATGATATGACTATTGGGATTGCGTGGTTTGTCGTTGAGCACCTTCTTGTCTGCTGGCAAGGAAGACAATGCCATGGCGGCAAAGGTGTCCATGATGAGGTTGACCCACAACATCTGAGTGACATTGAGCGGAGAATCAAGTCCTATGAACGAGCCCAATAGCACGATGAGACAGGCACATACGTTGATGGTCATCTGGAAAACGATGAAGCGACGTATGTTGAGATAAAGCGAGCGTCCCCAGAGGATGGCCTTGTTGATGCTGGAGAAGGAGTTGTCGATGATGGTGATGTCGCTGGCCTCCTTGGCGCGCGAGGTGCCATCGCCCATGGAGAGTCCCACCTGTGCCTTGCTCAGGGCTGGAGCATCGTTGGTGCCATCGCCCGTGACGGCTACAACCTGGTCCAAGGATTGAAGTAGCATGACCAAGCGGGCCTTGTCGTCGGGACGTGCACGGGAGATGATCTTGAAATCCTTGTTGCCCACCAACGTTCTGGCATCCTCGTCGCTCATGGCGGCAAACTCGGGGCCTGTGGTGGTCTGCATGGGTTCGTCTTCGGTGAGGAGTCCTATCTGGCGGCCTATCTCGTTGGCGGTACCTGGAGTGTCGCCAGTGACAATGATAACGCGCACACCGGCTCGGTCCTTGCATGTGAGGATGGCCTCGCGTACATCGTCGCGAATGGGGTCGGCGATACCTACGACACCCAGGAACACCAGGGGCTCATTGCCTTGCTCTGTGAGTCGCTGGCATGCAAAGCCCAGGGTGCGCATGGCCTTGTTCTGATAGCCACGCAGGGTGTTGTGGACGTGCTCGACCGACTGATTGGATGCGATACTATCGCACATGGCAAGGACTATCTCGGGAGCACCCTTGACAAAACGCAGAGGCGAGTCTCCCTCGTGCATTATAGCGGTGGTCTGCATGTATTTGGTCTCGGTGGAGAAGGGTTGCTGAGAGAGGATGGTGCAGGTGTCGCGATAATGCTCGTAATCGGGACCACTCTTGTGCATCCACTTGAGCAGTGCCACCTCGGTGGGGTTGCCTATGGTGGATAGCTTGCCATTGCTCTCTTTGGTAACTTCTGCCGTGGAGTTTATCGCCATATTCTGTCTGATAAGTTCAAACTCCTCTTCACCTCCATAGAAGTCTGTTTCCATTACCGTCATTTGGTTCTTTGTCAGCGTTCCTGTCTTGTCGGTACAGATAACAGTGGCAGCACCCATAGTCTCGCAGGCATGAAGTTTGCGCACGAGATTGTTCTCCTTGAGCATCCTTCGCATACTAAGAGCCAGGCTTACGGTAACACTCATGGGCAAGCCCTCGGGAACAGCAACGACAATAAGCATTACTGCTATCATCACCGAACCCAGGATAAATTCTGCTATCTCTATGAAATTGGGGTTGCTCAGATGGTCGCCATCGAAGAAAAGGAAATATATGGTTCGTCCAACAACTATTAACGAGGCAATGACGAAACTTACGGTAGAAATCCATTTGCCCAATTGTGCCAATTGTTTGTTGAGAGGAGTCTCGACATCGCTGCCCTCTTGTGTGCGTGCCACACCCTTGCCTTCCTCTGTGTCCATACCTATGGCGGTGACACGATACATTGCCGTGCCCTCGATAACGATGGAGCCTCTGAGAAGGAAATTGGAGGGATAGGTGGCATCCTTGTCGAACTCTGCCTCGTCGGTGGTCTTGGTGGCATAGAGTTCGCCGGTGAAGTTGGACTCGTCGACACGGAGAGAGTTACATTCCAGCAATTCTCCATCGGCAGGAATCTCGTCGCCGCTCTCGAGTTTGATGATGTCGCCAACGACAACGTCGTGCTTCTTTATCATCATCAGGCGCGGACGCGAATCGGCGGTGGGACGGCGGATGGTTTTGACGGGACGCGAGTCCTTGACCTTGTTGAGAATCTCAAACTCCTTGCCAGCCTTGACCTCAAAGATAAAACCTACACCGGTGGCCAGCAACAAGGCAACAAGCACACCGGAGGGTTCCATGAGGAGCGACCACCCCTTGTCCAAATAGAAAATCTCGTATATGGCAACAAGAACCGAGAAGAAAAATACCACCAAAAGAACAATGATGATGGGGTCCTTGAATTTCTCGAGATATTGTTTCCACAATGGTTCCTTTTCGGGAGGGGGGATAATATTCTTGCCTACACCACTTTGCACGATGTCGCCATCGTCAACCATACAGGTGGCTATAAAGGCTCTCTTTTTAAGCATAATTGTCTCTGTTTTTTTTTAGTTTTCAGAGACAAAAGTACGTCATCTTTGGCAAATACAATGCCGATTACAACGTTATATTTGAGTCGATGCGTATAAAATTATGGTTCGCGCGTATGCGATAGTACGAAGCATTGCCGTTTCTATAATGCTCGGGGATGAACATTTCGACATTGGCAATGGATTGCAACACACGAATTCTGTTTTTGATATGATGCACCTGAGTGCGGTCCTTGTATTCCGTGACCAGATTGGACCTGCCTATAATAGCATACAGACGATTGTACTCCGACAATAGTCGCATCTTCTCGGTCGGCGGTATGTGTTCGCGCCAATCAAGTCCACTGCCCAATAATGACTTTTGCACTATCATGAAATACAAGGATGTCTCTTGCGGGGTGAGTTTGAGAACAATCCTTTCGCATGCCTCGTCGATGGATTCGAAATATACCAGAACCTTGTGGTTGGAGATTTCGAAGACCAACCTATACTCTCTGCTCTGCTTGCCATATGCAATGAGGTCGAACAACGAGCGATGAAAACCATGGTATATGAACTTGCCCGACTCTGGTTTGCTCTCCTTGGAGATGGGGGCATTTATCAATCCTGCATAGCCATTCACTATTTTGTGAAGCACACTGGCAACATCGTTGCCTGCCTCCAGTTGCAGATAGTTGGCAAAACGTATTCTCTGCGCATCGTCGTTTTCGTAATGTGCAAGAATGTCTGAATCATTGATTTTAATAAGGAAAGAAGGCTTGTCGCCGATGAGATTGATGCCAAGTTTCTTGTAGAGAGTATCGCGACAAAATCTTGATGTTGTCAGTCCCAGGAGATTCTGGCATATGTCGTCAACGCGCTGAAGTGAGGCAGAGGGCATCATGTATTTTACCACCTTGCGGATGTAGTCGGAAGGCATCTGGCGAAAGTCGTTGACAACACCAGGGATGTAGACAAAGTGGAAACCAACGGAACTGAGTGCATCGCTGATACTGTCCAGTTGTTGCTCTATCTGGCGGTTTGCCTCTGTAGCATCCTCGTTCTCGACGAAAATGACGCTGAGGTTGTCTATATCCACACCTATGGATGGGGTGGAGAAAATCTGTGCATTGTGCCTTAGCACCTGCTCCACGGCAAAGACAAGTATTGCCTCGAGGGGAACACAAGTTCCGTCCGACATGGCAAGCTGCCTCAGCACATCCACAATCTCTGCCCTACCCTCTTCGTCCAATTCCCTCAGTATGCTCACAGCCTTGGCAAAGTCCATCTTTTTAGCCTCTATCAACATGGCATCGGTAATAGAAAAACAATCCTTTGAAATAATGTGTTCAAAGAATTGCATCTCGTCTGCCTCGACGATGAAATCTGCCTCTATCAAGTCGGTAATGATACGGGCAAAGGCTATTTTCTGTTCTCTGTCAAGTCGGGTCATAGCATGAGTGTGGTTCCGTTATTTCAGGAAAACGAAGAAGACGGCAAGGAAGAGGAATACGAATGCAACGAGGTGGTTCCATTGAAGTGTCTCGCCACGAAAACATGTCACGGTGAAAACGGTGAAGACTATCAATGTTATTGCCTCCTGGATGATCTTCAACTGGAAAAGCGAGAATGGACCGCCATTTTCCTTGAATCCGAAATGGTTGGCAGGAATCATGAAACAATACTCCATGAATGCCAATCCCCAGGAGATGAGTATGATGACATACAATGGGGTGTTGCCATGCAGAATGTGCATGTCCTGCAATTTCAGATGTCCATACCACGCAAGTGTCATGAAGATATTGGACACGATGAGTAGAAGAATGGGTAGAATGTAGTTCATATTATTTTGTGTTTATTTTAAATACAGAGTGCAGAGTTTCGCTCACCTCTCACCGTCAAGCGTTCATCACCTTGTCAGGGCGAATTTCATACTGAGGCCGAAATCCTGGGTGACGGTGGGATATGCCGAAGAGGAGAGAAGCGGTTGCGAACGCTGACGGTCGTAGTAGAGGGTCATGGTCACATATTTGCTCATCGTATAGTCGGCACGGAACGATGCCTTGATGGCCTTGTTGCCCGAAGTGGCTTCGCTCAATCCGGTCTGTATGTCGCGACGTATGGCATCCTGATTGCGTATAGAGAAATCGAAACGCAACGACAAGGCATGGGCAAAACCATTACTCTTGCTCTTGATGTTCTCGCGTCCATCACTACCAGTATTGCGCGCCTTCAAAGCATTCTTCTTTGCGGTGCTACGCAGAGCCTTCTGACTGGCACGTTTGCTACCGAAGATGCTTCCCAAACGGAAGTCGTTAATCTTATAACCCCAACCCAAGACAAAGTCCTGCGAACCTGTCTGTGTGAGCTGTGCACTGGTGACAGAAAGGGTCAGCACTCTGGTGGTGCGATACTCTGCCTTGAGGGTCATATTGTTGTGGAAGGTGAAATTCAGTCCCAGGAGAGGAGCAAAACTTTCGTTGATGCTAACCGAACTGATATCGTAGCAACTGCTGGGAGTATATGCACCTGTGGTCTGACTAACGGTAAAGCCCAAGTCGGTGCCGTGCATGAACTCCATCCACGAAGCATAGGAATTATAGGAACCTACGGCATAGACACTCTTATAACCATGAGTCACCGTCACGCTTTTGAAATAATCGCGAATGAAGGGAAGATTGGATAGTCCCTTATAGGTCAGACTCCAGTTGGGCAACATTCTTGACAAAGAGGGGAAGATATTGAGTTCGCGAGTGGTGCCACCACCTGTATAAGCCGCCAGGAAAGCGGGAATCATCACATCGGCACCATATCTGTTCACCGCCGTGACATTGCCCTTAGATGGGTCGCCATTACTACCCAGATATGGTCTTCCCATAGGATCCTTGCCTCCGATATATTGTTGCTCCACACGTTGCTGGTATACAGGGAGCATGGTGCGGAAGTTCTCAAAGGTGGAACTATAGTATCCATTGCCAGCATTGCCATTACCGGCAAAGGCAGAAGAGAGCGACACGATGGTCATATTGAAAGAACCCGTTTGGGTGGTGGGCGAACCATCGTACATAAACTGTATGCTCTTGCTACGATTGACCGTACGAGACATGTTAAGGTCTATTTTCATGTCGGTAAATGGTTCCAAACTGGCCTTTATCTGCAAATCCTCTGTTGTCGACGAGGTGGCAGGGGTGGAAATACTGTCGGCACAAAGGAGCCATCCACGACTCTTGGCATCGTTGATATAATCGTCGGTGACAAGTCCGAAACCGAAATCCACACCAGGAGCAAAACCATTGGCTGAGGTCATGCGCTGACCAAAGACATCTCCCACTTCGGGCACAAAACCCGACATGGAGAGGTTGTAGGTATTGCGATATGACACGCTGACATTCCTCAGCATCATGGCAAAGCGTGCACCGGCCTGAGCCCACTTGTACCATTTCTCTTCACTCAATTTGGGCTTGGCAACAACATTCACACGCACCTTCACACTATCCGAGGGACTGGCAAAGAGCTGTATCTTGTTATCGTCCAACTTCTTGTACTTTATCTTATAGTCATGTCCCTTGGCATCCTGAATGCGCACTATCAGACGCTTGGACTTCTGGTTGTGCGTCAGGGTCATGGCACTATCGGGAATGAGTTGCAATTCACGAGCGAAACCTGCGCCATAACCACTTCTCTTCTTCTGGGCTGAAGTACCTTTGGCATTAGATTGTGTGCCCTTGGACATGGTGCGTGCCAATATACTATCCACACTCTCTCCTGTCTTCTTAGCCTCTTCCTCTGCCTTGATGCGGGCCTGTTCCATCTTTTCCTTTTCGCGCTGCTCACGCTCTTTCTCACGCTTCTTCTCGGTCTTCTTCTTGTTGGCTTCTGACTTAACATTGGAGGCAGAGAATACCTTGTTCACCTCCTTCAGGAAGGGAGACTTGTTATATAGTGTCTCCAAGGCCAGCTTACCATTGGCATTGATGCTGCGCTGGGTGTTGATGGTATGTCCCAGACTGGAACCATTCTCCAGTTCTGCACCACGCTTCCATGAGTATTGGGTGTTGTAACTACCATCGGCAGTAATCCAGTCGAAGATGGGAATCTTGTTGATGGGCAACTTATAAGACATCGTGGCACTCTGGCTATAGTCCAAAGGACGACCGAAACCTGCCAAACTCAGGTTCACACTATCCTTCCATGCCTGGTATTCATCGGGATAGAGGTCCTTGTTGACCACAACATTGGGTTGCTCCACCTCGGCATTGGTGGCACTCTGGAACGAGAAGTGCAAGGCCTTGAAAATGTCCCAACGCAGAGAGAAATTACGATTCCACAAATAGGTACTGCTCCATGTCACGGGCAGAGCCTGTGAATTGCCGATATTCTCCAGGTCACGCTCTTGCAATTCATAGTAGGTGCGTCCCAAGTCGGTATTGAACGTAAGACTCTGCGGAGCGAAAGCAATATTCTGATCCTTGATTATCTGTGCCCACTTGCTCTTTGTCTTCCACTTGCTGAAAGGTTCCCAGTTCTTCCAATTTGGCGACCAAGCATATGCCATCGAAGCCTTCCACGATTCGTTATACTCATAGACAGTAGTCTCTCCCCTACTCTCGCTTCGTGTCTTGGCATACGAGAAGGAGAAGTTTGCCGGGTCATAGGGCATAGGATGCTTCTTGCTGGCAATATTCACTTTAGCTCCGCTGATGGAGAAGTTGCTACTCATATCGCTCTGTGATGTGAGCGACACGATAGAATCCCTCTCGGACTTGCTTTGTGTGGCATCAAGAGCCTCGGAAAGTAGCATATCGGTATCCAAAGGATTATACTTGGGCTTGACAATATGCCTGTTGTAACTATAGTATATGGGCACCGACACTCTGGCCTTCTCTGGCAAGAGACGACCTGCATCGCCACTGGTGGTTATCTGGTATTGATAATCATCCTTGTCGCTTCGCTCGGAAACGGTCTGCTCTATGCCACCGAAACCAGCCGTCACCATCTTGCCTGTAGCAGAGACAGAGGCGATGTCGGAGAGTTGGATGTTCAGGTTGCCCTGTGCTGCCCAACCGCCCTCGTTGGTAAACTCTTGCAGACGAAGTTCGTTGACCCACACCTCCACGCTCTTGTTGGCATCGGCATGGTTGCGCACACCTATCATGATGGTCTTCACTTCGCCCAAGGAGGGATTACCTATGACGGCAATACGATTGCTGGGCTTGTCTGGGTCGTAGCCAGTATAGAGTTGATTGTACGACACACCATTCTTATTGCGCTGACGCTTCAAGTCAACCAACATGTCCAAATCAAAATCAAACATATTGCCCTCGGGCCATACCGCCACACGGTCGTCGTAAGAATTGTTGCTATACTTACCACTGCTCCTTATGGGAGTGAGTTCCAAGGGGATTTCGTACTCGTAGTAGTTGTTGCGATAGTCCGAACCCAGGCGCAGGAACACACTAACCTGACCGCTCTGCAATGGTGTGGCATCGGCATCCGAGGGTTCCAACTGATTGGCATGAGCAAAGAGTTGCAGGTGACGATACTTGCGCATGTCGTACTTCACATTCTTGTAAACAGCACGTGCATCGTTGGGACCAAGGTTCTTCACCGTCAGTGCCAAGGCCTGCTCGTTGCTCTCCATCAGAGTACCGCTGGAAGCATCTGTGACACGAGATATGCCAGGGGGCACAACATAGTTCACAGGCACGCGGTCGTTGTTCTCCTCGATATTTACGGCGGTGATGGTAAAGTCGGTATTGGCACTCGAAGCCACATTACCGGCATAGAGTGTATTCTCGTAGGTACGCCAATCGCCATGCACAAGGTCGAGGGTGCCAAAACGAAGTATCACCTCGTCGGTGAAATTGGTCATGAACATACGCATGAAGCGGATGTTGGAGAAATCGGTGATACCACCCACACTCTCCTTGTCGGAATCGTGCAGAGGTATGCGTATCAGATACCAATCGATATTCTCTATCTCGCCATTGCGCAGAGTCACCGTGGCGGTGCGTGTATCGGAAACATATTTGCCACCAGGACGCAGATTCTCTGGTGTGATAGGCAGGTGATATTGCCAGTACTTCTCGCTCTCGCCCAGGGTGTAGTCCGAATTGATATCCTCTATATCGGGAGTATTCTTCCATGCCGTTTCATAATTCTCGGGCGAGTTCTGGCTATCTGGCGAGTTGCCCTGAGGCATGTTGATGCGCTTGTAGCGTGTGAGCACAGGAACCTTGTCACGGTCATAGTCCGAACCACGGAAATAGTGGTAGTTGTCGTTGGCAGGATCGGCCAATAGTTGTTGGCGCACGGTATCGGGCAGAGAGGCCAGAGAACCTGCATTCAGTTCGTTCCAGAACTTCATATATGGACCAAAGGTCTTCTCCTGCTCATCGTTAAGACCATTCAAACCGAGGTCTTGCTTTTCACGCGAACCAGCCTCGTTGTTAAAGGCATAGGTGATGCTATTGGTCTTTGGCACATAGCCCCAGGTGGTCTGTTCCACATAGTCCATATTGCCATCTATGGGCAGTCCGCTCTCGTAGGCCTTCTTGCCATCTTTGAGGATGTCTTCGCTTATCTCACCGAGGTTGAAGTAGAGGTCGCCACCCAGTTTCTTCTTCGTGGTGCCGTTCTTCTTTTCGTAGAAGAACGGGTCCATGAGCCAGAACTCGATGTACTCAATGTTCTGTGCCTCGAAGTCGGTATTGTCCATCTTGCGCATCATACCGCCCCAACGGGTTTCGGGACGGAGCAGATTGCCCTGTGCATCCACCTCGGTGGTGAGGTTGTAAGGACCACGCTCCTGGGGATAGAAGGCCATATTGAGGACGTTGAGCGTGGAGTTGCTATTGTAGGATGTCTGCGACTTGTTGGGATAGAGTTCCAGTTCGTAGATGGCACGAATATAGTGATTGGAGAGCTGGTTGAGGTCGCTCTTAATATGACTGGGAGTCAGCGTAGAACTACGGTTAGTAAAAATAGGGTCGATGCAATACCATGCCAGCAAGGCACGATTGTAGCCGTATGCCACATCGCCCGTCAAACGGCTCTCGGTAAAGCGTCCGATGAGTTTGGTGTTGCGCGATGGACTGGGCACAGAAGCCATCTGCCAGTAAGTGGGTTGTATGAGCGAGGTCTTGCGCTTAGTATCCTCGAAATCATCCAAATACGAGGCTCCGCCCTGCACAGTATTGCTCTGACCTGCCACCAATTGTGCCACCTGAGCATCGAAACTTATTTGACTGGGTTGTGTAGCCTCGACAAAGGGTATGGCATCTATCCAGTTGGTGAGCCATTGTGCCTTGTGCTTCCACGAGAGGTGTGCACCCCAAAGGATGTTGTTCAGCGCCTCGTTGCCCATGCTCACCTTGGTGGTCATGGGTTGCTCGCTCAAGTATTGGAAGGTACCACCAATAGTCAGGTTCTTGTTCACCTGATAATCAGCATTCAATCCCACAAAGGTCTTGCGTTGCATACCATAGGTGTCATTGCTCTCCACCGAGGCATTGATGGGGGTGCCTGCATCGATGATACTCTGATTGATGATGGTGACGATACCATTGTTGTAGTCTACAATATAGTCGGTATTCTCCAGCAGAGTGACACCTCCTGCGGTGACAACCACCGATTCTGGCGCAATGCTGCCCGAACCGAGGTCTATCTCGTTGGCGGCAGAGCCTTTGTACTGGCCAGTAAGCAGGAACTTGTTCTTCTCGGCCATCTGCTTGGCGGCGGTCTTGGTGGTATCGTAGAGTTCCTGGAATACATACTTGTCGGCCATCTGCTTGCCTCCTCGTGCCTCTATCCATTGACGCAGATGCTCACCGAAGGGTTCTGCCACGGGGAAGATGATGCGGCCCTTGTGGACGGTGTATCCGTCGACAAAGTCGAACTGTCCGTTGGGCTGAGGCTTGTTGTTGGCATCCAGACGATCCAGGTTCATGGCACGCAACAGTATGGTGCCCTTCAATGTATCCTCGGGCAGATAGTTGAGATAGACACCGCTCGAGTCGGACTGATACTTGATGTCAAGACGGAATTTCTCCTTCTGCAATGAATTGGTTCCCAAAGAATACACATTGCGCATCATCAGGCGCCATGTGGGCAATGAGGGACTATTGGTGCTACCCTTCAGCATCTTCAGCATCAGTGCCTGGTCGGTACTGGTGAGGTCGCTGGAGAACTCACCCACCTGATATGTCTGTGCGCCATAGGTGTATTCATAGGCCACGGCCAAGATGTCGTCGGGTTGCAAAGTGGTGTTCAGCGTCAGCGTACCCAATGCGGAATTCAGATAGTATTCGCTAGAAGAAAGCAAGCGTGCCGATTGCAATTTGTCGTAATCGAAAGAGCCTTGCAAGCCATACTCTGCTTCAAGCATATTGCCCGCCTGACTGATATCGCGAACGGCAAGATTTTCAACCAGCGAGGTGTACTCGTTGTTGGCACGATTGTGTGGCACGGTACCTCCTGTTCCTTGCCATGGGCCTCGTATGTTCTGCGGCTCACCCAAATCGGTCAGCGCTATGATGTTACGCGTGTTGGTGGTAGTTCCGGTCTTGTTAGTCACCCACACTTCTATGCGCTTGATTGTCACGCCACTAGCTATGGTGGGCAGAGTACGCATGTTCTTGTCGTAGGTGTCACGGAAGTGATGCGCCAGATAGAAATGGCGGTTTTCTTCGTAGTCGGTAACCGAGAGTTCGTAACTGGTTGTATTGGCTCCGCCCTTGCCAGAGACACTCTTGCTTGCCGACTTCTTCTGTCCAAAGACCGTCTGCAACTTCAGTTTACCAAACTGCACATCGGTGCGAAGACCAAACAAACTGCTCACGCCGGGCACCAGGCTCATGTTCGAGGGCATGGACACATTACCAGCCTCGACCAACTTTATTATCTCGTCCTCCTTGCCAGCGTATTTCAGTTTCAGATTCTGCTGGTCGTAGTCGAAGGTGGCGTCCGAGTCGTAGTTAAGCCGCATGTCCACCTTGTCGCCCACCTTGGCAGTTACGGAGAGGTTCATCTTCAGGTCAAAGTCCAGACCAAACGAACTCCTTCGGCTGGCAGCAAGGGTGGGGTTGTCCGTAGACTTCATGTTGCCGCCTATCTTCAGGTCTGCCGAACCTGTGGTCGTAATACGTACACCACCAGGACCAAATATCTTTTCTGCAGGACCCAGCGAGAAGCGCATGTCGGTGAAGTCGAACTTGCTATTACCCTTTGTTAGGAAGAGTTCCTGATTGCGCTGACGATAGTACTGTGCCATGCTTTGGCTGAGGCTCCATTTCATGTACTCATCGAAACTCATCACCAGCGAAGGCGACAGATAGCTCGTTGCCGTTCCCAGGTCGAACCCCTTATCGTTGGCTGGCAGAAAACTGCCCAACTTCACATTGGTGGCATTCTTGTTGTCGCCACTATTGCTCTTGGAAGATGTGGAAGCAGAACTGGTGGCAGCTTTCTTCTTTGCCGATGTCTTACCATCGGTCTTCACCATGGTGGTGCCCACGTGATATGTTCCGCTCGTCTCGTCATAAGTGACATCGGTCTTCAGGTTGTCGGGATTCTGCAAGTCGGTTGAGCGGTGCTTAACATCGTCTGTGGTTTCGGTTGAGGTACGACGCACACTATAGCGTGGTTTGCGAGTCTTGGCAGTATCCTCCTTGACCTCAGTAGTTGTTCGACTATTGGTGCTTTGTGCGTAGGCACGCGTAATAAAAAAAGGCTCGCACGAAGGCACAAAAAAACCAGTGACAGGTAATATCACACCCATCACTAGCCAAAGCCGTATGAACCTTTCTAGTCTTTTCACGCTATAAAAACGACTAGCACACCTTATTTATTGTGCAACGAACGATACTATTTAGGCTTTTTCTCGCCATCATAGCATTTTCAATGCCAATTTTATGACTTTCTCCACTGGAGCCGATGGTTCGTCTGTCAGTATCTTGCTCACCACCTTGCTCGTTGGGGCAGGACTGAAACCAAGCATGGTCAGTGCCTGTATGGCCTCGTCCATCACCTCGTTGTTCAGTGTGGCAGCACCAGTGCTCTTGCCTCCGCCCTGTACCATGGAGGCATCTGCTGCCAGGGCCATTATCTTGTCGCCCAGGTCCACAATGATGCGTTGTGCCGCCTTGGGACCAATGCCTTTCACCTGAGTGAGCATCTTGGCATTGCCACTGGAAATGATGTTACAGAGTTCCTGAGGAGTGAGTGCCGAGAGTATCATCCTTGCCGTATTGGCACCAATACCGCTGACGGTGATGAGCAGGAGGAAGACTTCTCGTTCCACCTTGGTGGAGAAACCCCACAACTGGTAGGCATCCTCGCGGATAGACTCGTATATCCATAACTTCACATCCTCCTTGCCCTGTATGGCGGCATATGTGTTCAGCGTGATGTTCACACCATAACCCACACCCATGCAGTCCACAGTAGCCATCGTGGGTTCTAGTTCGGCAAGCTTGCCTCTAAGATATTCTATCATGTCGCTATTTTAGAATTAATTATCGACAAAGATATAACAATTTCTTCACTCCGACCCTCGGTTGGGGAAAATAATGTTTAACCTCCCATACTATCGGTGGCAATATCAAGCTTATGTGGACATTAGGACATGGTGCATAAGTCGTCGTATTGTCTGCCTTCATTCATCGTATCGAATTGCCTCAGACGACATATTGTCTTCAATGAGTCGTCTAATATAAAAAGCACGAAAATTGCACAAATCTCTTGTTCCTTCCAAGTTTATTTTCTATTTTTGCACAGTTTTGAGATAATAGTGCAATAAAAAGTATATAGAAATATATGAAACTGAACATTGTTGTGCTTGCCAAGCAAGTACCCGACACGCGCAATGTGGGACCCGATGCCATGACTCCAGAGGGAACGGTGAACCGTAGCGCACTGCCTGCCATTTTCAACCCCGAGGACCTGAATGCCTTGGAGCAGGCACTGAGACTGAAAGACCAAAATCCTGGCACAACAGTTACCATTGTGACCATGGGCCCCGGACGTGCTGCCGAGGTGATTCGTGAGGCTATGTATCGTGGTGCCGACGGAGGATATCTGCTCACCGATCGTGCTTTCGCAGGTGCCGACACTCTGGCCACAAGTTATGCTCTGTCCATGGCCATAAAGCATGTGGCTCCGCAGGTGGATCTCATCATTGGCGGTCGTCAGGCCATCGATGGCGATACGGCACAGGTGGGTCCACAGGTGGCAGAGAAGCTGGGGCTGAACCAGATAACATACACCGAAGAGATACTCTCCCTGCAGGATGGTATAATCCGTGTAAAGCGCCACATAGATGGCGGAGTGGAAACGGTGGAAAGTCCGTTGCCTTGCGTGCTAACAGTAAACGGTAGTGCCGCACCATGCCGACCAAGGAATGCCAAACTGGTGCTGAAATACAAGCGTGCTTTGGCTCCCATGGAATTGCCTCAAGGCACTGGCTTTGGCGACTTGCCATATGCAGAGGAATACGAGAAAAAACCTTACCTGACACTGGGACAGTTGAACTGCTCTGATATCAATGCCGACCTCGCACAATGCGGTCTGGCTGGTTCGCCAACAAAGGTGAAAGCCGTAGAGAACATCGTCTTCAAGGCTAAGGAAAACAAGGTGTTGACAAGTAGCGACGAGGATATCAACGCACTGGTACAGGAACTTCTGGCAAGTCACACCATAGGATAAACCACAGGAGGGAAGAAAAAAGTAAGGAAGACTATGAACAACGTATTCGTTTATTGCGAGATAGAAGGCACACAGGTGGCCGAGGTGAGTCAGGAACTCCTGACCAAAGGTCGCAAGTTGGCAAACACGCTGGGTGTGCAACTCGAGGCCGTGGCCGTGGGCCATGGTATCACGGGCAAGGTGGAGGAGCAGATTCTGCCCTATGGAGTGGACCGTCTGCATATCTTCGATGCCGAGGGTTTGAGTCCCTACACGAGCAAGCCACATACTGCTGTGCTGGTGAATCTTTTCAAGCAGGAGCAACCACAGATATGTCTGATGGGAGCCGATGTGGTGGGACGAGACCTTGGACCACGTGTGAGTAGCGCACTGAATAGCGGACTTACCGCTGATTGTACTGCGCTGGAGATTGGTCCTCACGACGACAAGAAACAGGGCAAACATTACGATCAGTTGCTCTACCAGATTCGTCCCGCCTTTGGTGGCAACATCGTGGCAACGATAGTAAATCCCGAGAACCGTCCACAGATGGCCACGGTGCGCTCTGGTGTGATGAAGGCAGAGGTGCTGGATACCGCCTATAAGGGTGAGGTAATCGTGCAAGACGTGGCAAAGTTCGTTCCCGAGGCTGAGTATGTTACACGTGTAATAGACCGCCATGTAGAGGCTGCCAAGAACAATCTGAAGGGGGCTTCCATCGTAGTAGCAGGAGGTTATGGCGTGGGTTCCAAGGAAGGTTTCGACCAACTCTACGAACTGGCACGAGTGCTACATGCCGAGGTGGGTGCCAGTCGTGCCGCCGTGGATGCAGATTTCTGCGACCATGACCTGCAGATAGGTCAGACTGGCGTGACAGTGCGCCCCAAGGTGTACATAGCATGCGGAATAAGCGGTGCCATACAGCATGTGGCAGGTATGAAGGAGAGTGGCATCATCATAAGCATCAACTCCGACGAGAATGCACCCATCAACCAGATTGCCGACTATGTTATCAACGGCACGGTGGAAGAGGTGGTGCCAAAACTCATCAAGTATTACAAACAAAACAGCAAGTAAGAATCCTATGGCAAACTTCTATACTGATATAAAGGAAATCAAGTTCGAACTTGAGAACAGTCCGCTGATGCAGCGCATCGTGGAACTAAAGGAACTGGGCTATGCCGATAAGGATGCGCACGACTATGCTCCGCAGGATTTTGCCGATGCGATGGACTCGTACGACCGTCTGCTGGACATCGTGGGCGATATCATGGCCAACGTAGTATGGCCCAATGCCGAGGCTGTGGATGCAGAAGGAGCGCATTGCGAAAACGGTCGTGTGCGTTATGCCTCCAAAACCTATGAGAATCTGCAGGCAGTAAACCAGGCCGGTCTTACTGGAATGACTATGCCTCGACGCTATGGTGGTTTGAATCTGCCTGTTACTATCTACACTGCTGCCAACGAAATGGTGGCAAGAGCAGATGCTGGTTTCCAGAACATATGGTCATTGCAGGATTGCATCGAGACTCTATATTGCTTTGGCACAAAGGAGCAAAGGCAGAAGTACATTCCCCGTGTGTGTGCCGGCGAGACCATGTCTATGGACCTCACAGAGCCAGATGCAGGCAGCGACCTGCAGAGCGTGATGCTGAAGGCCACCTACGACGAGGAGAATCGGTGCTGGAGACTGAATGGAGCAAAGCGCTTCATCACCAATGGTGACAGTGATATACATTTGGTTCTGGCACGTAGCGAGGCTAGCACAAGAGACGGACGCGGACTGTCCATGTTCATCTACGACAAGCGTGATGGTGGTGTGGAGGTGCGTCGAATAGAGAACAAACTGGGTATTCATGGTTCGCCAACCTGTGAACTGGTATACAAGAATGCCAAATGTGAACTCTGTGGCGACCGCAAGTTGGGTCTCATCAAATACGTCATGTCGCTGATGAATGGTGCACGTCTGGGTATTGCCGCACAGAGTGTGGGATTGAGTCAGGCGGTCTATGAGGAGGCTGTAGCTTATGCTCGAGACCGCAAGCAGTTTGGCAAGGCCATCATAGAGTTTCCTGCCGTGGCAGAGATGATAGCCAATATCAAGGCTCGTCTGGATGCAGGTCGTGCCCTACTCTATCAGACTGCTCGTTATGTGGACATATACAAGAACCTGGAGGATATCTCTCGTGAACGCAAACTAACTGCCGAGGAGCGTCAGGAGCTGAAGCAGTACTCTCGTTTGGCCGATGCCTTTACCCCCTTGGCCAAAGGTATGAACTCGGAATATGCCAATCAAAATGCCTATGATTGTCTGCAGGTGCATGGTGGTAGCGGTTACATGATGGAGTACGCTTGTCAACGTCTATATCGCGATGCACGCATAATGAACATATACGAGGGTACCACACAGATGCAGACCGTAGCTGCCATACGATATGTGACAAACGGCATGTATGCCACCGTGATACAGGATATGGAACGACAAGCTATGATGGCAGGTCTGGAGGGAGATTACACCTTGCGTCGTCTGAAGGAAATGGCAAGCAAGTTCAATGCATGCACAGCAGCCGTGAAGGATACTGGCGACCAGGACTTCCACGACCTCTGCGCTCGTCATCTCTACGACATGGCTGGCAATATCATCATGTGTCACCTGCTCATGCAGAACACGCTGAAGAACCCCGAACTTTTCGGTCGTAGCCTGCAGGTATATGTCAACATGGCCGATGCCGAAGTGGAAAAGCAATTCAACTGGATTCGCAAGATGACACCAGACAAGGTGGACTACTACCGCCAGGCATAGAAAACAAGACTAACACAAGATAAAAATGACCTCGGATTTACAATATCGCGCAAATCCGAGGTCTTATATTTATAGGTTGGAACAAACTTATTCTACATTATTCTGTTCGAATTCTGCCTTTACCTCTTCGTCCCTCACTTACTCTTCGTAGTTGTCCAACAGCATGTTTTCACCATCCCATACGGCATAGGTGAATTTCCTTATCCACTCGCCGAGGATGAGAAGTCGGCTATGACGAGAAAGCATTAGGTCAAGCTCTATGTGGCGGTGTCCGAAAAGGAAGAATGAAGTATCGGGGTGAGTCTGAAGATATTGTTTGGAGAATATCACAAGGGGTTCATTGGCCTCTCCCTGATATGGTTCCTCTGTTTCTATGTTGCGGGACAATACATCGCCCAGACTATTGGATATGGTTCCATCTTCTGAAACAGAAAGACGGTCACCATTCTCTGCCACAGCTATTCTGGTATGCTTCAAACGACTGGACTTGGCCCAACGCAGACCGAACTCCATGCCTAAATCTGCTGGAAATATGTTGCGGAACAACCACTGGCACACTCTTGAGTGGAATATGCTACGGATAAAGCGGAATCCCTTGCTAGGGTCTCCCAATCCGTCGCCATGCCCAACAAAAGCCTTTTGGGGTGTGCCTGATACTACTGGCAGTGTTATCTCGCAGGGTGCAGCATGAAGTTTAACACCACACTCCTCTGCCAAGTAATCAAATGCCCACATGTCGTGGTTGCCTGTAAAGAAGTGTACCTCAATGCCAGCATCGGTCAGTTCGGAGAGTTTGCCAAGGAAGCGAGAGTACCCCTTTGGAACCAGATTGTGGTACTCAAACCAGAAATCAAAAATATCACCCAGAAGATATATTGCCGATGCCTCGTGCCTTACGGAGTCAAAGAAACGGCACAGAGCCTTCTCACGCTCATGGTTGTCTGCCGTTGCACGACTACCCAAATGTGCATCGCTCAGGAAATATATCTTCTTCATTTTGTAATGTATTGAGTCTGACGATTATAAATAATGTGGCAACGCATTTAGAGGAATCCTAGTTCCATCTTTGCTTCCTCGGTCATCATATCCTTTGTCCACTCGGGTTCGAATACGAGATTCACATCCACACGTTCCAATCCTCCGATGCACTCCAGTTTCTGGCGCACATCTTCAACGATGAAGTCTGCTGCAGGACAATTGGGGGCGGTCAGAGTCATGTCCACCTCCAAAGCCTTGTTCTCGTCCTTCACCTCAATACGATAGATGAGTCCAAGGTCGTAGACATTGACAGGAATTTCCGGGTCAAATACAGTCTTGAGCAGTTCCACCGCCCTTTCCTCTATGGACAAGGTTTCTTGTATGTTGTTTTCCATTATTTTCTTAATTGTTTAAGTATCACAAAGGACTTTAAGCATTATAGGGAGTTTAAAGACTCTAAGGACTCTAAGGAGCTCTATTTCCCCTCATCCGCTCCCCGTTTTTAAACTGTCCCTCTGAGACAGGGGGACGAAGAGGGTCTTTAGAAGAATGACTCGATGTCATTATTCGCTGAAGCTCATCAAGCTAAAGCAGTCTGTGCCCTCTGAGGGTCGCAATTCCCATTGCGACGCTGGGTAAAGCCGAAGCGCGGAGGGGGTGGATAATAACCGCTCATTCGCTCATCGTTAATCGTTCCCCGTTCAATAGTTGTCTCCACTTTTAAGGGGAGGTTGGAGGGGGCTCTCACCGCTCACCGTTCACCGCTCACCGTTAATAGTTTCCCGTTCAATAGTTGTCCCGTTCAATAGTTGTCCCCACTTTTAGGGGGAGGTTGGAGGGGGCTCTCACCGCTCACCGCTCACCGCTCACCGTTCATCCGCTCACCGTTCATCCGCTCACCGTTCATCCGCTCACCGTTCACCGCTCACCGCTCACCGCTCACCGTTAAATCCCCCCTTCGTCGGCAAACGAGTAATATGTATTATCACCTATTATAATATGGTCTAGCAGGCGAAGAGACACAGTCTGGCAAGCAGCACTAAGGCGCTTGGTGAGTTCTTGGTCCTGACGGCTGGGCATTGGATTGCCACTGGGATGGTTGTGAGCCAGAATGAGATTGGGAGCACCTGTGAGCAATGCCTGACGCAGAATCAGACGTACATCTACGGTAGACTCTGCTATTCCGCCTCGGCTGACAACATGGTGCCCGACAAACTGATTCTTTACATCGAGCAAAAGCACATGACATTCCTCATGACTGAGGTCACGCATTCTAACGGAGAAGTACTCATGTACATCCGCCGAACCCGAGAAACGATGACGAGGTCCCTTGCTTTCGAGCATCAAACGCTTGCCCAACTCCAAAGCGGCTTGTATGGTAACTGCCTTGGCTGGTCCGATGCCATTGTATTGCTGAAGTTCGTGGCGCGTGAGGGTGCCAAGTGTACGAAGGCTATCGCCATGGTCGGCCAAGACACTTCGCATGAGGTCGACACTGGTCACCTCGGGCGTACCGCTACCAATGAGTATGGCGAGGAGTTCTGCCGAACTCACCGCCTCCACCCCAAGCGACATAACGCGCTCTCGCGGACGCTCTTCGTCTGACCAGTCCTTTATCTTCATAGTCTGGAAACTACAATAGCAATATCACCACCTCCTATGCCTACTGATAGAAATTGTTCTTGAAAGCCTGCAACTCCTCGTTGCGTCCACAAACACAACGCAGCCACCATGCACGAATGAAGCCTGTGCCGTAGCCCAACAACTGGATGAAGGATGCCCTGATACTGAGCCATGCCACCTTGCACGACTTGTTCTGCAAAAGGGAATCGACAAATATCAGCAAGGAATACAACAACAGGGGGATAAGTGCACCCACCATAGCCACAATGCCCAGATATACTCCTACCGAGTACATACTGGTGTCTTGCTGTACCGATTTGGTCAATATCCCACACACGTTAGCGGCTGTCAAAGCAAAGCCAGAAACGAATAGCAAGGCCAGGAACAATACACCCAGGGTGAATACGGCTGGCAACATGTGCACCAGTTTCATGCTTCCTGGATGGCGCTTCATCAGGTTGATGCGTGCTATACCACTATTATGCACCTGTTTGAAGAACTTCTTCATATCGGTACGACGTTTGTGCCACACCCATGCCTCTGGGAACAAACGACATGAGGCACCACTCTTGAAGATACGTATGCTGAAGTCTATATCCTCTCCGAAACGCATGGCAGAGAAACCGCCCAAACGCTGATATAGTCCGGCCTTAATGCCCATATTGAATGAGCGGGGATAGAACTTGTCAAGTTTCTTCTTACCACCGCGTATGCCTCCTGTTGTGAAGAAGGAGGTCATCGAGTAGTTGATGGCCTTCTGCACTGGTGTGAAACTATCGTGTGCACGGTCAGGACCTCCGAAGGCATCGCAAGGTTTGCGTGTCAGTTCGTCGTCCACCGCCTGAAGATAACCAGGAGGAAGCACACAATCGCTATCCAGGACTATAAGGTATTCGCCCTGAGAGCGCTCGGCGCCATAGTTGCGCGACTGGCCAGGGCCACTGTTTTCCTTTTGGTAATAACGCAATGCCAGCCTGGAGGCGTGCTCATTGACCACGTTCAGACAAGGTATTGTGGAGCCGTCTTCGACTACCACCACCTCAAAGTCCTTCAGTGTCTGCACCTCCAGGCTGGCAAGCAATTCGTCTACCTCGTCGGGACGATTGTAGACGGGAATGATGAGGGAGTATTTCATTAAAATTTACTCTTCAATTCTCTCCCACCCTTGATTTAAGGTTGGTTTGTATTAAGCCTTTACGCGACCAAGATAGCTACCATCGCGAGTATCAACCTCGACAATCTCACCCTCGTTGATGAACAAAGGCACACGGATGTCGGCACCAGTCTCCAACTTTGCGGGCTTCAAAGTGTTGGTTGCAGTATCACCCTTCAAACCGGGCTCTGTCCACTCGATAGCCAAATGTACCTTTGCGGGCAACTCAGCATAGAGAATGGTCTCGGTGCTTGCATCGGTAACAACCTCAACATTCTGACCTTCCTTCATGTACTTCACACCAGTAATCTGGTCAGCGGGGATATTAACCTGCTCGTAGGTTTCATTGTTCATGAACACATACTCATCACCCTCAGCATAGAGATACTGATAGGGGCGACGCTCTACGCGTACATCCTCCAACTTTTCACCGATGTTGAAGCGACGCTCCAATACACCACCGTTAACAACATCCTTCAGAGTTACGCTCATGATGGTGTTACCCTTACCTGGCTTACGGTGTAGGAAGTCAATACAGAAATACAGCTTGCCATCCATGCGGATGCAAGTACCCTTCTTAATGTCTTGTGAGTTAATCATATATTCGTTTTTTATTATTTGGTTATTCACTATCTACAAAAGCCATCCACGGAATAGGGCTTTTTCATGTGCAAAGGTACAACTTTTTAGGCAAAAAACAAGAAAAAAGAGTAGAAAGGTTTGGTCGTTTACAAAAAAGTATGTAATTTTGCACCCCGAAACGCATTGTGTGAAAACAAATAAAACAAAACATAGCTATGAAAAGAACATTCCAACCCTCTAACCGCCGCCGTGCCAACAAGCATGGCTTCCGTCAGAGAATGACTACTGCCAATGGTCGTCGTGTATTGGCAAGCCGCCGCGCAAAGGGTCGCAAGAAGCTGACCGTTTCTGACGAAAAGCATGGCAAGTAAGCAATCAAATGCTTTGACATAAGAGAAGAAGTAAGGTTTTTCCTTGCTTCTTCTTCTTTTTTATCCGTTTATCAACGCAATTTGCACCACATATTTGGATAATATCGTACTTATTAGTATTTTTGCATAGAAAACATTAATAATAGTACACCCAGAAATGATTTTCAAAAAGATACTCAGCCCCGTAGTATGGGGCAATTGCCTTGGCATGCTACTTTTCATTGTATTGGCGATTGTGGGAGCATGGTACGGAACCAAGTCCTACACCAATCATGGTGAGATTATCGAAGTCCCCAATGTTACACGCATACACCATACCGACGCTGCCCTCTTGTTGGAGCAATACGGTTTGATTGCCGTCGTTGCAGATTCGGGGCACAACCGCAACCTTGCCGTAGGCAGTGTGCTGATGCAACAACCAAAACCTGGTGCTGAAGTAAAAAGTGGTCGCAAGATATACCTCACGGTAAATTCTGGCAAAGGCCCCACCCTGACACTCCCCGACATTGCCGACAACTGCGACGTCTACGAAGCAGAAGTAAGACTGCGTGCCATGGGATTCAAACTGGGCCCCAAGGAATATGTCGAGGGCGACAAAGACTGGGTCATCAATGTTAAATGCCGAGGTCGTGTTGTCAATGCTGGAGACAAGATTCCTGCCGAAGCTCCCATAGTGCTGGTTGTGGGCAATAGCCTCACCGAGGACGAGCAATGGGCTCAGGATAGCATTGAAGCCGCAATGCAAGATGGTGAAGATTACGAATTTTGAATCCGAACGGAATGGCAGGAATACAAGACAGTTACGATAACCTTGACGAATTGGAAGTCTTCGACGATGAAGACTTCGCATTCCTTGATGGAAAAGGACGTATTGAAGGAAGTCTGACCTCTGGCAATGCGACATCCGAGGAGGGACAAACAGAACTATACGAACATCGTCGCGTGGTGGCAGATAGCGGACAGAATCCCGTCCGTGTGGACAAGTTCCTGATGGACCACCTTCGCGATACCACACGCAACCGCATACAAAAGGCTGCCGAGGCTGGATACATACAGGCCAATGGCAAAGCCGTTAAGAGCAACTACAAGGTTAAGCCTGGCGACATCATCACTCTGATGCTCGACCGCCCCAAGCGCGATTGGGAGATTATACCCGAGGACATACCTCTGGATATTGTCTACGAGGACGACCAACTGCTACTCATCAACAAGCCGGCCGGCATGGTGGTACACCCTGGGTGTGGCAACTTCAGCGGCACACTGGTAAATGCTCTTGCATGGCACCTGAAGGACGACCCTCGTTATGACCCCAACGACCCCGAAGTGGGACTTGTACACCGCATAGACAAGGACACAAGTGGTTTGCTCGTCGTGGCCAAGACTCCCGAGGCAAAGACCTCGCTCTGCAAGCAGTTCTTCTACCACACCACACGCCGTTTGTACAATGCTCTGGTGTGGGGTCCCTTTGGAGAAGACACGGGCACTATCATAGGCAACATCGGACGCGACCCCAAGGACCGTCTGCGCATGGCTGTCTTCCCCGAGGATAGCGACATCGGCAAGCATGCCGTCACTCATTGGCGAGTGCTTGAGCGCTTCGGACCCGTAACATTGGTAGAATGTCGCTTGGAAACAGGACGAACACACCAGATTCGTGCTCACATGAAGCACACTGGTCATCCCCTCTTTGCCGACGAGCGCTATGGTGGCGAACAGATACTTCGTGGCGAACAGACCTCTTCCTACAAGGCATTCATACGCAATTGTATGGAGCTCTGCCCACGCCAGGCTCTGCATGCCAAGACTCTCGGTTTCCAACACCCCACCACAGGCGAGGAGATGGACTTCCAAAGCGAGCTCGCACCCGACATGCTGGCACTGATAGAGAAGTGGAGGAAGAAGGTGAACGGATGAGCGGTGAACGGTGAGCGGTGAGCGGTTAACGGTGAGAGGTGAGCGGTGAGCGGTGAGCGGTGAGCGGTTAACGGTGAGCGGATGAGAGGTGAGTGGTGAGAGGTGAGAGGTTAACGGTGAGAGGTGAGCGGTGAGCGTTTAGTGGGGGGGAGCGGAAAAGGATAATAAAACAAAGAAACATAAATAATAAATGAAAACAATAGCAATCATCTGTGGCGGAGACAGTTCGGAGCATGACGTAAGCATGCGCAGCGCCATAGGAATAGAATCCTTTATTGACAAGGACAAATATATCGTTTACAAGGTAGAACTCACCTCCGAGCGTTGGGAGGCAATCTTGCCTGATGGCAACCGTAGCAAGGTGGACCGCAACGATTTCACCTTCACTACAGAAAAAGGCGAAACAATTCGTCCCGATTTTTGCTATATCACCATTCATGGCGCACCAGGCGAGAACGGCGTGCTGCAGGGTTACTATGACCTCATCGGCATGCCCTACTCCACAAGCGGTGTGCTGGTAGAGGCTCTGACCTTTGACAAGTTCGTTCTGAACAACTATATGCGCTCGCTTGGTGTTAGCGTGGCAGACAGCCTCATCATACGCATAGGTCAGGAAAACGAAGTCAGCGACGAGGACATCCTTGACCGCATCGGTCTGCCCTGCTTCGTGAAACCAGCACGCGGAGGCAGTTCCTTCGGCACCACCAAGGTAAAGACTCCCGAAGCCTTGCGCCCTGCCATAGAATTGGCACTGAAGGAGGGAGAGGATGTTATGGTCGAGGCCTTTATGGGTGGAACAGAGATAACCTGCGGTTGCTACAAGACACGCACCTCTGCACATGTACTGCCCATTACCGAGGTGGTCACCACCAATGAGTTCTTTGATTACGATGCCAAGTACAATGGTCAGGTCGAGGAGATTACCCCAGCACGCATCTCCGACCGTCTCACACAACGTGTGCAGACACTCACCTCAACCATCTACGACATCCTGGGATGCTATGGCATCATCCGCATCGACTACATCATCACCGAGGGCGAGAAGATAAACCTCCTGGAGATAAACACCACACCCGGCATGACAGCCACCAGTTTCATTCCCCAACAGATACGTGCTGCAGGTTTGGACATCAAGGACGTAATGACAGATATCATTGAAGGAAAATAAAAACATCATACCATGGATATACACGAATTTGACGAGATACGCCCCTATGAAAAGGGAGAAATGAAGGAGGCTCTGAACCAACTGCTGAACGACCGCCACTTCAACAAGATGATGCAAGGCATGGCACCCTGGTTGCCCAAGGCTTTGCGCAATGGCATCTTCCGCTTGATGTTCATCGGAGTGAAGACTCCACTCGACTTCCAATTGCGCTTCATGAAGCATGTTGTCCGATACGTGCTCAAGAAGTATGCACATGGATATACCTTCAACCACGACACCATCTCCAACAGCGACAACCAACTCTTCATCTCCAACCATCGCGACATCGTACTGGACAGTGCCATACTGGACCTCATGCTCTACGAGGCTGGTTTCCCCACTACCTGCGAGATTGCCATTGGCGACAACCTGCTGATATATCCATGGATTAAGACCCTTGTGCGCATGAACAAGGCATTCACCGTGCGTCGCAGCCTCAAAGCCAAGGAGATGATGGAGAGCAGCATACTGATGAGCCGCTACATGCACTATGCCATCACAGAGAAGAAAGAGAACATCTGGATAGCCCAGCGCGAGGGCCGTGCCAAGGATAGCAGCGACCACACCCAGGACTCTGTCCTTAAGATGCTTGCCTATGGTGGCGAGGGCACTATTGTTGAAAAACTCAAGGAACTGAACATCGTTCCCCTGACCATCAGCTACGAGTACGACCCATGCGACTATCTCAAGGCTCAGGAGTTCCAGCAAAAGCGCGACGACCCATCGTGGAAAAAGAGCAAGCAGGACGACCTGGACAACATGAAGATTGGCATCATTGGATACAAAGGTCATGTGCATTACCGCACCGGCACACCCGTCAACCAGTGGATTGACGAACTGAAAGACATGCCCAAGACAGAAGTCTTCAAGGAGATAGCACAACGTCTGGACACAGCCATACATTCCGGTTATATGCTCTATCCTGGCAACTTCATCGCATACGACGAACTGAACAACACCAACAAGTTCGTGAAGCGCTATAGCAAGCACGACAAGAAGGTTTTCGACGAGTATATCGAGAAACAGATTGCCAAAATCAAGCTACCCAATCCCGACAAGGACTTCCTGCGCGAACGTATCCTCACAATGTACGCCAACCCCGTCATCAACAAACTACAGTTGAACAAATAATGGTCACCATCCCTGCACATCGCCATACAACAAGACTACTGCTTCGCACAATCGTCTTGGCATGCGCCATGTTGCTATTGAGCGCATGTGCAGAGGAACAGGAGCCATACCCCAACATCATCACAGAGTTTGCCGACATACACTCCGATGCACAAGGGCTTTTGGTACAGATGACCACCGACAACGGCAAGAACTACCTCATAAGCAATACCAACATCAAACCTCATCGCCCCGACACCACCTACCGCGCCATAGTGGGATATGTTCCAGAAACCGAATCCACACCACTGAAGGCACATATATACACCCTCACTGGTGCACAGATATTGTCAGACAGCACCACATGCCTGCACCACGACCCCACGGGCATCGAAAGCATGTGGCAGCAAGGCAAATACATCAACATGCAACTTACTGCCAAGACACAAGGAGGAACACACCATTGGGGCTATGCCATAGACTCTGTTCAGCATGTCGGCCAGGAAGGAAGAACCCACGCACACCACCACCTCTCCATCCACCACAACCAAGGTCAGGACCCCATCTCCTACTCCCAGACCTACTATTGCTCCATTCTCCCCTCCTCCATCCCACATCTCCAACCCACCGACACCATCACCATAGCAGTACACACCTTCAAAGGAACAAAAAAGTGGATGTTCATTCAATAGAACATCCACCTTTTATATATATACATCTTTTATATAGAGAGTTTCATGTGATTTCGCAGAGCTTTTGCGTAATCTGTCGTAGTGTAACTCGCGACACATTTTCTTAATCCAGCGAAGCGCCATCCTCTTGGGAAACTCTGCCCCTTCGCGCTATCTGCGTGGCTCTGCCATCTGACTCAGGGGGAGAAAGTGGGTGATAGCGTTCCTTATTAACTTTGTCCCCCTGAGACAGGGGCGACGAGCGAAGCGGAGGGGGTGGATAAATTGCCCTCCGAAAAGTTTTTATCTCACACAGAAATATAGGACATGACCAAATAAATTTGCGTCTTTTTTCTGTTATTTACTTAAAAATGAAGTCTGGTTTCTTGACGAATGGTGTTTGTCGCTTGATTACGGCGAACATCCTCAACAATAGTTTGAACTTTATCGCATTGG
>JAFYMW010000121.1 GCA_017548165.1 Bacteroidaceae bacterium
AAACCAACAGCCTTAAGAGTGGATGCGGAAAGCGAGGCACCGATAAAGAACATGGTGAGAGTAAGGCACTTGCGAGCAAGGGATGAGATAGCATTACCCACGGCAGGCATAGCATCAAGCACATAAGTATTCAGCACTATGGCAACAATGAACCATAGGATGAACCATGGTATGGCAATACCCTTGCCTCGGGTCTTGAAAATGAAGGAGGTGACCAATGCCATGGGAATTATCCACAAGGCTCGCGTCAACTTGATTGTGGTGGCCACCTGTAATGCTTCTTCTCCATAAGCCGCACCTGCTCCAACAACGGAACTGGTATCGTGAATGGCTATTGCTGCCCATGTGCCAAACTGTTGCTGATCAAGACCAAGCCAACGACCTAACAAGGGGAATAGGAAAAGACCAAGAGCATTGAGTATGAAGACGGTGGCAAGGGCAACGGACATCTCTGATTCTTTTGCCTTTACAACAGGACCTACGGCGGCTATGGCACTGCCTCCGCAGATGGCTGTACCCGAACTGATAAGATATGAGGCCGTTGAGGGAATTCTGAGCAACAACACACCTATGAGCATGCCAACAAGCATTGTGCCTACAACAGATACGATGGTAAATGCCATACCCTGAGTTCCTGAGGCTAGCGAGGCATGGAGATTCATGCCAAAACCCAGACCTACAACGGAATATTGAAGCAGTTTCTTGGATGCCTTCTTATTGAAAGCAGGGAAAGGCTGTCCAAAAAACATGGCAAAAGCCAAACCCAGGAACAATACCACAGGTGGGGTGACCCAGGCAGAGAGGAAGTGAAGGCGAGGCACATAATCTGCCATGAGGCAGAATGCCAATACTGAAACTAATATTTTATAGGCTGTTGCGCCATGTCCAATGTTGTTGGTTTTCATGTCAGTCTGAACTTTTCTGCAAAATTACTACTATGCAACCAAACTACCAAGAGAAACATTCAGAAATGACTACGAGAATGGCAATAATGCAATGAATCAGTTGTTAAACAAATGCTAAAATCGGTACCTGTTTGATAAAGAAATGTAATGGTAGTATAAATCATGTGAATGGCTGAAATTATCTTGTTATGAAATGATGAACAAGAAGGAGAATCGACGTAAATTTGCATCGGATTCACAGAGGAGTCCATAACAGAAAAAGAACCTAAAACAGAAATCATTATGGCTACCAAGTTTTATAAATGTGCTCATTGTGGCAATGTAATCGTAAAGACTGTCGATAGCGGTGTACCAGTTGTGTGTTGCGGAGAGAAAATGCAGGAACTAACGGCAAATACCGTAGAAGCCAGCGCGGAGAAACACCTGCCTGTGGTTAGTGCTCTTGAAGGCGGAAGATTGCGCATAGAAGTGGGCAGCATACACCATCCCATGTCCAAGGAACACCACATTGCCTTTGTGTATGTGGAAACAGAAGGGGGAGGTATACTTACCTATCTCAAAGACCAACCCATAGCAGAAGTGTGTGTGGGATGTGCCAGACCCATAGCAGTGTATGAGTATTGCAACCTACACGGCCTGTGGAAGACAAACATAGATGTAGAAAACTGCCCCAAGAAAGAAAAAGGATCGTACACCAGCCCATTCTATCCCTGCGGAACCTGATAAGCAAAAGGTGCCAAGAATATGCAAATGCACCGCAAAAGAGGAGTAAACGACTTATTGAAATGTGAAATATTGTTAATTTTTATCGTCATTAGTCACATGCAATGGGTGTCGCGCGCGATATATGGCGATTTTATCATATCTTTGCAGACAGAACAACACGAGAGAGTGAGGAGCCAAGCAGGTTCCTCACTTTTCGTTAGAGACGAAAGAAGAAGAAAAAAGAATTATTTTGCATTAAGCTTTATTCAAACAGAAGATGATTAGCAAGAGTGCCGTAGAACAAGCCGTGAACGAATGGCTGGAAGGAAAAGAGTATTTCCTGGTGGAAGTAAGTATCAGTTCGGACGACCGCATCGAGGTTTTGATAGATCATGCCGAGGGCGTGTGGATCGAAGATTGTGCCGACCTGAGCAGACACATTGAATCCAAGATTAACCGTGAGGAAGAAGACTACGAACTGGAAGTGGGCAGCGCTGGCCTGGGATATCCTTTCAAGGTGCGCCGCCAATGGGAGATACATCTGGACAAACCAGTAGAGACACAATTGAAGGACGGACACAAGTATCGTGGCATACTCACCGCTGTTGATGCAGAAACTTTCACCATCACTTGCGAAGAGAAAGTTAAGCGCGAGGGAGAAAAACGCCCCAAGATGGAGCAGATAGCACGCACCTTTAACTACGACGAGGCTGCATACACTAAATACTGGATGAAATAAAAAAATATATAAATGGCAACACAGAAAAAACAAAGTGCATTTGATCCTGTCAAGCTGATTGAGTCATTGGCAGAATTCAAGGAGACAAAGAACATCGACCGTACCACATTGGTGGGAGTGTTGGAGGAATGTTTCCGTAGCGTTATTGCCAAAATCAACGGCACTGACGAGAACTATGATGTGATCCTGAACCCCGACAAGGGTGACTTGGAAATCTATCAGAACCGTGTGGTAGTAGCAGATGGCGAGGTGCAGAACCCCAATATGGAAATCAGCCTTACCGATGCACGCAAGATAGACGAAGACTATGAAGAGGGCGAGGAAGTGAGCCAGCGCGTAGAGTTTGAGGACTTTGGTCGCCGTGCCATCCTGACATTGCGTCAAACCCTGGCCAGCCGTATTTTGGAGTTGGAGCACGATACATTGTACAACAAGTTCAAGGACCGCGTTGGTGAGGTGGTTCATGGCGAGGTTTACCAGAGCTGGAAGCGCGAGACATTGATAACCGACGACGAGGACAACGAGATGATTCTGCCCAAGACAGAGCAGGTTCCTGGCGACTTCTTCCGCAAGGGCGAGACTTTGCGTGCCGTTATCACCAGAGTGGACAATGCCAATGGCAACCCCAAGATTATCATCTCTCGTACAGACCCTATGTTCTTGCAGAGACTGTTGGAGGCTGAGGTTCCCGAAATTCACGACGGATTGATTGCCATCCGCAAGGTGGCACGCATCCCTGGCGAGCGCGCTAAAGTTGCCGTAGAAAGCTTCGACGAGCGCATCGACCCAGTAGGTGCTTGTGTGGGTGTAAAGGGTAACCGTGTACACGGCATCGTTCGTGAACTTCATGGCGAGAATATCGATGTTTTGCCTTGGACATCAAACAATCAGTTGATGATTACACGTGCTTTGGCACCTGCCAGAGTGAACAGCATCAATATGAACGAGGAGGAAAAGAAGGCCGAGGTTCTCTTGGACAGCGACCAGATCTCTTTGGCTATCGGTAAGGGTGGTGCCAACATCAAGTTGGCAAGTATGCTCACCGGCTACACTATTGATGTATATCGCGAAATCGACGAAGAGATTGATGAGGACGATATCAGCTTGGATCAGTTCACCGACGACATCGACCAGTGGGTTATCGACACACTGAAGAAGACTGGTTACACCAGCGCACGTCAGGTACTGGGCACCAGCCGCGAGGAATTGGCACAGAAGGCCGACCTTGAGGAGGAGACAGTTGATGATATCATCCGCATTCTGAGTGCAGAATTCGAGAAATAATTAGAGAAAAACATCATACACTAACAGGATAATACCCCAGGGAGGGCACATATAATGAGTATAAGACTAAGCAAAGCCATAAAGGAATGTAATGTTGGTTTGCAGACGGCTGTTGACTTTCTCAACAACAAAGGTGGAGATACAGTTGAGGCCAATCTGAATACCAAGATTTCTGACGAGCAGTACAACATGCTCCTCAAGGAGTTCAAACCCGACAGCGTGTTGAAAGATGCCGCCAACCAATTGTTGCAACAACAAAAGGAAGAAAAGGAACGCAAGGAAAAGGAGAAAGCTGAAGCTAAGGCTAAGGCCAAGGCAGAAGCCGAGGCAAAAGCAAAGGCTCTGGCCGAAGAAGAGGCTAAGAAGCAGAAAACTTTGAAGGTTGTCGGTCATATTAACCTTGATGCTCCTAAGAAAAAAGTAGAAAATACCGAAGTTAAGGAAACCATAACAACAGAAAGTGCCAAGGCTGACGAACCTCAGGTTATTACCGATGGTAAGGTAACTGGCACATTGGAGAATGGTGTTTTCCGTCTGAATGCTCCTCAGCAGCCCAACACAGGTTTGAAGGTACAGGGACATATCGACTTGTCTTCATTGAACCAAAGCACACGTCCTAAAAAGAAATCTAAGGACGAGCGCAAGCGTGAGCGCGAGGAAAAGCAGCAGCAGGCTCAGGCCGAGCGCAAGAAGCAGCGCGTGCGTGGCAACAAGGAGAAGGTAGATGTTAATGCCGTTGTTTCACAACAAAAGCAGCAAGGCAAAAATGGCAATGGCCAGGGTGGACAGCAGCAGGGCAAGAACAACAATGCCCAGCAGCAACAAGGTCAGGGTCAGGGCAAGAAGGCCAAGAACAAGCAGAAGAATCAGCCCAAGCAACAACCACAACCTGTAGAGGTTAGCGAAGAAGAGGTTGCAAAGCAGGTTCGCGAGACATTGGCTCGTCTCACCTCTAAGAACAACAAGATGGGCAAGGGTGCCAAGTACCGTCGCGAGAAGCGCGAGGCCATCCGTGAACAGATGGAAGAGGAGATGATGAACGAAATGGCAGACAACAAGGTGCTTAAGCTCACCGAGTTCGTTACTGCCAACGAACTTGCTACCATGATGAACGTACCTGTTACCAGCATTATCGGTACTTGTATGAGCATCGGTATCATGGTCAGCATCAACCAGCGTCTGGATGCCGAGACTATCAACATCGTTGCCGAGGAGTATGGTTTCAAGACAGAATATGTAAGTGCCGAGGTTAGCGAGGCTGTAATCGAGGAGGAGGATGATGAGGCAGATTTGGTTCCCCGTGCTCCAATCGTTACTGTGATGGGTCACGTAGACCATGGTAAGACCTCTCTGCTTGACTATGTGCGTCAGGCTAATGTAATTGCCGGTGAGGCAGGTGGTATCACCCAGCACATCGGTGCATACAATGTGACATTGAAGGATGGTCGTCATGTGACATTCCTCGATACTCCCGGTCACGAGGCGTTCACCGCCATGCGTGCTCGTGGTGCTCAGGTTACCGACATCGCCATCATCATCATTGCTGCCGATGACAATATCATGCCCCAGACCAAGGAGGCTATTGCTCACGCTACAGCAGCCAATGTGCCCATAGTATTTGCTATTAACAAGATAGATAAGCCCACCGCCAACCCCGACAAGATCAAGGAAGGTTTGGCTGCTATGAACTTCCTCGTGGAGGACTGGGGCGGCAAGTATCAGAGCCAGGACATCAGTGCTAAGGCTGGTATTGGTGTTGAGGAACTCTTGGAGAAGGTGCTTCTGGAGGCAGAAATGCTCGACCTGAAGGCTAATCCCAACCGTAAGGCTACTGGTTCCATCATCGAGTCATCACTCGACAAGGGTCGTGGATATGTTGCCACCGTATTGGTAAGCAATGGTACTCTGCGCGTGGGCGATGTGATGCTTGCTGGTACCAACTATGGTCGCGTTAAGGCTATGTTCGACGAGCGTGGCCGTCGTGTCAACGAGATTGGTCCCTCACAGGCTGCTACAATCCTGGGTCTGAATGGTGCTCCCACCGCTGGTGACACCTTCCACATTATGGAGAATGACCAGGAAGCTCGTGAGATTGCCAACAAGCGTGAGCAGTTGGCTCGTGAGCAGGGCTTGCGTACTATGAAGCGTGTGGACTTGACCGAAATCGGTCGTCGTATCGCTTTGGGCGACTTCCAGGAGCTGAACCTTTTGGTAAAGGGCGACGTGGACGGTTCTATCGAGGCATTGAAGGACTCTTTCGAGCGCCTGTCTACAGAGAAGATCAAGGTCAATGTGATATACAAGGCCGTGGGTCAGATCAGCGAGAGCGATGTAACACTGGCTGCCGCATCAGATGCCATCATCATAGCCTTCCAGGTACGCCCCAGTGCACAGGCGCGCAAGTTGGCTGAACAAGAGGGTGTAGACATCCGCCAGTATAGCGTCATCTACGATGCTATCGAGGAGGTTAAGGACGCTATGGAAGGTATGCTCTCTCCCGAAATCAAGGAAGAGATTACCGCTCAGGTGGAGGTTCGTCAGGTTTACCACATCTCCAAGGTTGGTACCGTGGCAGGTGCATATGTCATCGATGGTAAGGTGAGCCGCACCAACAAGGCTCGTGTCATCCGCGATGGTATTGTGGTTTACACTGGTCAGATCAATGCACTGAAGCGCTTCAAGGACGATGTTAAGGAGGTTACCACAAACTTCGAGTGCGGTATCTCTCTGGTTAACTACAACGACCTTCGTGAAGGCGACATCCTTGAAACCTTCGCAGAGGTAGAGATCAAGGCCAAGCTCTGATTATATATATAATAGGAAAAAGAAGAATGGATTTTATTCAGGAACTCGGCAAATATACCGAGATGATTCCTCTGAATATTACTGAGATAGTAGCATTAGGACTTTTGCTCTACGGAGCCATAAAAGGACTAATAAACGGATTTTTGAAGGAACTGGCCAGTATGACCGGTTTCTTCATTGGTCTGTTTCTTGCTTGGAAATATTACGAGCAGATAGGCGGTGGTGCGTTGGCATTCATAGGAATATGGATTCTCACACCTATTGTTCTGGGGTTGCTGGCATCTCTGGCAACCAAACTTCTTGACTGGTCGCTGGTAGGTGGCGTGGCAAATAGATTGCTGGGCTGCATCCTAGGTATTACCAAGTGGGCTGTGCTGATAGTATGCGTGCTGATAATGGTAGGTCAGGTAGAAACTATCGACAAATATGTAGATAGCGACTCTGTGCCAGGAATCAACTATATCGAAGAGAAATGGAAGACATTACGAGAGAGTTTGTAAATAAAGACTACGAATATGGCTTCCACACCAATGTCCAGACGGAGATAATAGAAAAGGGACTCAACGAGGATGTAGTACGACTAATCTCCGAGAAAAAGGGCGAACCCGAGTGGTTGTTGGAATTCAGACTCAAGGCTTACAGATATTGGCTTACCCAGGAACAGCCCACATGGGCACATCTGGATATGCCGGTGATAGACTATCAGGACATATCATACTATGCCGACCCAACGGCAAGTGCAAAGAAGGACGGTCCCAAGGAGATAGATCCGGAACTGATGAAGACCTTCGACAAATTGGGTATCCCTCTGGAAGAGCGCATGGCTCTGGCAGGTGTGGCGGTTGATGCCGTTATGGATAGCGTATCGGTAAAGACCACCTTCCAGGAGAAACTTAAGGAGAAGGGAATCATCTTCTGTAGCATTTCCGAGGCAGTAAAGAATCACCCCGACCTTGTGCGTGAATACCTTGGCTCGGTGGTGCCTTATCGCGACAATTACTTTGCCGCTCTGAACTCGGCTGTTTTCTCCGACGGTAGTTTTGTGTACATCCCCAAGGGTGTCAGATGCCCAATGGAGTTGAGTACCTACTTCCGCATCAATGCTATGGGTACTGGTCAGTTCGAGCGCACGCTGATAGTGTGCGACGATGATGCCTATGTGTCCTATCTGGAAGGTTGTACTGCTCCCATGCGCGATGAGAACCAGTTGCATGCCGCCATCGTGGAGATAGTGGTAAAGGATAGGGCAGAGGTGAAATACTCCACCGTACAGAACTGGTATCCCGGCGACAAGGACGGTAAGGGTGGTGTGCTGAACCTCGTGACCAAGCGCGGACATCTGCGTGGTGTGGATAGCCGTTTGTCGTGGACACAGGTGGAGACCGGTAGTGCCATAACATGGAAATACCCCTCATGCATACTCTCTGGCGATGGTTCGCAGGCGGAGTTCTACTCCGTTGCCGTGACCAACAACCATCAGCAGGCTGATACCGGTACGAAGATGATTCATATAGGCAAGAACACCAAGAGTACCATCATCAGCAAGGGTATCAGTGCCGGCAAGAGCCAGAACTCCTATCGTGGACTTGTCAAGGTATCGGCAGGTGCAGAAGGTGCAAGAAACTATTCTTCATGCGACTCTCTGCTGTTGGGAAGCAATTGCGGTGCCCACACATTCCCATATATGGACATACACAACGACACCGCCATTGTTGAGCACGAGGCTACCACGAGCAAGATTTCCGAAGAGCAGCTTTTCTATTGTCAGCAGCGTGGCATATCGGCCGAGGATGCCGTAAGCCTCATCGTGAACGGTTATGCCAAGGATGTCATCAACAAATTGCCCATGGAGTTTGCCGTTGAGGCACAAAAACTGCTTGGCGTAAGTCTTGAAGGCTCGGTGGGATGATTTAAACGGAAAAGGGAAAACGGAAAGGGGAAAACTTTCCCTGCCACCGCGCCAGCCAACTGTCCCCCTGAGACAGGGTGGACGAGGAGCAAAGCGACGGAGGGGGTGGATAAAAATGGTAAATAAGACGAAAACGAGAACGAAGACGAAAAACTCGCTCACCGCTAAACGTTAACCGCTAATCCGCTCACCGCTAAACGTTAAACAACTATGTTAGAAATACGCAACTTACATGCCACTATCAATGGCAAAGAAATATTGAAAGGCATAAACCTCACTATCAACGATGGTGAGATTCATGCCGTGATGGGTACCAACGGTGCAGGTAAGTCCACACTGAGCAATGTTATCGTGGGCAACCCTGCCTATGAGGTTACTGAAGGCGAAATCATTTTCAACGGACAGAACATTCTGGAAATGAGTACCGAGGAAAGAGCAAATGCAGGCATCTTCCTGTCCTTCCAGCACCCTGTGGAGATTCCTGGTGTATCCATGACCAACTTCATGCGTGCCGCCGTAAATGCGCGTTATAAGGCACAGGGACGCGACCCCCTTTCTGCTGGTGACTTCCTTAAACTCATGCGTGAGAAGCGCAAGATTGTGGAACTGGACAACAAACTCACAAGCCGTTCGGTCAACGAAGGTTTCTCGGGTGGCGAGAAGAAGCGCAACGAGATATTCCAGATGGCCATGCTCGAGCCCACCTTCTGCATTCTGGACGAGACAGACTCTGGTCTTGATGTAGATGCACTTCGCATCGTGGCAGAGGGTTTCAACAAACTTCGCACCCCCGAGACAAGTGCTATAGTCATCACACACTACCAGCGCCTTCTTGACTATCTAAAGCCCGATGTGGTGCATATCCTCATCGATGGCAAGATTATCAAGACTGGAGGTCCCGAACTGGCATTGGAGATAGACAACAAGGGCTTTGCCGACTATGTTGCCCAGTAAACACAAAAGTAGATGAAGAACAACCAATACATAGAGTTCTACACCGAAGTCAAGGACACCATCCGCCAGCGTTCATGCCAGGTGATGAATGCCCATAGGGAAGAGGCCTTCCGTGTCTTCTCCTCCGAGGGTTTTCCCTCCAAGAAGGTAGAACGATATAAGTATACCGATGTTGCCCAGGACTTTGCTCCCGACTATGGCATACAGCTTTCTCCCATCGCCACCGAGCGTACGGAATTCTGTTGCTCCATCAAGGAGGCTCCCCTGGACATTACACCATATTATAATAATATAGCAGACAAGACGGATGCCGTCGTGGCGCTGAATACGATGCTTGCCGTGGATGCCTTGCTGATATATGTGCCTCGCAACACTCGTGCCAAGCACCCCATTCAGATAAACAATATGCTGAAGGGCAAGCAGGACACGATGACCAACCGCCGTGTGCTCATCATCATGGAGGAGGGTGCGCAGGCCGACATCATCATCACCGACCATGCCATCGACCACCAGCAGTTCCTCACCAATCAGGTAATCGAGGCATATTGCGCCGACAATAGTCACCTGAACCTCTACGAGATAGAGGAGACCAACCTGATGTGCACACGCTATAGCAATGTATTCATACGAGAGGGTAGGGACTGCTCTGTGCGCCACACCGTGCTGACACTCTTCAATGGTCATACCCGCAATGCATGCCGTGTGCAGATGGCAGGAGAGAATTCCGAGGCTATACTGAACGGTTGTGTCATTGCCGACAAGATGCAACGTGTGGACAACAACACCCTCATCGAGCACATGGTGCCTCATTGCCAGTCAAGGGAACTCTACAAATATGTCCTCGACGATAGTGCCGTAGGTGCCTTTGCCGGAATGATTCTGGTGGACAAGGATGCACAGAAGACCTCATCCTCCATGACCAATGCCAACCTGTGCTCAACACCCCAGGCACGCATGTACACACAACCCATGCTGGAGATTTATGCCGACGATGTGAAGTGCTCGCACGGAAGCACCGTAGGCCAGATGAACGACCAGGCATTGTTCTATATGCGTCAGCGTGGCATATCGCTCAGCGAGGCTCGTCTGCTACTGAAATCGGCCTTCATCACCGAGGTTATAGAAAACATTCCCTTAGAGGCTCTTCGCGATCGTCTGCATCTCATCGTGGACAAGCGTCTCAGAGGCGAATTGAGCAAGTGCGAGGGATGTAAGCTTTGCTAAAACTGAAATGTGAAAACGGAAAACGGAAAACTGCCTTAGCTGGTGTAGAACTAATAAGGGTGTAATAAACCCAAAAAAGTTTTCCTTTTAATCCGACTTTGTCGTCTTGACTTCGTCTTAGTTGCTCACGCTCGACATAATAAATAAACTTATTCTGCTCTCGCTTACTCGCAGATTAATTCGCTAAAGCTCATCAAGCTTCGCAAGTCACCTTTCCGTTTTCACCTTTCACCTTTCCGTTTTACGTTTATGAACAGACAGGACTTTCCCATACTGGAGAAAACCATATACAAGAAATACCCTTTGGTGTATCTCGACAATGGTGCCACGACACAAAAACCGCGTTGTGTCGTTGAGGCCATGAGTCATGAGTACTACAACGTCAATGCCAATGTGCATCGTGGCGTGCATTTCCTTTCGCAAGCCGCCACCGACCTCCACGAGGCAAGCCGAGAGACCGTACGCCAATTCATCGGTGCCGGGAAGACTTCGGAAATAATCTTCACCCGAGGCACCACAGAGAGTATCAATCTGGTGGCCTCATGCTTCACACAGGCCTTCATGAAGGAGGGCGATGAGGTTATCGTAAGCCAGATGGAGCACCACTCCAACATCGTCTCCTGGCAATTGGCACAAGCCAGATGCGGCATCAGGATAAGGGTTATTCCCATGACCGACGATGGTCGCCTTTGCATGGACGAATACGAGCGTCTTTTCAACGAGCGCACCCGACTGGTTTCCGTAACCCATGTGAGCAATGTCATGGGTACCATCAACCCCGTAAAGGACATCATCCGCATTGCTCACGAGCACGATGTTCCTGTTCTCATCGATGGTGCACAAAGCACTCCGCACTTTGCCGTGAATGTCAGCGAACTGGATTGCGACTTCTTCGCCTTCTCAGGTCACAAGACCTATGGCCCCACCGGCATTGGCGTGCTCTACGGCAAGGAGAAATGGCTCGACAGGATGCCTCCCTACATGGGCGGTGGCGATATGATAAAGACCGTGTCGTTCGAGAAAACCACTTTCAACGAACTTCCCTACAAGTTTGAGGCTGGTACTCCCGACTATGTTGCCTCCACCGGCCTTGCCAAGGCTCTCGACTATCTCTCTGCCATAGGTATGGACAAGATAGAGGAGCACGAAAGGCGTCTGACCCGCTATGCCATAGAGAAGATGCAGGAGATAGAGGGTATGCACATCTTCGGACCTCTTGGCGAGCACATCAACGAGCACGATGCCGTTATCTCCTTCGAGGTGAAACCTCTTGGCGCTACCAAGGATACCCCCTACATCCACCATCTGGACATGGGCACCTTGCTCGACCGCCTCGGCATAGCAGTACGTACCGGTCATCATTGTGCCGAACCACTCATGCGCCGCCTTGGCGTAGAAGGTACCTGCCGTGCCTCATTTGGACTTTATAACACACCCGATGAGGTGGACACCCTCGTGGCAGGAATAAAGCGAATACAAGGCATGTTCTGATAACATACAAAAGAGCATTTTATAGGAATAATATGGGTTTATACCCACCAACTATCCATACCAAAGGGGGCAGAAACAACTCTGTCCCCTTATTTTATGCATAAAAAACACCACATCACTCCCATTTCCACTTGCTTATTGATAAAAAATACTAACTTTGTCAAAGAGAAAAATAAATATTCATCATATATCATGAGACATAACAATGTTTTAAAGCTCAGGAACCTTATGAAAAAGGGATTGGCTTTGTCCACCCTGATTCTTTGTGGCACCATGCCCTCTATGGCACAGCATAGCCGTGGCATAGGTGTATATCCAGGTAATCCAAATGAGTTCTTCGGTCCTAAGATAGAGAAGGACACAGTGTATCGCAATCTGGCTCTGCATCGTGCCGTTTATCAGTCGGGAGCGCACGACCTCAACCTCACGGCACAACTCATCACCGATGGTGTCATTGCCGAGAATCAGCCTGCCTTCCTTCAGGTTTTCACCAACGACAATCCCTTGCCTCACAACGAGCGCAAACTTACCATCAACAATAGCGAATGGTCGCGCATCCCTGTTCAGGGCAGCACAGCCACACTGACCTATCTGTGGTCAAATATGGACATAGAGGCAGACGAGGTGATTGTTGAGGGTTTCGTGGCATACGACCAGGACAAGCCCTTCGAGCAATACTCCATGCAATGCGATGTGATGGGTGCCAAGTCATACACCTATATGCTCAAGAGCGACACATTGCCAGGTCGTCCACGCAGAAGAAAGGTTATCAACGACCCCAACAAGCAGACCGAGGAGGCTACCGCTATGGCACGCGAACTGAAGGAGACCTTCAAACTCAAAGGCAAGCGCACCTTCAATTCCATCAAACTCACCTTCCGCCAGAACAATGCCTTCTATTGGTCTATCAAGGAGGTGACTTTCATGCGCAAGGGTAAGGCCGTGCGCACTATCTTCCCTGCACAACGATTCACCAGCGTGTGGAAAGCAGAGAAGAACGATTGGGCTTATGTCGACCTCGGCTCCGTGGCAAACATCGAGGAGGTACGCCTGCATTGGCTGGGCGAGGGTAGCAATGGTGTTCTTGAAATCTCTGACGATGCCAAGAACTGGAAACCCTATGTAGTGATGACAAATACCAAGCAGAGTGATGGCAAGGTGCAGGTGGTAAAGCATAATGCCTCGGCACGCTATGTCCGTGTGAGCAACACCAATGCTGCTTGCCTCTGCGAGATGGAGGTATATGGTCGTGGTGGTGTGAAGGCCGTAGCACATGCCGCACAGGGTTGGAACGAGGGCAAATACATGCTCAATGGAGGCAACTGGACAGTATGTCCCATCAGCAACCCCACACTCAAGGCCGTGCCTGTTGGTCCCGAGATAGTTGCCACCGTACCTGCCACCGTGCTCACAAGCTACTACAATGCCGGTGCCTTGCCCGACCCCAACTTCGACGACAACCTGTCCATGATATCCGAGTCGTTCTTCAACCGCGACTTCCTCTACAAGCGCACATTCCAGGTTCCCTCAAAGATGAAGGGCAGACGCATACTGCTCAACTTCGACGGCATCAACTGGAAAGCCCTCGTGGTGCTCAACGGCAAGCAGGTGGGCAAGATAGAGGGTGCTTTCATGCGTGGACAGTTCGACATCACAGACTTCCTCAAGGATGGCGAGAACGAACTCCGCGTCTACGTGGAGAAGAATGCCAACCCCGGTGCCCGCAAGACCAAGACTGGCGAGAATACCAGTTTCAACGGTGGTGTGCTGGGTGGCGACAATCCCACATTCCATGCCACCATCGGTTGGGACTGGATAACCACCATCCCTGGTCGTGAGGTGGGTATATGGAACGATGTCTACCTAACCTCCACCGAGGCCGTTACCATCTCCGACCCCATAGTGAATACCACCATCACCGATGGCAAGGCAACGATGACCCCCTCTGTCTTCGTGAAGAACCATCTGGCCACTCCAGTAAAGGGTGTTCTGCGAGGCAACATCGGCGATATCTGCTTTGAGAAGGAGATCACACTGGCTGCCTCCACCGAGACCGAGATAACCTTCTCGCCCGAGGAGTACAAACAACTGGCCAATCAGCACATGAAACTATGGTGGCCCAATGGTTATGGCGAGCCCTATATGTACCAAGCAGCATATACCTTCCACACCGACCAGGCCAAGTCTACCGCATATACCAGCTACTTTGCCGGCATACGCCAGGTGACCTACAAGGACGAGATGTCTCGCCTGCAGCTCTATATCAACGGCCAGCGCTTCATACCTCTGGGTGGCAACTGG
>JAFYMW010000122.1 GCA_017548165.1 Bacteroidaceae bacterium
CATCGGCGGCACCAAGGTTGGTGCCATGTTCGGTGAAGCGGTAGTGTTCACCAATACCAGGGCACCACGAGCATTCTTCACCACCATCAAGCGCCATGGCGCACTTCTTGCCAAGGGACGCATGCTCGGTCTTCAGTTTGACACTCTCTTTACCGACGACCTATATTTCCGTGTGGCACGACATGCAAACGAAATGGCGGAACGTCTGCGCGGCATCTTCATCAAGCACGGTAAAAAGATGGGGGTAGACTCCCCCACCAACCAACAGTTCGTGATACTTTCCAAACAGGAGAAGGAACAACTGATGAAATCCATCGCTTTCGAAGTGTGGTCTCCCCTGCCCGATGGCAATATATTGTGCCGCTTCGTCACCAGTTGGGCAACAACAGAAGAAGACCTGCAAGCATTGGACAAATCCCTTTCTCTTCTATAAGGCAAAACTTTTGGAGGCAGTTCCGTTTTCGGACTGCCTCTTATTGTTTAGCTACTTATCAAAGATATTGCTGTACTGCAAAACTTCTAATTGCATAAAATCCTTGACCGAATCACACAAAAATCAGGTCTCGGACCTTCTTTTTCCCAAAGGAAACCCCATTAAGCAAGATCAGTTCATTGGATATGCAATATAAACGCAGTTGTAACCCTTAATGACAGATTTGGGTTTAATGTTGTAGGACGCTTGTGAGGCCCCGGTTTTGTCCTCGGTATTGTCACGCCCTTGTCCTCGGTATTCTCTCGCCGAACAAATACTATTGTCACGCCCTTGTCCTCTGGAGGGTAAAAATACATCTTTTATCGGACGCCAATATATCAAAAAAAAAGTGGCATGGTGAATAAAAAGAAAAGAGATAGATTTTGTATCTATCTCTTCTTCGTAGCGACTACGGGAATCGAACCCGTGTTCCATGCGTGAGAGGCATGTGTCCTAACCCCTAGACGAAATCGCCATTTGCAATCGAGCTTTGAAGCGGAAGCGGGGGGATTCGAACCCCCGGTACGGTAACCCGTACGTCAGTTTAGCAAACTGGTGGTTTCAGCCACTCACCCACACTTCCAAACTTTGTACTTCTGCTAACTAAGAAACCTTTGTTTTACTGCTTCTCTAAGCCGTTGTTTTTCTCAATTGCGATGCAAAGGTATAGCTTTTTTTTTAATGATGCAAGCATATCAGAAGTTTTTTTGTATCTTTGTGAAGAAATTTAATAGAATTACCATGAAAGGGTATCAAAATAGCTCTTTAGAAGGCTTGGAGGTGCAGCTGCAGGCAATAAAAGACAACAGAGGTGTGCTGACATTTTCTGAAGTAAACAGCGAAATTCCTTTTCCTGTAAAGAGAATTTTTTGGATTACAGATATACCGCAAGGAGCGAAAAGGGGAGGGCATGCACACATGACGTGTAAGGAGTTTTTGTGTTGTGTGAGCGGGAGCTTCAACTTAGTCCTTAAGAATATGCATGAAACACGTACATTCTTTCTTGATTCTTCAGACAAGGCGGTGTATATTCCTGAAGGAGTTTGGTGCTCGTTGGAAGATTTTGCCCCAGGTACAGTGATAATGGTTGCTGCCAGTGAAGAGTATTCGCGTGAAGGATATATATGTGATTACGATGAGTACGTTGCTGTATATGGCAATACCTTATAATATATATATAATGTATAGATGTTATGACGATACTTCCGTATAGTGTAAACAAGAGGGATGTGTGGAATTCCTTTGTAGACGAAAGCAAACAAGGAACTTTTCTGTTTAACAGGAATTTCATGGATTATCATGCCGACAGATTCTTTGATTGTTCGTTATTGGTGTATGATGATGACAATGAGGAAAGTATCGGAGATGATTCATGTCTGTTGGCACTGTTTCCTGCAAACTGGGTAGAGGAAGAGAAAACTGTATATTCTCATCAGGGACTTACTTATGGAGGATTGCTTACCAAAACGGGTACAACACAGGTAGAGGTGTTGGCAATCTTGCAGAAGGTATTTATGTATTACAGGAGTTATCTGGGTGCCAAGGTTTTGGTTTATAAAAGCATACCTTATATATATAGTAAGATTCCCAGTCAGGAGGATATGTATGCACTGTTTCGTGCCGGAGCTCAATTGCATGGTCGTTCGGTGGCTACTGTAGTGAGTGTTTCCAATCCTCTGAATATGCGTACTTTGCGTGTGAGACAAGCAAAGAAAGCTCTGGAACATGGTTTCTATATAGAGAGAGTCAAGGAAAGTGATGCGGCATGCTTGAACGAGTACTGGAATCTGCTGGAGAATGTTTTGATGCAACATCACAATACTAGACCTGTTCATACTGTTGAGGAAATGGAGTTGCTCATCAGCAGATTTCCCAAGCAGATCAGACTCTTTGTTGTCAAGAATGTAGATGCAGCCATTGTGGCAGGAACCGTGGTTTTCGAAACAGAAACGGTGGCTCATGTTCAATATATAGCATCTTCTGCCGAGGGTCGTAAATATGGAGCCCTTGATTTGCTCCTGCGTCATCTTTGCGGAGAGAGATATAAGGACAAGGAGTTTGTTGATTTTGGTATTAGTACAGAGAGGGGAGGGTATTACCTGAACGAAGGGTTGATATTCCAAAAAGAGGGATTCGGCGGCAGGGCCGTTTGCTACGATACTTATAGGATAGAACTCGAGACAACACTTTTGAACAAGATGTTCAATTTCAAATCGGGTAATGTCAGTAGCAGGAGAAATGTTAAGTTTCTTGATCTTAAGATGCTGACAGAAAGTTTTGAGCCAGAGTTGTCACGTAGCATACAGAAGGTTATCAATAGCGGTTGGTATCTTCTGGGAGAGGAAAACAAATCCTTTGAAAAGAGGTGGTCGGAATTCCTTGGCGTTAAACATTGTGTATTGTGTGCCAATGGATTAGAGGCACTGACACTGATACTAAGAGCATATAAGCAACTCTTGAATTGGAAGGATTCTGATGAAATTATTGTACCAGCAAATACATATATCGCTACAATTCTTGCCATTAGAGAGGCAGACTTGACACCGGTGCTTGTAGAACCACAAATGTCGGACTACAATCTTCATGCAGAGCAATGCCGAAATGCTATCACCCCAAATACACGAGCAATATTACCGGTGCATCTCTATGGCAGAGTTTGTAATATGAAGGAAATTGTCTCTCTTGCCAATGAGAATAATCTTTTGGTTATCGAAGACGCAGCTCAGGCTCATGGTGCCATGTATCAGGGCAAGAGGGCTGGCAACATAGGTAATGCTGCAGCTTTCAGTTTTTATCCAGGCAAGAATCTTGGTGCATTGGGTGATGCTGGGTGTGTGGTGACCAACGACGATCAACTTGCCACTATAGTACGTATGATGGCCAATTATGGCAGTGCCGAGAAATATGTCAACGAATGCGAAGGCATAAACAGCAGAACAGATGAAATACAGGCAGCTGTTTTGAATGTCAAACTACCACGACTGGACGAGGACAACAGACACCGAAGCATGATAGCAGAACGATATATCAACGGCATAAAAAACCCGATGATAATTTTGCCATCAATGCCAGCTGAGCCTACAGAGTGTGTGTGGCATGTGTTTCCTATAAGATGCTCGGAACGAGATGCTCTACAAAAATATCTTAAGGAGGCTGGAGTACAGACGTTGATACATTATCCAATACCTCCTCACAAACAGAAAGCATTGGCAGATAAGCTCAACAACACATCGCATCCATTAACTCAAAGAATTCACGATGAAGAATTGTCTTTGCCAATTTCACCATTGATTACAATTGAAGAGGCGGATTATATCATCGAGCAACTTAACCGTTTTGTGATTTAGAGTTGTCTTTGCAATCAAATATCCCCAAATAGCACATTATCGTAATTTAGCACATACGTCTTTCGTAATTTAGCACATACGTCTTTCGTAATTTACCACATACTAATAAAAAATATAGCAAGGGAAGCTTTTTTACCCTTGCTATATTATTATAAGATTGCTATTAGGACTACTTTATATGATAATTAAATAATATTAGTAAACATAATGTCTATTCTTGTGTTTTGTTTATAAAATATTCTGCTTCGTTTATTGAGTCCAGTTTACCAACATCAAGTATACTGAGATTTTCCTGAGAATATCCTTTTATAACAAGTTTCTCGCATTGTTTAAGATAGAAGTCTGTAATGCTGAATTTCTCTGGCCATTTAGACATATACTTAATAATACTTGTATTTATCAAATGAATTCCAGCAAAAGCTCTCAGATGATAATCTTTTGTATCAAGAGAATCGGACTCTCTGTTAGCTAATGCTTCATGAACCTCACTGAATGGACTTTTCACTTCGCCGGTACTAATGTTTGTCCAACCAACAAGTTGCATCTCGTTGTTGAAGACAAAGTATCTGGCTGTATTACGTTTAGAAACCACAAGACATGCATCAACAGTATTATCGGCAAACTGACAAAACTTATCAATGTCAAGATTAGATAGAATATCTACGTTGTGTATCAATACTTTATGTCCAGGATTGTTCTCACAAAGCAAATCCTTGGCATGCCATATTCCGCCACCTGTTTCAAGTAGTTGCTCACGTTCGTCAGAGAATGAAATCTTGATATTCTTGTCCTTGAAAAATGTATTCTTGGCGAGTTCTTCTTTCCATTTTTCTATCATGTCGGCAAAATGGTGAACATTGATAACAATATCGTTAAAACCAGCCAAAACAAGTTTCCTTAACACATGCTCAATGAGAGGTTTACCAGCTATCTCGACCAAAGCCTTTGGCATGTGGTCGGTAATTGGTTTTAAACGACTACCAAGACCTGCAGCAAAAATCATGGCCTTCTTCTTGGCATGCAGAACGCTATGTATCGATTGCTCTCTATGAGTGATTTCAACCTCTATGCCGTATTTCTCATTAAGATGCTGAGCCAGATGTTGTGCACTATATACACTTCTATGTTGTCCACCAGTACAACCAAAGCAGAACATCAGTGATGTGAAACCTCGTTGTATGTATCTTTCTACATGAGCCTCGGCCAATTTATATACACTTTCAAGAAAAATGGTTATCTCGCCATCTTTCTCAAGAAAATCTATGACAGGTTTGTCAAGACCAGTAAGTTTCTTGTATGGTTCGTATCTACCAGGGTTGTGTGTACTACGGCAGTCAAACACATATCCTCCACCATTTCCGCTATTGTCGGAAGGAATACCCTTCTTGTATGAGAAACTAAATACACGAACCTTCAGGCTGGATTGCTTGTTATTTGGGATAACTGCTGTATTGGCAACGACGTCAGTATTGAATTCTGGCAATGAAACCATTGTTTTCAATACCTTATATATATATGGATATGGGCAGGAGTTCTCTATTTCAAGGACATCCTTTAAGTTTTCTATGGCAGCAGGAATGCTGTCAAGGAAATATTTCTTACGCTCGAATTTTCCTCTGAACCCATAAGCTCCCAACACCTGCAATGTACGGAACAATACCCATTGCGGTATGCTACGTCTGAATTCCTCCTCGTCAAATGCGATATATTCGCGTAAGGATTCTATATATACATTTATGAGATGTTCTCTAAGTTCCTTCGAGAAATGCGACGAGGCCTGCCACAAAAAGGAGACTAGGTCATATTGCAACGGACCGCGTCTACCACCTTGGTAATCAATAAAGTATGGCTCAGTACCATTTACAAGCATAACATTTCTTGCCTGAAAATCACGATACATGAAATACTTTTCCGTAGAAGTTCCTAAATGGCGTGCCATATCCTGAAAGTCTGCCTCTAGTTTCATCTCATTGAAATCCACTACAGTAGTTTTCAGGAAACAATATTTAAAATAGTTCAAGTCAAACAGAACATTCTGTTCGTTCATGGCATCTTGTGGATAGCATTTTCCAAAGTCCATCCCCTTTCCGCCTTCTACTTGGATTTTAGGCAGTAGTCTGATTGTGCGTTCAAGCAACACTATATCTTCTGGAGAATATCCAGCAGAGCATTCCCTACCCTCTTTCAATGCGTCATAAAGCGAAATTGCACCAAGGTCAGCCTGCAAGTATGCTCCTCGGTCTTCGCTAACGGCATAAACCATGGGCACAGGCAGTCCACGTTCTTGCAAATGTCTTGACAGATAAACGAAACTCTCATTCTCTTCCTGAGAAGTGCCTATAGCACCTATCATCGTCCTTTGAGCATCTGCACTTGTCAGTCTGTAATATTCTCGATTACTTCCGCCACCTGCTATTTTTTCACATTTCAACGGCTCTTCATTGGTGTATTCCTTATAGAGTTGTAGGAGTTTTGTTGGTATCATATCTTAAAAAAGTCAATGCTAATTTGTAGAATCATCCTAAAACAATAACACGTCATCTTATGATTGTGATAGTTGCATCAGATGCACAGCAACCAGCGCTGCTGTTTCTGTGCGCAATCTGCTACTGCCAAGACTCACAGCCTTAAAACCACAAGCTTCTGCCTTTTTAACCTCCTCTACAGAGAAATCACCCTCTGGACCTATCATGACAATGCACTTCTTGCCTTTGGACAGAACATCCTTCAAGTGAGGCTTTTCGCCTTCGTAACAATGACATATAAACCTTTCTACATCATCGTCCTTTTCACCTTCGGCATGACCGAATTCTTTGATAAAATCATCAAAATCCATCATTTCGTCTACCTTGGTCATCCATGCCTTGTGCGACTGCTTTGTGGCTGAAACAACAATCTTCTCTATACGTTCAGTCTTAATATTTCTGCGTTCAGAGAACTGGCAATTGAGAAAAGACACCCTATCCCACCCTATTTCTGTGGCCTTTTCTGCCAACCATTCTATTCTATCATTTAGCTTTGTTGGTGCCACAGCCAGATGTATGTTGCCATCCCAGGTTCTCTCCTGAGCATTCTTTTCGAGTATTCTGTAAAGGCAACGATGATTGGCAGCCGTGGTTATCTCTGCCAAATAAAAGTTGCCCTTTCCATCCATCAGGTTTATCTGGTCGCCTTCTTTCATGCGCAAGACCCTGACAACATGTTTTGCCTCCTCCTCGGGAAGCGATCCAGAAAGGTCGGGGTCATAGAAATATCTTACTTCTTTCATTTATAGTAAGTACATCAATATTATTCTTTTGTATGCTTGTATTTGAACATGGTGGCAAACACCAGTGCCACAACGAGAGCATAGATAGCAAACACTGTCCATGCTGCGCTCCAGCCTCCAGTTTCTGGTTTGTCTATCATCAAACCACCTTCGTTGATTGTGTACATGTTCATAACCCAACTAGCAGCGAGCATGCCCAATGATGCTCCAAAACCGTTGGTCATCATCATAAACAAACCCTGTGCCGAGTTTCTCATGCTGATATTTGTTTCCTTATCTACAAACAGAGAACCACTGATATTAAAGAAGTCAAATGCAATACCATACACTATCATGCTCAAAACCAAAAGCCATACTCCACTACCAGGATCTCCTATGGCAAAGAATCCAAATCGTAAGGCCCATGCAAGCATAGCTATAAGCATAACCTTCTTGATTCCAAATCTGCTCAAACAGAAGGGAATGAGCAATATACATAGTGTTTCGCTTATCTGTGACAATGAAATGAGAATATTGGAATGCTCTACACCAAAGGTTTCAGCATAAGCCTCGTTGCTACCGAACGATTGCAGGAAGGGACCTGCATATCCGTTAGTAATCTGCAGACAACATCCCAGCAACATTGAGAAGATGAAAAACAAGGCCATTTTATAACTTTTGAACAAACTGAAAGCATTCAATCCTAATAATTGCACAAGACTTTGTTTGTCACCAGTTTTGCTCGTAGCACATTTGGGCAGAGTCAGAGCATAAAGAGCTAAAACTACAGACAATGTTCCGCTCCACATAAACTGGAATGGTGTTGTGAGCCATCCTGTAAGGTCCACAATCCACATCGACACGATGAAACCGATAGTTCCAAATACGCGTATTGGTGGAAATGCCTTGACCGAATTCAGTCCTGCTTTGTCCAAAGCATTGTATGATACCGAGTTGGCAAGAGCTATTGTTGGCATAAAAAATGCAACGCTGACAGTGTACATTCCAAATAATGTAGTAAAGTCAACATTGTCTTTGGCATTGATGCAATATAGTGTAGAGGCTATCATCATCAAGCCAGCCATCAAATGACAAAGGCTTAAAACCTTTTGTGCCTGTATCCATCTGTCTGCCACTATTCCCATCAGTGCAGGCATTAGAAGAGACACAAATCCTTGCACCGAATAAAAATAACCTATGTATGCACCCAATCCAACACTTGCCAGATATCCACCCATGCTGGTAAGGTATGCACCCCATACAGCAAACTCGAGGAAGTTGAGGATAGTAAGCTTAAATTTTATGTTCATAAACGATATTTGTATTTATGTCAATAATATAGTTGTAATCAATCAATATAGACAACCAATCCTTTCAGGTATTCACCCTCGGGATGGAAGATGTTTATAGGATGGTCTGCAGGTTGGTGCAACTGATGCAAAATGCGTATATTGCGACCTGTTTGCATCGCCGCAGCAAAGATGGCAGTCCTAAACTGGTCTTTGTTAACCGCCTGTGAGCAAGAGAATGTAAAGAGTATACTGCCCTTTGGCATCTTTTCCATAGCTTTTGCATTGAGCTTGGTATAACCACGAAGAGCCTGCTTCAAAGCATCCCTGTGCTTAGCAAAAGCAGGAGGATCCAAAATCACAAGATCGTAGTTTTCACCCATTTCATCAAGGTATTTGAAAGCATCCACGGCAAAAGCTTTGTGACGAGTGTCATTGGGGAAATTCAACTCGATATTCTTGTTAACAAGTTCTACAGCCTTGGCGCTACTATCAACACTATGCACCAATTCTGCTCCTCCTCTCATGCTATAAACACTGAAGCCACCTGTATAGCAGAACATATTCAAGACTTTTCTTCCCTTGGAGTATTGCTCTAACAAAGATCTGTTATCTCTCTGATCTACAAAGAAACCAGTCTTTTGTCCCTTGAGCCAATCGATATGGAATTTCAGTCCGTTTTCTACAGCAATATCGTTTGTTGAACTACCCAGGATGAATCCATTTTCCTGACAAAGGTCGGCCTTGTATGGCAATGTTGTCTCGCTTTTATAATATACTGCCAGCAGTTCGTCCTTCATTACCCTCTTCAAGGCTTGAGCTATCAGCATGCGATCGGTATGCATACCTACACTATGAGCTTGCATCACAGCTGTATCTGCATAAAAGTCTATAACCAACCCAGGCAGACCATCACCCTCGCCATGTACCAGACGGAATGTGTTGTTGATTGTGTGACTGTCACTCTCTTCGTTACGCAATAGCCCTATACTTCTTCTCACGTCCAAGGCTACGGACAAACGTTTTTCATAGAATTCAACGTCAATTTGCTCGTCCTCAAATGATAATATTCTTACTGCAATACTGCCTATTTGCCAATGTCCTACGGCAATAAAATCACCGTTTGCAGTTAGAATTCTCACGACATCACCCTCTTGCAGATTGTCATCAGCATTGTATATCGCACCCGAAAACACCCATGGATGCTTTCTCAGCAAACTATCTTCCTTACCCTTCTTTAGAACAATTGTCTTGTATGTTTTCATCATTTGCTTGTATTTATTATCATGCTATCATATTTTTCACTATCTCCTTGTTGCTCCTTTCTTTTCTTCTGCTACGAGCTTCCTTTTCTTTAATACGTTTGCGCTCACGCTTTCTCTTATCCCTTGCCTTCTTGCGCTCTTCTTTCAGCTTAATTTCTTCCGGAGTAAGAACTGGAGGCGCTGGAGGTTCTGGTTCGGGTATAATCTCCAGCATGTATCCCCTTTTGTCAAGTTCCTGCATCTCCTCATATAATTGTATGCATGCCCATGCATCTGTGGCAGCATAGCGCTTCTGTTGTTCCGTCAGCACATCGGCCTCCCAATTTGTCAACTGCTGTGACTTGCTTATACGTTTCTCAAAGAAATTGGCATATAACTTTTGCAAAGACTGGTCCACTATACCCATCTCTTTGGCCAAACTTTGCAGTTCAACAAAATTGCCGGGCAAGAACGACCTCCTTCTGCACAACTGCATGAAATCATCTTTTAGCGACAACCCTACTCTCACTATTCCCTCATCCGTCAGCAAGTCAATCAACTCGTCTGTTAGTCCGGTGTGTGTCAGTCTGAATAGAAAGCATGTGTCGTGTGTTGATACCTGTAGCAATGCCACGGGATTCATTCCTCGGCCCTTTTTAAAAACAGGCTTGGTTTCTGTGTCTATGCCTATTATCTTCTGACATTTCAAGTAGTCTACAGCATTGGCTACTTCCTGCTCGCTTTGGACAACTATAATTCGTCCTTGAAAAAGAATCTTGGGTAATTGTGCTATATGATTTTTGTTGTACCTGCTTACCAGCGTCTTCATAGATGTTAAATTAACGCAATTTGAGTACAAAAATAATCATAATATAGCAATTAACAAAGCAAAGCTGCAATTTAGTGGCACTAAAACGATACGCTTTCATACCAAATGTGCATTTTGAAGCATGCTTAGGTGCTAATATTGACTCAAGATATTTCTCGATGTTATGCCAAACATCCATCCATTACTTCGTCAATACATCCACGTTTTATCAGTAATGTCGGTAAAAACATACAATTCTAACGAAAAAAACGGCATTCTGTACCTAATAATTTATTAATTTGCATTACATTTGCAGTTCAAATTCGATACAACCACATATTATGGCAAACGCAAAAACAGAAAAGAATAACACTAAAAAGCCAACAGCAAAGAAGAAACCAGAAGCCAAGGTTGGTATATTCCAGAAGATTTCAGCTTTTTGGAATGGGATGCGAGGCGAGAATCCAGAAACGGATTCCGATACAATGTCCAAGGCCGAGATTACACGCTTCTGCTTTGGCGCGTTACTATTCCTCGTTAGTTGTTTCATCTTGCTCAGCATCACTTCTCATATGTTCACCGCCCTGCCAGACTCTACTTGGCATGAAGGCGAGCGTGCTCATAACTGGATGGGAACTCTTGGGCTTACCACAGCACGTTTCTTTATCAACGAATGCTGGGGTATTCCATCATTTATTATCCCTTTATTTCTTATTGTTGCCTCTCTCCGTATCATGCAGGTCTACAAGGTTAGATTGTGGAAGTGGTTCCTCAACTGCTCTATACTGATGATATGGACCTCGGCAGCTCTTCATCTTTTGCTTCAGCCATTGTTTGATAACTTTCACAGTGTTATATCTTTAGGTGGCGAGATTGGACGTTGGGAAATAGAGTTTCTCAAGACAAAGATTGGTTCTGTAGGCGCATTTCTTGTTATTGTATGCACGGCTATAGGTTATCTTATCTACCTTTCTGACGAGACCATACGCATCATTCGTAAGATTCTTACCCCCACAGACTACATTAAATTCAAGAAAAAGTCTGCCGATGCTACTGTTGATGTAGAAAATGATGATATAGAGGAAGAGATTAATGCCGCAGACTCTACATCTTCATCTTCAGCCAACTACGTAGGGCTCTCTCCCGCAGAAACAGCCACTACAATTGAATTTAACGATGTAACCGACGAAAACATCACCCCTTCTCCTGTTGAAGCAACAGAAAATGTGGATATTGAAATCGTCATTGCCAATGAGGAGAGTGAACAACGTGTCTCTCCCGTTGAAAGCAGTGAAAACAATAAGGAAGAGCATAGCATGACCATACATAAGGGTGTTGAAGAGGAAGAGGCGCATCTGGATGAGACTCGTCAGCTCGAACCCTACGACCCCAAGCTTGACCTTGAGAACTACAAATATCCTACCATAGATCTGCTTAAGCATTATGATGTCGACACATCCATTGATATGGAAGAGCAGCAGCAGAACAAAAACAGAATCATACAGGTTCTGCAGGACTTTGGTGTCAAGATATCAAGTATCAAGGCAACTGTAGGTCCTACTATCACCCTCTATGAGATTACCCCTGCTCCTGGCGTTAGAATCTCAAAAATCCGCAACCTTGAGGATGATATAGCACTCTCGCTCTCTGCCTTGGGCATACGTATCATTGCTCCTATTCCAGGCAAGGGAACCATTGGTATCGAAGTTCCTAATGCCCGTCCTCAGATTGTGTCTATGGAGAGTATCATCAACAGCCGCAAGTTCCAAGAGACACAGTTCGAACTTCCCATGGCCCTGGGTAAGACCATTACCAACGAGATTTATATGGTAGACCTCGCCAAGATGCCACACTTGCTTGTTGCTGGTGCCACAGGTCAGGGTAAATCTGTTGGTCTCAATGCCATCATCACATCACTGCTCTACAAGAAGCATCCTGCAGAACTGAAACTGGTCATGGTCGACCCCAAGAAGGTTGAGTTCAGTGTATATTCACCAATTATCAATCATTTCTTGGCTCAGGTCGAGGGTACAGAAGCTGATGAACCTATTATAACAGATGTACAGAAGGTTGTACAGACACTGAAATCTCTCTGCGTAGAGATGGACAATCGTTACGACCTCTTGAAGAAGGCAGGTGCTCGCAATTTGCGCGAATACAACGACAAATTCAAGTCGCGCCACCTCAATCCCGAAAACGGTCATCGCTTCATGCCATATATCGTTGTCATTATCGACGAGTTTGGTGATCTCATTATGACCGCAGGCAAGGAGATAGAACTTCCCATCTGCCGTATCGCCCAGTTGGCTCGTGCCGTAGGTATTCATATGATTATTGCCACCCAACGACCCACCACCAACATCATCACCGGTACCATCAAGGCCAACTTCCCTGGCCGTATGGCCTTCAAGGTTAGTGCAATGGTGGATAGCCGCACCATCTTGGACCGTGCAGGCGCACAGCAACTTGTTGGTAAGGGTGATATGCTCGTTCTCAGTGGTGCCGAACCAGTACGTGTACAGTGTGCCTTTGTAGACACTCCCGAGGTTGAAGCCATCACACGCCACATTGCATGCCAGCAGAGTTATCTCGGTCCCGCTCCCCTACCCCCTGTTGCCATGGAAGGCGAGGATGGAGAATCACCAGAAGTCAACCTGCAGAACCTCGACCCTATGTTCGAAGAGGTTGCTCGCTTCGTGGTACAGAATCAGCAAGGTTCTACCAGCATGATACAGCGCAAGTTCTCCATTGGCTACAATCGTGCTGGCCGTCTCATGGACCAGCTCGAGGCAGCAGGTGTTGTTGGCCCTGTTCATGGCAGCAAACCTCGTGAAGTACTCTGCATCAGCGAGGAAGATCTTCAGTTCCGAATGGAAAACCTGCGATAGAGAATTCATTATTATACACACATTATCAGTTTACACTCATGAAGAAGTATATTGTTTTTGCCCTTTTCATGGCAATTTACAGCATATCTGCTATAGCTCAGAGCAAGCTCACTCCACGCGACATCCTCGACCGTACAGCACAGCGCCTTAATACTGAAGGAGGTATTAAAGCCACTTTCACCACTACAGTTTACGAGAAGACCCTTCCCAAGGACATCATCACAGGCACTATGGACATGCTTGGTGAAAAGTATGTACTGAAAACAGAGGCAGTATGCACATGGTTCAATGGTAAAGAGCAGTGGAATCTCATCTATGACACCAAGGAAGTTAGTCTTGTTACCCCCACTCAAGAAGAGTTGCAGACATCCTCGCCAATAGCATTTGCAGGCATGTATAAACAAGGTTTCAATCTCTCATCAAAATCAGCAGAATTGCGTGGACGCAAGGTATGGGAAGTTACTATGAAACCTCAGAAGCGCAAGGCCGAACCCTCTGTCATCACCATTAGTATCGACAAAGAAACCTTCGACCCACTATGCATCCGCATCCGCAACAATGGCGATTGGACCCGTATCAGCATAGACAATTTCAACTCCAATGCCGGACTCACCGCAAAGGATTTCACCTACCCCGCCACTCAATACCCAGACTTTGAAATCGTCGACATGCGCTAACCTATAAGAGCTTACATATACATACAAAACATTTCCGCAGCCACACCAGACTGCGGAAATGTCGTTTTATCCCCTCACCACTGCAAAACTGTCCCCCTGAGACAGGGGGACGAGCGCAAAGCGCGGAGGGGGTGGATAAATTGCCCTCCGAAAAGATTTTATCTCACACAGAAAACACGGAAATATAGGACATGACCAAATAAATTTGCGTCTTTTTTCTGTTATTTACTTAAAAATGAAGTCTGGTTTCTTGACGAATGGTGTTTGTCGCTTGATTACGGCGAACATCCTCAACAATAGTTTGAACTTTATCGCATTGG
>JAFYMW010000123.1 GCA_017548165.1 Bacteroidaceae bacterium
AAGCACTTAAGGCACCACCTGAGCCAACTCTTTTTGATTAATGGGGCTTACTTTTGGAAATTGTATGCCCGAAGCCTGATTTTACTAGGCTTCGGGGAGGGATTTTATGATATTAAAAGTTTTACCGGACAGCAATAATTTGAGTTAAATCTGAGCTCTTTTGTCCTCTAAAGATGTAGGCAGATAGATTATGTACGTGCTATATGAGGCTTATATATATTAGGGGTGATGTAAGTAACAATTGTAAAACCGAGATTTTCCTAGAAAATAGAAGAGTTGTTGTAACATCTTGCAAGCTCTCTGCTCAATATAGTAGTAATTATGCCAGAAAAATGAGCTAAATGTATGCCTTGTGGTGTAATTCGCTTTGCAACATGATAATGATTGTGTTTAATACACTTTTGGTGTGCTTGTGTCAAAATGCTACAAAAACGTTTAAAATGTGTTCATAGCGCAAATAAAAAGGCAAATATTGTCTCTTTAGCGATATTTGTGCCGTTTTTGCTCTCTTTTCCTTTGTTTAGATTGATTAAAATTAGTACTTTTGTGGGCAAATTTGTTAAAAACAACAAAAAAGGTTAAAATCCTCGCGTTTTGATAGTCAAATCGCCCAAATGCCTGACAAAGAGATAGCGCCTATATATAATATATAAGGTGTAATGTAAGAGCAAGAGAAAATAAATAAAAATAATAATTAATCAACACAAATCAGTTTTATGAAAAAAAGACTCTCATTGATGCTTCTGTGCATGGTTGCCACTATTGCAGCCTGGGCGCAGACAGTAATCACCGGTACAGTAGTGTCTGCCGTTGATGGTGAACCCCTCATCGGTGCTTCTGTAAAGGTAAAGGGTACCACTAAAGGTGCTGTGACAGACTTGGACGGTAAGTTCAAGATTAATGTTGAGGCTGGAAAGACCCTCGTGTTCTCTTACATCGCCATGAAGACAGTAGAACGTCCTGCAAAGAACGGTATGTATGTCGAAATGGACATTGTTGAAGAGGCCTTGGATGAGCTTATGGTTATTGCTTATGGTACACAGAAGCGTTCTGCATTTACAGGTTCTGCTTCTATCGTTGGTACCGAAGAGATTGGTAAGGTTCAGGCTACCAACTTTGCTGATGCATTGAAGGGTAAGGCTTCTGGTGTGCAGATTACTACTGCTTCTGGTCAGCCCGGTTCTACTCCCAGCATCCGTATTCGTGGTTTCAACTCTTTGAATGCAGGTATGGATCCCCTAATTGTAGTGGATGGTGTACCTTTTGAAGGTTCTTTGAACGACATCAATACTCAGGATATCGAGAGCATCGTTGTTCAGAAGGATGCTGCTTCTTCTGCTTTGTATGGTGCTCGTGGTGGTAATGGTGTTATTATGGTTACTACTAAGACAGCCAAGAAGGGTCAGGATGCAAAGATTACCTTCGACGCTAAGTGGGGTTCTAACACTAAGGGTGGTCGTAATTACAATCGTATCACCAATCCTGCTGCTTACTATGAGGCATACTATCAGAAGCTCAAGAACTATGCTATGGCAACTCAGGTTCAGGGTGCTGCCAATGGTTTGGGCTACGACGAGGTTGCTGCATGGAAGTGGGCCAACGAGAACTTGATTAATAGCACAGAGTTCGGTCTTCGTTATAATGTATTCACTCAGCCCGAGGGTCAGTATCTTATTGGTTTGAACGGCAAGTTGAATCCCAATGCTACTTTGGGTCGTGTTGTTGTTGGTGCTGATGGTAAGGAATACTATATCACTCCCGATAACTGGGAAGACGAAATTTATCACAACAGCTTGCGTCAGGAGTACAACCTGGGTGTTAGCGGTGCAACAGATCGTAGCACATTCTTCGCAAGTGCTAACTATTTGAACCACGAGGGTATTACATACAACTCTGGTTACGAGCGTTTCACTGGTCGTATCAAGGCTGACTATCAGGCTAAGAAGTGGTTCAAGCTTACTGCTGACATGAACTATACTCACTCTGAGAGCAATTCAGTAGACAACGAGGGTGATACTGGTTCATCTGGTAATATGTTCGCATTGCAGAACATTGCTCCTATCTACCCCGTATTCTATCGCGATGCTCAGGGCAACATCATGTGGAACTCAGAGGCTGGCATCAAGGCATATGACTATGGTGATATCACCAACCTTGGCTTGGTTCGTCCTTATTTGAATCAGTCTAACCCTATTTCTGACCTTTTGGTTAACACAAGCAACTCTGAGGGTAACAGATTCCGTGGTGTAGGTACTGCAGACATATATCTGCCCTATGGCTTCACATTCACTTCTACCAACTCTGCTTATGTATATGAGAGCCGTGGTACAAGCGTAACTAACCCCTACTTCGGTCAGTACAAGAGCAGCAAGGGTATTGTTGGCAAGAGTCATTCTCGTCAGTTTGACCTTACTTTCGCTCAGCGTTTGAATTGGCGTCAGACTTATGGTCAGCACAACATCGATGTAATGGTTGGTCATGAGTATTTCAGAAATCGTAACTACTATTTGAGCGGTAGCAAGAGCAATATGTCTTCACAGGGCAACAAGGAATTGGATGGTGCTATCAATGTTCAGTCTACAGGTTCTTACCTGAGCGAGTATAACACCGAGTCTTGGATGGCTCGTGCTATGTACGACTATGCTGATCGCTATTTCGCTTATGGTTCTATCATGCGTCAGGGTTCTTCTGCTTTCCATCCCGATCACCGTTGGGGTACTTTCTGGAGTGCAAGTGCTGGTTGGATGATCTCTAAGGAGAACTGGTTCAACGCTAAGTGGGTTGACGAGTTGAAGTTGAAGGCATCTTATGGTGAGAATGGTAACGATCAGGGCATGCGCTACAGCTACTACTACACTGGCCGCTATGGTATTTCTAACTCAAACGGTAATATCGCTCTTACTCCCTCTACCACCAAGGGTAATGAGGAACTTACTTGGGAGAAGAACTCTAAGTTCAACGTTGGTGTTGACTTCAGCTTCTTCAAGGGTCGTCTTAGCGGTACAGCTGAGTACTATAACAACCGTACTGTTGACATGCTTGCAACAATTCCTTATCCTCCCACATTGGGTTATACATCTGCTCTTGCCAACGTTGGTAACATGAGCAACCAGGGTTTTGAAATTGACTTGCGCGGTGATTTGGTTCGCAACAGCAATTTGACTTGGAGCTTATATGCAAACTTGTCTACCAACAAGAACAAGATTACAATGTTGCACCCAGAACGTACGAAGCAGGAATACGATGGTTACTTCGGTTACTCAAGCGGTAGCTACTACTACACCGAAGGTTTGTCACGCTACACATACTTTGGTAACAAGTATGCAGGTGTTTACACCGAGGATACTTATGCACTCACAGGTGATGCTGCCTACGATCCCGCTAAGGCAGGTCTTGCAATGTACTACAAGAATGTGTACAAGACCGACGCTGAGGGTAATGTAATGAAGGATGAGAATAAGGCTAAGATTGTTGAAAAGGTTATCGCTACCACAACATATTCAGAGGCTGACCAGTATGTTGGTAAGGACATGTTGGCAAAGGCATTTGGCGGTTTCGGTACAAGCCTTGATTGGAAGGGTCTTGACTTCAGTGTAGACTTCCAGTATCAGATTGGTGGTTTGGTATACGATTCTGAGTATCAGAGCCTGATGGGTGGTTCTGCAGGTTATGGTATCCACGTTGATGCTTTGAACGCATGGACTCCCGACAATGCAAGCAGCAACATTCCTCGTTTCCAGGCTTCATACACTGGTATGACAAGCAGCTCTGACCGTTGGTTGACAGATGCTTCTTACTTGACTTTGGGTAACATCACTTTGGGTTACACCTTCGACAAGAAGATGCTCAAGAAGATTAATATGGAGAAGATCCGTATCTTCCTCGTAGCAGACAACATCTATACTTGGAGCAAGCGTGCAGGTTTGGATCCTCGTCAGTCATTGACAGGTGGTTCTAACGGCCAGATGTATTCACCCATCCGTACTTTCTCATGCGGTGTTAACTTAGTATTCTAAAAAAGACAAAGATTAAGATGAAAAAGATGTATAAATATTTGGGTGGTTCCGCAGCTATAGCACTTTGCGCTTTGGCTTTTACAAGTTGCGTTGAAGAGACCCTTCCCCAGTCTGATGTAGCAACAGACAAGATTGTAGCCGAATCAACCTCTGCTACAGAAGGTCTTGCTCAAGGTATGCCTGCTTATTTGGTAGATGTTTGGTCAACAAATTCTCATTGCTATTTCGGTTATCCCGCAGAGATTATTGTGCGCGACATGCTCACCGGAGACTATACACATGTAGGTGAGACCGGCTATAGCCACTTCATTTCTTGGAACAAGAACCAGGCTATGGGTCAGGACTATATGAAGCAACAGTTCCACTGGAACTACTACTATGGATTCCTTAGTTCAGTAAATGGCGTTATACGTGCTATTGACGAAGAAACAGCAGCTGCAGGTCCTTTGGGATACCTTGGTAGTGCATTGGCATATCGTGCAATGTTGTATTTGGATTTGGCTCGTATGTATGAGTTCCTTCCCAACGATATTTTCCCTGATGGAAAGAACAGCGAGGGTGTAGACGTAACAAATCTTACTGTACCCATCGTAGACGAAAACACCACTGAGGTGGATGCAGCAAACAATCCTCGTGTGCATCGTGAAGAAATGTTTAACTTCATTTTGAACGACCTTGACAAGGCTGAGAAGTATATCGTTAATTTGACAAATACTTTTGGCAATACAATGCCCGACTTGGCTTGTGTATATGGTTTGAAGGCCCGTCTTTACATGTGGGTTGAGGATTATGCCAAGGCTAAGGAGTTTGCACGCAAGGCCATTGAGGCAGCACGAGTTGCTCCCTTGAGCGAGTCTGTTGCTTTGAGCACATCAACCGGTTATAACAATGCTGCTAACTTTATGTGGTGTGCAGCTCAGAATTCTGAGACTTATGCTGTTAAAACTGGTATTATCAACTGGACATCATGGGTTAGCAACCAGACAACCTTTGGTTACACTGGTGCTTCAACTTCTCTCTATGTTGTTATTGATAGAAGCATGTATGATCGCATCAGCGACACAGACTGGCGTAAGAAGCAGTGGGTTGCTCCCGCAGGTTCTGCATTGGAGGGCATGACTCCATTCATGTCTGTAACAGACAAGGAAACAATGCCTGCTTATGCTTCAGTTAAGTTCCGTCCCAATGCAGGTGATGGTGAAGACTATCTGGTAGGTGCTTCTTCTGCAGTGCCCTTGATGCGTGTTGAGGAGATGTACTTTATCGAGGCAGAGGCTGCCGAGCATGTTTCTGCTGGTAGTGGTATATATTTGCTGACAAGCTTCATGAAGCAGCATCGTGATCCTGCTTATAACTATATGGGCACAGATGCTATTGATGAAATCGTATTCCAGAAGCGTGTGGAATTGTGGGGTGAAGGTCATACTTTCTTCGATATCAAGCGTTTGGATATGTCTGTAACTCGTGGTTACGAGGGTACCAACTGGCAGGATTCACAGACAATCCTTAATACTAACGGCCGTCCCGCTTGGACCAACTTTGTTATTGTTAAGACAGAGTCTGCAAATAATACAGCATTGGTTAACCATAACAACCCTGATCCTAGCGATGCCTATACTCCTTGGGGCGCAAATAAATAAAAATAAATAAATCATAAATTGGTTGTGCAGTCAATGCTTATTGACTCATCTCCATAAGCAGGATTGCACAACCGATGAATACGATTTCTTATAATATTACTAAAATGAAGTTTAATAAAATTCTTTCAATGGCATTAATGTTCCCTGCATTAGCTGCTCTTTATTCTTGTGCAGAGGAATATGACTATACACCTGTAACATTCGAGAATGGCCAACAGGTTTATTTCCCAGAAAGTGTTAAGACCAATGTGTCTATTACAGATTCAGAAAGCTCTTTCTTGATTGATATCAATCGTGTAGATAAATCAGCAGATGCTTTTATTGAGTTGAAGTATGAGGCAGATGAGACTACTGCACCTTTGTTTGAGGTTCCCAGTGTGGTTACATTCGCAGAAGGTTCTACTACTGCTCAAATTGAATGTAAGGTAGTTGGTGAATTGGAATATGATGTTACTTACAAGTTCACTTTGTCAGTTGCTAATGCAGAGGATGCTACCCAGTATGGTTGGTCATCCGTTGAGATGAAAGTTATTTGCCCTGCACCTTGGAAGTCTTTGGGTATGGGTAAGATGACTGATGCATTCATCTATGATGATGTAACATATTTTGATGTTGAGATTCAGCAGAACGAGCTTAATCCCTATGTCTATCGTATTGTAAATCCTTACGATCAGATGTTGGAAGATGGTGGTTACATTGCAGGTGGTGCTTATAAGGATGGTCCTGATAAGTATTTTGAATTCACGGTAATGCCTGCAGGAACTGACTACGAGGGAACAATTCTTGATAAGGACTATGTGATCTTTAGTGATGTTAACACAGGTTATTGGCATCCTACTTATGAGGATAATGTTATTGCTATCCATCCTTATAGATTTGGTATGACTCTTGATTTGTGGAATTACAATGTAGTTCTTGACTACCAAGAGAATGGCCTGCCTGGTGAAGTTTCTATTGCTCCTTATTACTATATCTTTGCTGCTGGTGGTGGTTGGAACAAGACTACTTCAACATCAATCAGTGTACTTTTCCCCGGTTATGTAAAGGCCGATTATAGTGCAGCTGTAGAATATGCTGGTATATTCACCTCTCCTGATGAAAAAGTATATGCTGTAGGTAACCTTGCTCTTGGTTCAGATGCTACTGATGTTAAGGCTATCGTAATGCCTCAGGATGTAGATGCTGCTGCTGTTGCCGATGCTATTGCTGCTGGCGAATTGGAGGCTATGAGTGTTGAGGCTGCTGGCCGTATCGAGGTTCCTTTCAATGCAGAGGAATTAGGTGGTAGCAAGTTCCAGATTATCGTTGTGGTTTTGGTTGATGGCGTAACAAAGAATGTTGCAACAACTTCATTTGAATATTATGGTGCTGGTGCAAGTCCTTGGCAGTCTCTCGGTACAGGTTATTTTACCGATGATATCTTGACTCCTATGTTCTTCGACGCTCCTCTGCCTACCTACGAAGTAGAGATTCTTGAGAGCAATGAAACTCCTGGCTTGTATCGTATTATGAATGTTTTCAATCAGGCAGTGCATACTTATGGCTCAGTAGAGGGTGTTCCTCCATTTGCTCCTGATGGCATGTATCTTGAGGTAAATGCAACTGATGCAGAGGGTGTTTACATCCAGCAGCAGTCTCTTGGTATGGATTGGGGCTATGGTGAGATGTCATTCGTGACTCATGGCGCACGTTATCTTGCTTCTAATGCTTTTGAAACAGTAAAGGGTGCTGGTTATCTTGGTAAGGTTGAAGAGGGTGTAATCACATTCCCTGTATTTGCAGCATCTAATGGTACCAATTATCAAGGTATCATCTATATGGGAAGCTCTGGTTACTATGCAGGCATGAATGGTAAGGTAGAGATAGTTCTTCCTGGTGCCAATGCCTTTGCACGTAACATGGCAATTGCTAAGTCTAATTTGACTGCCCAAAAATCCTTCTCTGCAGTTAAGGCTGATTTGAAACTTAACAAAATGTTCAATCAGAAGGTAGAGAAATCAAGTGTTAAATTATAATATTTGATAAGTATCTAAATACAAAGGACGCTTACATTTGTGGGCGTCCTTTGTTTTCTGGTTTTAGATATATAATGTATGTTAACATGATAGTTTGAATACATATATGCATAAAATATATAAATTGCTTGTTTTCTTGATAGCTCTGATATGTCCACCTATTCATGTCTGTGCAGTACCTGCCAAACCTATTACCCAACGAATTATGGTGGGTAACTTGGAGTATAATGTCTCTTTGCGTGGTGATGAGTTTTGTCATTACTGGCAGGCTGATGGAGGTGAAATCATAGCTATGAAGGAAGATGGACGCTACCATGTGTTGTCTTATTTCGAAGTAGAAAATATGTTGTACAAGGCATCTGGAGCAAGAACCATTGCTAATGGTAGTCGTGTACAGAGACAGAAACAACATGGTTTCTTGAAATCCCTAACTGGTAAAAAACGAGGATTGGTTATATTGGTTAATTTTAAGGATAATTCTTATAGCACATCCAATCCTAACGCGCTTTTCAACGAGGTGTTCAATACATTGAACTACACTGGTTATGGTATGACAGGTTCTGTGCGTGATTATTTCCTGGCTCAGAGTTACGGAATGTTTGATTTAGAATTGGATGTGGCAGGTCCATATACTTTGTCTAAACCAATGTATGCTTATGGCGGCAATGATTCTAATGGCTCGGATATTGGTGTCCAGGCATTTGCAAAAGAATCATTTTTATTAGCAGATAATGATGTTGATTACAAAGATTATGATTGGGATGGAGATGGCGTGGTAGAACAAGTCTTTATAGTATATGCTGGATATGCTGAGGCTCAAGGCGGATCAGCAAATACAATCTGGCCTCATTCTTGGGTCGTGCCTCAGCCATTGAAACTTGATGGTGTGAATGTTTCACAATATGCATGCAGTTCTGAGCTTCGTGGTAATAAAGGTACAGAAATAGATGGTATTGGTACTATATGTCATGAGTTTAGCCATTGTTTGGGGTTGATGGACCATTACGATACCTCTGGAAATAATAACTTCGGTACAGGTTTTTGGGATTTGATGGCGTCAGGTTCTTATAACAACAATTCCTGCACTCCAGCTGCTTATACTTCTTTTGAGCGTTGGTGTATGGGATGGTTAGAACCAGTTGAACTGACCTCGCAAAAGGATATTGCCGGTATGAAACCATTGGTAGATAGTCCTGAGGCATACATTATTTATAATGATGCCAATAAGGATGAATTCTATTTGTTGGAGAATCGCCAGCTAAAGGGTTTTGATTCAGCTTTGTATGGTCATGGTCTAATGGTTTTTCATGTTGATTATAATGCTCAAGCATGGCAAGAGAATTCTGTCAATGTATCATCATCACATCAGCGAATGACCATTATTCCTGCCGACGGAAAAAAGGAGGCAACAGCAGCATCTCTTAAAGCAGACCCATTCCCAGGCTCATTAGGTGTGACGGCTTTAACAGACAAAACTAATCCTGCCGCTATTCTTTATAATAAGAATATTGACGGGACAAAGTTTATGGGTAAGCCTATAGAAGATATCTCGGAAGATGCTAACGGTTATATTTCTTTCAAGGCATTGTATCCCGAACTTGCAGTTCCTGCACCCAAAGCTACATTGATGGAGTCTGGTTCTTTTATGCTTTCATGGCCAGCAGTTCCTGACGCTAAAAGTTATGAACTGCAACTAACAGAATATTCTGGAAAGAAATCTCCTGAGGAGGCTAAAATTATCGAAGAAAGTTTTGACGGAACATATAAATCAACTGCTGGTTTTACTGATATAGGTGCTAAATTGTCAGACTACCTTGACAACAAAGGTTTCTCTGGTTCTGCCTTGTTCCAGTCTCCCTATGAATTGCGTTTTGGCACAGGTACAACCAAGGGAACACTAAGGTCTCCAACCTTTACAATTCTTTCAACGGCACGTTTCACGTTGGTGCTGAAGGTAAAACCATATAACGAAGGAACAAAGGTGTCGGGTGTTGTGAATGTTGTTACCGAGAAATCAAGTGCGATGAATGTGCCCTTTGAATTTACAGAGGAAGGTTATCTGTTGTTATATCCTACAGATAATATAGAAACATTGTTCTTGTTTAATATCAAACCAGAGAGCAGAATGTATCTTACTCATTTGGCTCTTTATGATGGTGAGTTTACTGCAGAAGAACTGGGACTCGAGGCATCTGCAAGGGCTGCAATGCATAATGTCAAGACCTATACAACAACGGAGACTCAATATCTATTTGAAGGACTGAATCCAGATTCAAGGTATGAGGTAATAGTGCGTGCTATTAATGACAATCGTACTTCTTCTTGGTCTGATGTATGTAATGTGGCATTTACTACAGGTATTTCAGAAATACAAACAGAGAAACCAATGTCGTCAATTTACTATGACTTGCAGGGACGTAGAGTGAGATATCCGATACACGGAAAAGTCTACATTCAAAATGGCAAGAAGATAGTGTATTAAGTGACATGCAAATATTAGTTGCAGTTTATAGTATAATGTCATTAGACACAGTAAATCGCTAAATATTTATGGCTGGGCTACGATAATGTGTGCCCAGCCATAATATTAGTATGGGGTATGTGTGGTAATGAATGAACTTATATTTGCTTTTTTATATATTTTTGACTAAATTTGCGAACAAATTATACTTAAATAGTAAGAATAGGTCATGATAACAGTTGATGGACTTACCGTGGAGTTTGGCGGTACGACATTGTTCAAGGATATATCTTTCCAGATTAATGAGAAGGACCGTATTGCTTTGATGGGCAAGAACGGTGCAGGCAAGAGTACACTGCTGAAGATTTTGGCAGGTGTGCGAGGTGCTACTCGTGGTACGGTGTCGGCACCTAAGGATACGGTAATTGCATATCTGCCCCAGCATTTAATGACAGAGGATGGTCGTACCGTATTTGAGGAGACATGCCAAGCATTTGCACATCTGCACGAGGCAGAGGCCGAGATAAATCGCATAAACGAGGAACTGACCGTGCGTACAGATTATGAGAGCGACGAGTATATGGCTCTCATTGAAAAGGTAAGCGCACTGTCAGAGAAGTTCTATGCTATTGATATGACTCACTTTGAGGAGGATGTGGAAAAGACTTTGCTCGGTCTTGGTTTCAAGAGAGAGGAGTTCAACCGTCCTACTAGTGAGTTCTCTGGTGGATGGCGCATGCGCATAGAATTGGCAAAGCTATTGCTGAAGAATCCCGATGTATTGCTTCTTGACGAGCCTACGAACCATCTTGACATTGAAAGTATCGGTTGGCTTGAGGACTTTATTCGCGAGAGCAGCAAGGCTGTGGTGGTTATCAGTCATGACCGTAAGTTTGTGGACAACATCACTACACGCACCATAGAGGTGACCATGGGGCGCATCTATGACTATAAGGCAAGTTATTCGCACTATCTGGAATTGCGCAAGGAACGCCGTGCCCAGCAACAGAAGCAGTATGAGGAGCAGCAGAAGATGATTCAGGAGACAAAGGATTTCATCGAACGTTTCAAGGGAACCTACTCCAAGACCCTACAGGTGCAGAGCCGTGTGAAGATGCTTGAGAAACTTGAACTCATCGAGGTGGACGAAGAGGATACAAGTGCATTGCGACTGAAGTTCCCGCCCAGTCCGCGTTCAGGTAGTTATCCCGTGATGATGTCTGATGTGGCAAAGTCTTTCGAGAATCCAGACACAGGCAAGGTAAAGCAAATATTCAGCGGAGTGAATCTTACTGTGGAGCGTGGCGATAAGATTGCTTTCGTAGGCAGAAATGGTGAGGGTAAGTCCACTCTGGTAAAGTGTATCATGCAACAATTAGAGCATGAAGGCAAACTGGAACTAGGTCACAATGTGCAGATTGGATACTTTGCACAGAACCAGGCTTCGCTGTTGGATGGTGAACTGACTGTATTCCAAACAATAGATGATGTTGCCAAGGGCGAGATACGATTGAAGATTCGTGATATGCTGGGTGCCTTTATGTTCGGTGGCGAGGAGAGCACGAAGAAAGTGAAGGTGCTGTCTGGTGGTGAGCGCACACGACTGGCAATCCTGAAACTATTGCTCGAACCTGTGAATCTGCTTATCCTCGACGAGCCTACCAACCATCTTGATCTGAAGACCAAGGATGTACTGAAGCAGGCATTGCAGGACTTTGATGGTACTTTGATAGTGGTGAGCCACGACCGTGACTTCCTCGATGGTCTTGTTACCAAGGTGTATGAATTTGGTGGCGGCAAGGTGCGTGAGCACCTGTGCGGCATCTATGAATTCCTGGAGACTAAGAAACAGGAGGAACTGAGGAGGCTGGGAATTGAGAGGTAATAGGGGACTCTATATTCTATAGTTTTTCTATATTATCTAGTTTATCTTAAAAACAATAATAAAACAATATAAACCATGAGAAATTATTTGTCATTAGCAGTTTTGTGTGTAAGCCTATTCTTTTTAGGTTCATGCCAAAGTGAAAAGACCGATTATGTGGCATTCCTCTACAAGTATATGCCCACATCGGACAGTGTCGATTATTCACGTGAATATTGGGAACGTCAGGTGGCAATGTCCGAGCGTGCTCGTAGTGAAATGCCTTGGGCAAAGTTGGTGCCAGAAACAGAGTGGAAGCACTTTGTCGTTCCTGTGCGTGTGAACAATGAGGCACTTGATGATGCTCGTACGGTAATTTATGAGGAACTTGCTCCACGTATCAAGAATATGACTATGGAGGAGGCAGCATTGGAGGTAAACCATTGGTGTCATGAGAAGGTAAGTTATCAGCCCAGCGATGGCCGTACATCACCTCCATTGACCACTATGGCAAATGCCATTGGACGATGTGGTGAGGAGAGTACCTTTACAGTTGCTGCTATGCGTGCCGTAGGTATCCCTGCTCGTCAGGTATATTGCCCCCGTTGGTCACATACCGACAGCAACCATGCTTGGGTTGAAGTATGGGTGGCTGATGATGACCAAGGTAATGGTCGTTGGCGCTTTATGGGCGCTTGCGAACCAGAGGCGGTTCTGGATAAGGGTTGGTTTAACTGGGCCTCTTCTAGAGCGATGCTGGTTCATACCCGTGTATTTGGCGCAGATTATGATGGTAGAGAAGAGGTTCTTGGTCGTGATAAGTGTTATACCGAAATCAACTGTTTGTCAACCTATGCTCCTACAAAGAACCTGAAGGTGCAGGTTGTGGATGCTGAGGGTACTCCCATTGTTGATGCTACTGTGGACTTCCGCGTATATAATTATGCTGAGTTCTATCCTATTGCCACACAGAAGACCGATGCTGAGGGTAAGGCTTCATTCACCACAGGTTTCGGTGATTTGGTGGTATGGGTGAGCACTGGTGATATGTTCAATGCAGTGTATGTACCTGCCAAGCAGGAAGAAGTAACCATTACTCCTTCACTTACCGCCAAGAGCGATTATGCTCAGGAACTTGACCTATATGCTCCTGTTTCTTCATTGCCAGAACCTGATCGTAGCATTGTTGACACAGTGAGTGTGAATGGTCGTCGTTTGATGAAGGAGGATAGCATACGTGTAGCTTATCAGCAGGCAACATTCTACTGGGGCGAGGATGAACTTCTTCGCAAGGCCCGTAGCAACTGGCAAGTAATCGAGACATTCTTGGCTGAGGCTGAGAATGAGGAGGGTGCAAGGGAGTATTTGATAAAGGGATTGAGCGAAAAGGATTTGCGTGATGTTACTATGGAGGCATTGCAGGATAGTGCAACACGTATTGCTACCGAGCCTCTCCGTCCTTATATGGAAGAACTTGCAGAACTTCTGCCCTCTGGTCTTACTCCAGACACATGGCTTCAGTGGGTGGATGAGAATATAACTGTTGATGACGAACGCAATCCTATCAAGGTGTATATGAGCGCTGTTTCTGTGGCAAAGCATAAGGTTACAGACTCACGCAGTTTGGAGGTGTTCAAGGTGGCTGGTGCACGCGCTTTGGGTATGAAGGCGTGGTTGGATGCTACTGGTGCAGCGTATGTTGAAGGTTGTACCCCCAAAGCCCAGAATACATCTGGTAACGGTGTGTTGGTTGTAAAAGCTCCCGAAACAATCCAGTACTTTACTGATTTTTCATTGTCTCTTTTGGTTGATGGCAGACCACAGTCTTTGAACTTTGATGATGAAGATCAAACTCTTGGCAACCCATTCCAGAATGGCTTGGATCTTCCTGAGGGTTCTTATCTTCTTGTTACTGGAACTCGTTTGGTAGGTGGTGATGTTTTGGCTTCTTACCAAATAGTACAGGTTAAGGCTGGTGAGAAGGTAGAAGTAACAATCACTCCTCGTCAAAGTGAGAAGAAAGCGACTCATGACCTGCTGAACCTGCAGGATTCTGATAAGGACGCATCAGCTACAAGTGTTCAGGGATAAGTGGAGGTCCCCTTTACCCCTCCCATAGGAGGGAAGAAGTTACATTCGCTATATAGAAGACATCTTGTAAATTCATTTATTAACTACTAATTATCCCTCATACTCCATACATTATACTCCCCTCCCTTGGGCGAGCGAGGTCTTTAGAAGAAACACTGAATGTGTTTCTGTACCTCGAGAGGGGAGAACTCTTCTGTTCGACGCGTGGACTGGTAAGGAGGAGGGTCTTATAATCATGAAAAAGGTATTATTATCATTAGCATTGGCTTTGGCGACTTTCACTAGTGTGAAGGCACAGGGCGAGTATGTTCCCACAGAGGCAAACTTGCGTTCTCGTGAGGAGTTCCGTGATATGAAGTTGGGTATATTCCTGCACTGGGGTATATATAGTATGTTTGCTCAGGGTGAGTGGTACTTGCAGAATGCTGTGCCCGACCGTTATGAGTATGCCAAGGTGGCTGATGCTTTCTATCCACACCGTTTCGATGCACGTGAGTGGGTGCGTAGTATCAAGGCTGCAGGTGCAAAGTACATCTGTTTCACCACACGTCACCATGATGGCTTCTCAATGTGGCACACCAAGCAGAGCAAGTTCAATATAGTAGAGGCTACACCATACGGCAAGGATGTTCTGAAGGAACTGGCTGAGGCTTGCCGTGAGGAGGGTATCCGCTTACATCTTTATTATAGCCATATTGACTGGATGCGTGATGATTATCCAATGGGACGTACTGGCACTAATTGTGGTAAGACTCTTGCTACAGCGAATTGGAAACAGTATTATGACTTTATGAATGCTCAGTTGACAGAGCTTCTTACCGAATATGGTGACATAGGTTCTATTTGGTTTGATGGCTGGTGGGATCATGAGGAGGATTCTGTGCCCTTCAATTGGGAATTGCCTGCTCAGTATGAGATGATACACAAGCTGCAGCCTGCTTGTCTTGTGGGCAACAACCATCATGGCGCACCTTTTGAGGGCGAGGATATACAGATTTTTGAGCGTGACCTGCCAGGAGAAATGACCAGTGGTTTTGCTAAGCATGCAGCAAAGGTGAGTCGCCTGCCTTTGGAAACTTGTCAAACAATGAATGGTATGTGGGGTTATAAGGTTATTGACAATAACTACAAGACCTCTGCTGATATCATTCGTTTGCTTATCAATACTTCTGGTAAGGGTGCCAATCTGCTTATGAACATCGGTCCCCAGCCCAATGGTGAGTTGCCTGCTGTGGCTCTTGAGCGCTTGAAGGAACTTGGTGAATGGACTTCTGTCTATGGCGAAACAATTTATGGCACAGATGCTGGTGATATCAAACCACAGAAGTGGGGTGTGAGCACCATGAAGGATGACAAGCTCTATCTGCATATCACTGCTCTTGACCAAATCGAAATGGATGAAAATGGTCAGCGAGTTTTGCATTTGCCATTGAAGCGTAAGGTGAAGTCTGTGACAGAGTTTGTAGGTGGTGCCAAGGTAAAGTTTGCTAAAGGCAAGGAATGCATCAGCATAACTCTGCCCACCAAAGTCGACGTAGTGGATTATGTGCTGGTATTGAAGTAGAACATTCGGAAACAGAAATCAGAAAACGGAAAGCCGATGGACTCTCCCATCTCTTTTAGATGGGGTGTGGGAGAGTCCTAAAATAATAACAAAATGATAATAGAAGTTTGTTGTCCAGATATCCCTAGTGTGCGTCGTGCCGTTGAGGGTAGGGCAGACCGCATAGAACTATGTACTGCTTTAGAACTTGATGGACTTACGCCAAGCAGAGAGGAGATAAGAGAGGCCGTTGTCCTTTGCCATGCCAATGGTGTGAAGGTGCATGTGCTTGTTCGCTCACGCGAGGGTAATTTTATTTACAATGAGGATGAGGCTCGTCAGATGAGTGATGAAATCGTTATGTCACTCGAGGAAGGTGCTGATGGTATCGTTATCGGTGCCTTGGCAGGAGATGGCGCTTTGGATATCCCAACTTGTCAAAAATGGATTGCCGTGGCAAAGGAATGGCAAAAAGAACATGGTAGGGCAGAGCTAGGCATAACGTTCCATCGCGCATTTGATGTATGCAATAATCCTATGCAGGCACTTGAAGAGATTATCTCTATGGGATGTAACCGTTTGCTCACTTCTGGCCAGAAACCTTCTGCTTATGAAGGTATCCCCATGCTAAAGGAACTGGTGCAGGCTTCTGGGGGGCGCTTGTGCATATTGGCAGGTGCTGGTGTAAGTGCAGAGAACTATCAGGAGATTGCCAACCAGACAGGTGTTACGGAAGTACACGGATCATTCAAGGGCGGGGTGCCGGTTAGAGATTAACGGGTGAGCGGTTAAACTTGAAACCAGAAACCTTGAAACCAGTAAACGAATTGTAGGGGCACTACGTGTAGCGTCCGTAAAACAAAGAGAAAAAATATAATAATATGAAGAAATTAATCCTTTCAATCTTCCTTGTTGCTATGGCAATGGTGTCGTGCAACAATAAATCTTTCCAGGAAGAGACTCGTCAGATGGAATGGCGAGGAGTGATGATAGACGTTAGCCGTCATTTCTATCCTATGGACGTTCTGAAGCGTCAGATAGACCTTATGGGTAACTATGGTCTTAACACCCTGCACCTGCATCTTACCGATGCTGCTGGATGGCGTCTGGAGATAAAGAAATATCCACGACTGACCGACCTTGGCGCATGGCGTACACACCAGACATGGAAAGAATGGTGGGCCCAGCGTCCTTGTGCTACTGAGGAGACAAAGGGCAATGAGTGGTTCACACCAGCTTTCTCTGATGCTCAAAATGGTTTTGGTGGTTTCTACACTCAAGACGAAATGCGCGAACTTGTATCTTATGCACAGGAACGTGGCATTACCATCGTGCCAGAGATAGAGTTTCCTGCTCATAGCGAGGAGGTTGTGGCGGCTTATCCCTGGGTGGGCTATAATCATGCTGAGATGGATATGACAAAGGACAGCACCTATATGTTTATGGCTGATGTTCTTGCCGAGGTGGCAGAGATATTCCCCGCTCCATACATTCATGTTGGTGGCGACGAATCGGCAACTCAAAAGGGTCTTCAGCCCGAGGCAATGCGCCGTATACAGAAGATTGTGGAGGGACTAGGCAAGCGTATGATTGTGTGGGACGAGGGCTTGACAGACAATCCTGCCGATAGTGCCCAGATAATAATGGTATGGCGCAATCCCGATACCGCTACCGAGGCTATTCGTCTGGGACATGCCGTAATCATGTGTCCAAGCAATTGGTGCTATCTGGATAGTTATCAGGATCGTCCACAGGGACAACCCGAGGCAATGGGTGGCTATCGTCCTCTTTCTCACATCTACAATGTTCCTTTGGACAGCGCTCTTTGTGCAGAGGCAACCTCCACTGGACACTTGTTGGGTATACAGGCATGTATCTTCACCGAATATGTTCCTACACCCGAAATTCTTGAATATCAGATTTGGCCTCGTGCCTTGGCGATAGCGGAGCGTGGTTTGGGACGTACACGTTCCTATGAAGAGTTCCATAAATGGGCAATCTCTGTTGCCGATAGTATGCGTGCGGTAGGTGTCAACGCTTTTGACTTAGGCAATGAATATGGTGAACGTCATGAGTCTCTTCAATCTGTAGAGCATGTTGGACTTGGTACTAAGGTAACTTACAACAACCCTTATAACTCTTATTATAAGGCAGGAGGTGATAGCACTCTTACTGATGGCATCTGTGGCACATGGAACAACAATGACCAACGTTGGCAGGGTTTCATACGTGATATAGATATTGTCGTTGATCTTGGTGAGGAGAAGGAGGTATCGTCAGTTGAATTGTCATTCCTTCAGATTCTTGGTCCAGAGATTTATCTGCCAGCAACAGTGAATGTGTCGTTCTTGAGAGAGGATAATAGCAATATTGCATCATCTGAGTGCAAAATGCCTGTAGACTTGTACGAGGCTCCTTTTGCAGTACAGCCCTATAAGATAGAGTCTGTACAAAAGGCACGTTATCTGCATATAACAGCTCAGCGCACTCCACGCCGCGGATGGTTGTTCCTGGACGAGGTGGTGGTAAGGTAGTACTTCTTATTATCATAAAATCAAGCAAAGACGGGCACGAAAGGCTCGTCTTTACTTGTCAAATGACTCAATCTGCAAATGTCTAAAAAAATGCAAATATTATATAATATATCGTATCAAATGCTTTTCGTATTAAAATTATAGAATATATTTGCAAACGAAAAGTTCTATTAACTATTATATGATGTGGGCTGATAAGAAATATAATAAACCTAAAAATATGAAGAATCTATTTAAACTTTTTGGACTCGTCGCAGTTCTCGGTATGGCATCGTCATGTAGCAATGACGATAGTGGTGTTGAAATTCCCCAGTATATGTCTCAGACCAAATCCTCAGAAGTGAGTATATATGTGAATAATAGGACCAGAGGTTGTGATGTCAATGGCAATATGTGGACTAACAAACCTGCCATGATTTCTGCTGAAGAGGCAGCAGAGGTGTTGGCATATATCGCCACATGTCCCGATGCTTGTGACGAAATGCCCAAGTACACTCGTTATTTCGTACAGCATGTAGGTGGTGCTCACCACCAGTACTCTTACAGAGATCACAATGGTGCACTTCATACTGGTATCAATGGTACTGCTGGCTTTGAGAATCTCCAGATTTTGGAAAACAGTGGTAATTGGCAGCATGTTTATAATTTTAATGCAGGTAAGTGTGACAATTCTGCAACCAACAATTCTGCTTTGATGACAGATGGCTTCAATGGAATCAAGGCAATGGCAGAGTATGCAAGCAGTTGGTCTAATCTTTATAAGATTTATTATTATAAGGGAAATTATTATATTGGCCTTGACTTCTACGCAAAGAAGGGTGATGGTGAGGTACCCGCAGATGGTGTTTATGATGATTGGGTTGTGAAGATTGTTCCTGAGACTCCTGTTGTTCCTGGTGATGGTAATAATGACAACGAGGAAGAAGATGGTGACGACAATACTGGTGATAATGGCAACACCGAGGATGACGGTAATGATAATACCGATGACAACGAAGGTGGTAATGATGAAGGTGATAACGGCAATGATGATGAGGAAGAGTACGAACGTTTCCCCACCGAGGGTGAGATTGAAGTGGATATCCACCAGCAGGAGCACAAGGATTGGAACGAGATTAAAACTTCTGTTCACTTGAGAGATACAGTGAATGTTCGCATACTGATTCCTATTCCCAGCGACTATATCGCTATCCCAGACGATTTCGATATCCGTGCAGGTTTGGATTACAATTATATCACCGAGAGAGTGGAGGTCAAGTACACCGTCGCAGGTCAGGAATTTGAGACAGAGGTAGTCCTCAATCATACCAAGCAGGGTATAGAGATTCTTATCGATGGCACACAGTGCAAGGAAGCACTTAAGGTGGCTCGTGCGGTTTATGGCGATGGATTGACATTCGAGATTCACAGTTATGTATATTCTGTAGTGCAGTATCCCGAAATATGGTCTTGGCTGAAGGAAACAGAAATACCTCAGACATCTCAAACACAGTGGCCAGTAAGCGGTGATTGCTGTACTCGTACTCGTGGTCAGATTACATCTGCTTATTACGAATCAGAGGGCATTCATTTCGATATCAAGCCAGAGTGATAAAATTTTACAAATACATAAAATGCACCGGGTATCTCGGTGCATTTTTATTTTCTATTTTAGGAGAAATTAGAGTAAGCATCCGATAAACTACAGGTCAGTGTATCTATACAACCAATAGCAGCGATTACCCACTTGAGATAATCGCTGCTATTGTAATTTTGTTGTAACTATATGTTGTTATATTTGCTGTCAATCAGGATTCATACGATGC
>JAFYMW010000124.1 GCA_017548165.1 Bacteroidaceae bacterium
CAACGCTGGTGGTGTATCTGTGAGCGGTTTGGAGATGTCACAGAACTCTGGCCGTATCTCTTGGTCAAGCGAGGAGGTTGACAACAAGCTGCACTGGATTATGGAGAACATCCACGAGAACTGCGTGAAGTACGGTACCGAAGCCGACGGTTATGTAAACTATGTGAAGGGTGCCAACGTGGCTGGCTTCATGAAGGTTGCCAAGGCTATGATGGCACAAGGAATTGTATAATATCAATACCATACTTGATAAAAAGTCAGAGGCAACTTCGTCCTCTGACTTTTTTATTGTATCTTTGTAACCATGCAACTGAAAGACACACCATTTGTTGACTTGATGCAAAAACGCATCTGCAACGTGCTGCTCATAGCCAACCCATACGATGCCTTCATGCTGGAGGACGACGGACGCATAGACGAGAAGATATTCACGGAATATGCCAAACTGGGTCTTCGTTTCCCTCCACGCTTCATCCAGGTATCCACCGAGGCCGAGGCAAGGAAAAAGATGCTCTATGGCGACATAGACCTAGTAATCTGTATGCCAGCGGCGGAGAACAACGATGTCTTTGACATTGCGCGCAGTGTGAAAAACCACAATCCAAACACCCCCATTGTGGTGCTGACACCTTTCAGTCATGGTGTGACACGACGCATGAAGGACGAGGATCTTTCAGCCTTTGAATATGTATTCTGCTGGTTGGGAAATACGGAACTGTTGCTCAGTATCATCAAACTCATGGAAGACAAGATGAATCTAGAGCACGACATACGTTCTGCCGGAGTACAGATGCTTTTGGTGGTAGAAGACACGATAAGATTCTATTCCAGCATCCTACCCAACCTATATAAGTATATCCTGAATCAGTCTCTTGCCTTTGCCAGCGAAGCGCTGAATAGTTCATTGGAGACCTTGCGAATGCGAGGCAGACCAAAGATAGTTCTGGCACGAACCTACGAAGAGGCATGGAAACTATACGAACAGTTCGCCGATAATACATTGGGAGTGATTTCCGATTGTCGTTTCCCCATCTACAACAATAGCACACAGATGGACGAAATGGCAGGTTACAAACTATTGAGTTGTATTCGTGCACGTGACCCATATGTGCCTTTGATAATGGAATCCAGCGAGGCTGCTCGTCAAGAATTGGCATGGAAATGCGGTGCAAGTTTTGTTGACAAGAACTCCAAGGTGCTCAACGTGGAAATACGCGACCTGCTGAGCCGTTATTTCGGTTTTGGCGACTTTGTATTCCGAGACCCCAACACCATGCAGGAAGTGGCACGTATACACAACCTCAAAGAGTTGCAGGACAACATCATGACCCTTCCCATCGACTCTCTGCAATACCATCTCCGACACAACAACGTGAGCCGATGGTTGTCGAGCCGTGCATTGTTCCCAATAGCAGAATTTCTAAAGAAAATAACATGGGACAAGCAACAGGATGTCGATGTGCACCGACAGATTATTCTGGACGCCATCGTGGCCTACCGTAAGATGAAGAACCAGGGTGTGGTGGCTGTATTCCAGAGAGAACGCTTTGACCAGTATTCCAACTTTGCACGTATCGGTGAGGGTTCGCTTGGTGGTAAAGGACGTGGTCTGGCGTTTTTGGACAGAATGATAAAGAAGGTACGTGAAAACGAGATAGAACATTCGGAACTTCTTCACATTCCCAAAACATTGGTTCTGTGTACCGACATCTTTGACGAGTTCATGGAAACCAACGACCTATATGGCATAGCCATGAGCGACATCTCTGACGAGGATATGCTCACATGCTTCTTGCGCGGACGCTTGCCTCATAGACTACTGGCAGACTTGGAAGTATTCATTGAGGTGGTAAAAACCCCTCTGGCCATCCGTAGTTCATCGCTTTTGGAGGATAGCCACTACCAACCATTCGCTGGTATCTACTCGACCTACATGATACCATACGATGAGGACAAATATTGTCGTCTTGAAATGCTTTCCAATGCCATCAAGGCCGTATATGCATCGGTATACTTCAAGGGAAGCAAGGACTATATGACAGCCACATCTAATGTCATAGACCAAGAGAAGATGGCGGTGATACTACAAGAGGTTGTTGGCAAACAATATGGCACGCGATTCTACCCCAATGTCTCGGGTGTGGCACGTTCGGTAAACTACTACCCTATCGGTGATGAAAAGGCCGAAGAAGGTACCGTATCTTTGGCTATGGGATTGGGTAAATATATCGTGGATGGTGGTACAGCCCTGAGAGTATGCCCACACCATCCTCAGCAAGTGCTACAGATGTCGGAAATGGACATTGCTCTCCGCGACACACAAACATCGTTTCTGGCACTTGAAACCAAGGTTGCCGTTGACGAGAAAGGATTCAAGCAAAGGCCAACATTCCAGGTGGATGACGGATTTAATCTGGTTAAGGTTTCCGTAAGAGATGCAGAGAACGATGGTTCGTTGCAATGGATATGCTCCACCTTCGACCCAATGGACCAATGCATCTACGATGGTTTCTACGAAGGCCGCAATCGCAAGATTATTTCCTTTGCCGGTGTGTTGCAGAACGGAGTATGGCCCATGCCAGAACTATTGCGACTGATTCTTCAATTGGGACAGGCCGAAATGAAACGTCCAGTGGAAATAGAGTTTGCTTGCAATATCAATAAAGATAAGACTGGTGAATTCTATCTCCTCCAGATACGTCCTATGGTGGACAACCGCATGCAATTGGACGAAGACCTGACAACAGTGCCCGACGATGCATGCCTGCTCAGGAGCCACAATGCCATAGGCCATGGCATCATCAACGATATCACAGACATCGTATATGTCAAGACCGGAGAGAAAGACAAATATACACCTAGCTGGAATCCTCAGATAGCAGAAGAGGTGGAAAGAATTAACCGCACTCTGCTGAAGGAAGAACGCAAATGTCTACTCATTGGTCCCGGACGCTGGGGCTCGAGCGATCCCTGGCTTGGCATACCTGTGAAGTGGCCTCATATAAGCAGTGCACAGGTGATTGTGGAGGCAGGATTGGAGAACTATCAGGTAGATCCGTCACAAGGCACACACTTCTTCCAGAACCTAACTTCCTTGGGGGTGGGTTACCTCACTATTGATGCATTCCGTGGAGATGGCAAATACGATTGTGAAATGTTTGGCAACATACCCATAGTACAGGAGACGGAACACGTGGCACACGTCAGACTTACAGAACCTCTGACAATAAAGATTGATGGTATGAAAAAGGAGGCCGTAGTGCTGATGCCAGAGGAACTGACAAGACCGAGCAGTTATCCTGTAGATGAAGAAGAAGAAAAAGAAGATGCTACAAACTTATCATATAACACTTAATTCACAAAACATAAACACTTCACGATGAAGAAGACTCTTTTTATCTTAGCCGCCGGTGTCATGGCTTTGACATCCTGCAACAACGAACCCTCCTTCAAGATTACCGGTAAGGCCGAAGGCATTGCCGACAGTACCTGGGTGTACCTTCAGGAGGCTCATGGTATGAGACTTGCAAAGGTGGATTCTGCAATGATTCTCAACGAAGCATTTACCTTGAGCGGCCGTCAGGACACCACCGTCCTGCGCTATCTCAGCGCAAAACCCAAGGGTGGCAAGCGACAGAGGATTGATTTCTTTCTGGAGAACGGTAACATCAACGTGAACCTGTGCGGAGAAGCCTCTGCCACCGGCACTCCCAGCAACGATGCATACCAAGCATTCAGAAACGAGCTGAACGACTCGAAGAAGGCCATGGAGGAAGTATATGCGAAATTCCGTGATGCCTCGCTCACCAACGAGCAGAGAATCGAACTCCAGCAACAGGTAGGCACACTGATGTCAACTATGGGCGATGTGGCATACAAGCACATAGAGCAGAATGCCACCAACAAGGTGGGAGAACATCTGTTTGTCGAATACAACGACTACATTTCCACCGAGCAGCAGCAGGTCCTCGTTGGCATGCTTCCAGAGGAGGCCATGAACAACCGCAAGGTACAGAGGATTGCCCAGCATCTTGAAATTCTGGCAAATACGGGCGTTGGCAAGAAGTTCACCGACTTCGAACTGACCACTCCCGAGGGAAAACCCATCAAACTATCAGAGGTGGTGAGCAAGAACAAGTACACTCTGGTGGATTTCTGGGCATCGTGGTGTGCTCCCTGCCGTGCCGAAATGCCTACCGTGAAGGCAGCATTCGACAAGTATTCCAAGAAGGGTTTCGGCATTGTAGGCATATCTCTTGACAACGACGAAAACGCTTGGAAGAAATCCATCAAGGACATGAACATGACATGGACGCACATGAGCGACCTGAAGGGTGTGGATTGCAAGGCGGCCCTACTCTATGGCATCCAAAGCATCCCCTATACCCTACTCATCGACCAGAAGGGTACCATCCTTGCACGCAATATCCGCGGTGAGGCATTTGAAAAGAAGTTGGAAGAACTTTTCAAGTAAGAAGCAGAAAGCAAGTATAAACCAAACCCCAGAAGTTTTCGGCTTCTGGGGTTCTTTTTGGGGTATGCATTGGGATGATTTATGCAAATAATCTCATTTCGTTTGTATCCTGCCTTGTATTTTTGCATATCGCTCGGGTATCTCGCCATCAAGATACTCGGTGACATACTTTATAAAAGCCTGATTGTAAAGCATAATATTCTCCTGCAAAATCTCTGCATCGCGAAGAACGCCATACATGCCACCACCCGTGACACAATAGTCCGTAGTGCATAGCGTGTATTCTGCATCAGGATTCACAGGTTTGTATCGTCCGCTCCTATCATCAAGAATCTCCAATGATGAGATACGAGCCTCGCCCTCAGCCTTTTCATTCAAGATGAAACGAAAACCGGAAATCTGAGGAAACTGTCCATCCTCCATCGGTGTATTGGAAGTGGTAGCAAGCAAAAGTTCCACGAGCTTGTTGCCTTTTATCTTCACTAGCGTCAGATAGTTGTTATAAGGTAATGCGTCTACTATATTGCCATAAGTCCAATCCCCAGCAACCAATGGTGCACGTATGCCACCACCATTGTTTACGGCCAACTGTGCTCCTGTCATCGCACGGAATGCATCGGTAACAAGATTGCCAATACATGTCTCGCGGTATCTGACAAGTTGCCTGCCATTGGCATCAAGTATGTCCATTGGATAGAGACTATGACATACCTTCTCCGATATTACCTCCGACATTCTGGCATCAATACTATCCAAGACAGCACGCACACCGGCATCCTCATCGGTCAAAGAGTCAACAGGTATCAGTTCTGTAGAGATATGTCCATTGGGAGTAATGAGAAGTTTGCCTACATTCTTAAAGCGCGAACCTGTCTGCGAAACAAGAACCGCCTCTCCCCTACTGTTCATGACAGTATCGCAAACCAGGCGGCTATGCGTGTGTCCGTCAAGCACCACGTCTATTCCATGCGTTTGGGAAATAAGCTGAGTGCTGGTAATAAATTTCTTTGCCGATGCCTCACCAAGATGTGACAAGAGAACGACATAATCCACACCCTGTCCTCTTACCTTGTCAATCGTACTCTGCACCACCTCCACCATATTGTTCTCGCATAAATTATATAGCTGAGTCCCTTTCTTGTCATAGAAAGAATATGCCTCGCTTACCAAACTTTCGGGAGTGACCACACCAAGGAATGCTACACGTCTCTTGCCATACTGCCTAATGATATATGGAGCAAACAAGAGCGAGTCGGTATGCATCTGGCGTAAATTCAAACTCACCACAGGCATTTGCTTCTCGTCCATAATATTCAGCAGATGCGCCAAGCCGAAATCGAACTCATGATTGCCCAGTCCTATAGCATCATAGTTCATCTCTCTCATTACATCCAAGATATAATGTCCCTCCGAGATGGCACCTGCTGTACCACCATGCAGATAATCTCCGCTACTGGTCATTCCCACCCATGCCGTATCGCCAATGGCATTGGCCAGAGCCTTCATACGCGCATAATTATTTAGATTGCAGTGTACATCGTTTTCATATAGTATAACGATACTCTTATGCTCCAGCGGGGTGCATGAAAACATAAAGGCAAGAACAAGCATACACCACACAACAGCATACTTGGGTCCAAAGCTCTTCTTCATAGAATCCTTCATCTTCTTTTCTGTTTTTTCGGGCAATATTAAAACTCTCTCGCAAAAGTATAAAAAAAACTTTATTTCCCTTTAGGCATAGTAAGAAAAAGTGTAAATTTGCGGATGTTAAAACATATCCGATGAAACACATAAACCTACTATTACTCATATCCCTCATTCTTGTGGCATGTAGCGGAAAGCACAATTCTGCTGACAATGATGGAGAAGTAGTAACAATGCGCCATGCTCGTCTGGTCAAGGTGATGAAATATGCCGACAAGGCAAGAATAGATATCCTGAATCCATGGGATACCACCAAATACCTAAGAAGCATCTGTGTAGACATCCCCGTGCAACGAGCTGCCATCTACACCGCCACACATGCCTCGCTTGTTGCAGAACTGGGAGTTGCAGACAGGATAGGAGGAGTTTTTGATAGCAAGTACATCACAAATCCCAACATAAAGAATGCACTGGCAACAAAGACTATACGCGACCTGGGAGCAAGCAATGTGGTAAACATCGAGGGGGTAATGGATTTGAACCCCGACCTCTTCATGCCCTCGCCATACGAAAACCAAGCCGGATATGGCAGACTGGAGCAATTGGGAATCCCCATCATGGAATGTGCCGACTACATGGAGGTTTCGCCTCTGGCTCGAGCCGAATGGATAAGGGTATATGGCATACTCTTTGGTGTGGAGGAGAGGGCCGATAGTCTGTTTAACGTTGTAGAGAAGAGGTACAACGACCTCAAATCCTTGGCTGGCAAAGCAAGAAACAAGCCCCGTCTGCTCACAGAACGTCCAGTCAGTGGCACGTGGCATGTGCCTTGCGGAGGCAGCACAACGGGTATCCTGTATCGCGATGCCGGAGCCGACTACATTTTCTCTGATATTGAAGGAAGCGGAGCTCGTGCATTAAGCATAGAAAAGGTTTTGGACAAGGCCATAGATGCCGACCTATGGCTTGTGAAAAGTTTTGGTGTCCTTACACAACAACAGTTAACGGCAGACTATCCGCTTCTTCAGCACATACCTGCCAGATTGTTGGTCTGCAACACAGAGGAAGTAGCCTTCTTCGAGGAGACACCCTTCCATCCGGAATACCTGTTGGAAAATCTCATTGCACTTTTCCATCCAGAACTTGACATCAAACCTCAGCATGTGTATTTCAAATAGGCAAACATCATGCAATATCACAAAATACCCGGCAAGCCTCTATGGTGGTGCACCTCCATCATGCTATGTCTTATGGTGGCCAACATTTTATGGGGTGCAGTAGACATTCCCGCCAAAGACATTGCCAACATACTTTTAGGAGAAGAGATTGAAGGACATTCGTCCTGGTCGTACATCATCTGGCATAGCCGCATACCACAGATGCTTACCGCCACCTTTGCCGGAGCGGCATTGGCAACTTGCGGACTTTTGCTACAGACATCATTTCGCAATCCCCTGGCAGGTCCGTCCATCCTGGGCATAGACAGCGGTGCTAGCCTTGGTGTTGCCATTGTTGTTATGTTTTTAGGAGGAAGCATCTCCATGGGTGGAATGTCTGTTAGCGGATACATTCTTAGCATCTCGGCAGCACTGATAGGTTCATTAGCGGTAATGGCACTGCTTTCTGTGCTAAATTCGTTTTTGAAAAGCACGGTAATGTTGCTCATCACTGGTGTTATCATTTCGTATATCACAGGCAGTCTTATATCTTTATTGCAATTCTGGGCCAACCACGATGGTCTTCAAACCTACGTTCTCTGGGGTATGGGAAATTTTTCTGCTGTTAGCAGCGAACGCCTTCCCGTCTTCATTGGCCTGGCAACAACAGGACTGCTTCTTGCCATACTCTTGATAAAACCATTGGATGCCTTGCTTCTGGGCGACCGCTATGCACAAAATCTTGGTATCAACACCACCAAAACTCGCCACATGCTCCTTTTCACCACAGGACTTCTCTCGGCCATTACCACTGCTTTCTGCGGTCCCATCAGTTTCATAGGATTGGCAACACCGCACATAGCACGCTTCATAGCTCCCTCTGGCTCTCATCGTTCGCTACTGCCTCAAAGCATGTTCCTCGGTGCTTCTATAGCACTACTGTGCAACTTGCTTTGCAACCTGCCCGAGAACAGTACCCTACCTATAAACGTACTGACGCCCCTGATAGGAGCGCCAGTAATCATTTATCACACTCTTGCTCCCGCACTATCTGCAAGACGGAGAAGGTGATTAGAAAAAAATCAGGTGTGGTTTACTTCTTGTAGAAAGGAGTATTGTAAACCAAATGGATACCTCTCTTACCAAGGCTTACCTCCAAAGTGGTACCATCCTCATCAACAGCATAAACATTGCCGCCCTTTGAACCCTTTGCGGGGTGATAGAGAACATTAAGAATCTTAACAACTACGCTGTAAGCATTCTCCTCGCTCATGGGAACCTCAACGATAAGCTGACCCAACTTACCAGTTTCCTTTACGTTCTTCCAGTTCAGAGTCAGGAAAATCTGGTTGCCGCGGCACATACCTGTGAAAGCATCGCTAGCCTCGTCGTAAGTGTAGCCACGCTTAGCAATCTCATTAGAGATCTTGTTAACACTAGCATTCAAGTTGATGCCATCAAATTCAAAAGCGCTGGCGCTCAAGGTCATTACCATAGCAGCCAATGCAACGATGAACTTTTTCATAATTCTGTTTGTTTTGTTTTGATTAATTATTGTTTTGTTTTTCTTTCTTAATTCTATATAAATGCTCGGCTATCACCGAGAAACCTGTCAATATCTCCATTATCCGTCAGCTCTGCCGTAGTGCCAACAACCATTCTGTCGTCGCACATCAGCCACAACGTGTCTGCCATTTTCAAGGCAATGCCAACATCGTGCGTCGAGAGCAATATTGCCTTACCCTGTTCGTGAGCAAGCTTCTGCAATAATAGCATCAACTCCACTTTGGACGGAAAATCCAGAAATGCCGACGGCTCATCCATAAGTATTATCGGTGTCTGCTGTGCCAACGCTTTGGCTATCATCACCTTCTGTTTCTCACCATCGCTCAACGACGAGAATAGTCTGCTGGCCAGTGCCTCTGTATGCGTCAACGACATTGCCTCAGACACTATGGCATCGTCTTCTTTTGACATATTGCCGAAATATCCTGTATATGGATGTCTACCCAGAGCAACAACCTCTCTTACTTTCAAACCAAACGCATCTATACGCTCGGTCAGGACAACACCTATTGTTTCAGGACTGACCTCATCAAGTTCACCAGCCAATGCTGATTGGTATCCTGCCAAGGTCCTGAGCAAAGTGCTTTTGCCTATTCCATTAGCACCCAACAAGCATGTCAACCTACCAGAGTACAACTCTGCTGTCAATTCCTTAGACACTACCCTATCGGCATAACCTGTTGTCAGGCGACAGAACTTCAATGCAGAATCTTGATTTAGCACCTTTTCTTGCGATAGTTCTCCGATTTCACATATTTCTATCATACGAACTTCGTAATCTTGAAATATAAATTGTGGCAAAGGTAACAAAAAGATACGTAAACCGCATACTTTTGATAGAGAAATACCATAAAAAACATTAAACTCTGTCAAAAAGAGCATCCTCACTGACATTTTTTTAGTACATTTGCAGAAATTATACATCTATATTTGTTATTCATGATCAAGAAAATTCTATTGGTTCTTACCATTCTTTTGACCCCTAATGTGGCAAATAATCTCATGGCCGACAATGGTCCTCTCACACTTCCCTCCATCACCGACGGCACTTTCGGTGCTCATGGCATCTATGGTGTCAATCCCCTGGACGATGGCGAAAGCTATAGTCAATTGGTGGATGGCAAGAGAATTGTGGTAAGTTCCTTCAAGACCGGCGAGCAGACCGGCGTTCTCTTTGATGTGGACGACACAAAGGGCAAGATCAAGCTCTCACGCATCGACGGCTACACCATGTCGCCCAACCAGAAGAACATCCTCATCCGCACAAAGACACAGGGCATCTACCGTCATAGCACCACTGCCGTATATTATATTTATAATGTGCAGAACCGCACCCTTGCTCCCCTCTCCGATGGCGGTCCGCAGGAGTGTCCCCTCTGGAGCCCCGACGGCAACCTGGTTGGTTTCGTGCGCGAAGGCAATCTCTTCATCGTTAAGCTGCTCTTCGACAATGCCGAGGTGCAGGTCACCAAGGACGGCAAGTTCAATAGCATCATCAACGGTAAGGCCGACTGGGTGTACGAAGAGGAGTTCGTCACCAACCGCAGTTTCGACTTCAATGCCGATGGCAGCGTGCTTGCCTGGATTCGCTACGACGAGAGCCAGGTGCCTCTGTTCTCATTCCCCATGTACAAGGGTATGCTGCCCGAGATACAGACAAATGCCGAATATCCCGGTGCCTACGAGTATAAATATCCCATTGCCGGACAGCCCAACAGCCAGGTAACCGTGCACACCTTCGACATCAAGAGCCGTGCCACACGACAGGTTCGCGTGCCTCTGGATGCTGAAGGCTATA
>JAFYMW010000125.1 GCA_017548165.1 Bacteroidaceae bacterium
GATTCGGATGTTAAGGAGTGGGGGCTAAACATTAGACACAGTCTTTACGACGAATGACCGAACGGCCTTATTCCACTTCTTGATGTCGTTAACAAATGCAAAAGTATAAAGGATATTGGAATATACAATGACCGATTTGGGATAGTAATCACGGTGAAGTGTTTGGCATAGAAGAGGTAGGGGAGTGTGTTTCTTCTTATGTATATAAGAAAGGAGGACCCCAACTTGTATGGAATCCTCCTAATGAAGTATGCTTGTATGTGTGATTTACTTGTTCTTCAGCAAGTCGCGAATTTCTGTCAGCAACTTCTCCTCTGCAGAAGGTACGGGCTCTGGTTTGGGTGCAGGAGCAGGCTTGGGTTCTTCCTTCTTCTTTGTTGTCAACTTGGTAATGCCCTTAACCATCAAGAAGATACAGAATGCGATGATAAGGAAGTCGAATGTTGTCTGGAGGAAGTTGCCATAGTTGATAGTAACAGGTACTGCCTCAACACCTTCCTGTACGCTGATGGGATTGATGGGAAGTTCCAACTTCAAATCCTTGAAGTTTACACCGCCAATCAACCAACCAATAGGAGGCATGATGATATCATTAACAACACTGGTTACAATTTTGCCGAAAGCTCCACCGATGATGACACCGACAGCCATGTCGACAACATTACCCTTCATAGCGAAGGCTTTGAAATCTTGTAAAAAACTGCTTTTTGCCATTTAGTTTAAAATGTATTAAGGTTTAATTATTACTGATATCTAAATTTCTTTGCTATTTGCGGTGCGAAATTAAAAAGAATTTTGTAAATTTGCGCAAGAAAGAAGTAAAAAGTGCATAAAAATATAGTAAAATACTTGCTCTGTCTGTTGGTTCTCTTGCTAGTAGTAGCATGTAAGAGTGCTGAATATTGCAATTGTGGCTAGTATGCGCAGAGTACTTTTGAAGTAATAAATGATTATAGAGTTAATAAACCATAGTTTTTCATTTTAAAATTTAAATTAAAAAGAAATGGCAACAAAAGTAGGTATTAATGGTTTCGGCCGTATCGGTCGTTTCGTTTTCCGTGCTGCTCAGACTCGTGATGACATCGAGATCGTAGGTATCAATGACCTTTGCCCCGTTGATTACTTGGCATACATGCTGAAGTATGACACTATGCACGGTCAGTTCCAGGGTACTATCGAGGCTGACGTTGAGAACAACCAGCTTATCGTTAACGGTAAGGCTATCCGCGTTACAGCTGAGCGTAACCCCGCTGATTTGAAGTGGAACGAGATCGAGGCTGAGTACGTAGTTGAGTCTACTGGACTTTTCCTTTCTCAGGACAAGGCTCAGGCTCACATCGAGGCTGGTGCTAAGTATGTTGTAATGTCTGCTCCTTCTAAGGACGCTACTCCTATGTTCGTTTGCGGTGTTAACTTTGACAAGTACGAGAAGGGTACTCAGTTCGTTTCTAACGCTTCTTGTACCACCAACTGTTTGGCTCCCGTTGCTAAGGTGTTGAACGACAAGTGGGGTATCAAGGACGGTTTGATGACTACTGTTCACTCTACTACTGCTACTCAGAAGACCGTTGACGGTCCCTCTCTGAAGGACTGGCGTGGTGGCCGTGCAGCTGCTGGCAACATCATTCCTTCTTCTACAGGTGCTGCTAAGGCTGTAGGTAAGGTTATTCCCGAGTTGAACGGCAAGTTGACCGGTATGGCATTCCGCGTTCCCACTTTGGACGTTTCTGTAGTTGACCTGACTGTAAACTTGGCTAAGCCCGCTACTTATGCTGAGATCTGTGAGGCAATGAAGGAGGCTTCTGAGAACGAGTTGAAGGGTGTTCTTGGTTATGTTGATGAGGACGTAGTATCTGCAGACTTCTTGGGTGATGCTCGTACTTCTATCTTCGACGCTAAGGCTGGTATCGCTCTGACCGACACCTTCGTTAAGGTTGTTAGCTGGTACGACAACGAGATCGGTTACTCTAACAAGGTTCTCGAGTTGATCGCTCACATGAAGAAGGTTAACGGTTAATAGTATATTCCGTTAGACAACAATAACGCCCGAGGGATTTCCTTCGGGCGTTTATTTTGATATGTTATTTATAGGAATATAAACAAAGCCACCTGGTTGTACTTTTAAACAAAAGTTTTCCAGTGTGGCTTGTTTTATATTATACAGAGAGTGTAGGGCAGGTATTAAACCATCTGTTTGCAAACAGCCTCTATTTCTTCAAGTTCTTCCTTGGTAAATGCAGGGCTATTCAGGGCATTAAGGTTTTTGGACAGCTGGTTGGTGGAACTTGCTCCTACAATAACGCTTGTAACCATATCGTCTTTTAGAATCCACGCTATTGCCATTTCTGCCAGACTTTGTCCACGTCTTGTGGCAATATCGTTGAGTGCCTTGATGCGCTTCAATGTAGTTTCTGTTAACGACTCTTTCTTTAGGTGTCCTCCATGAGCAATGCGCGAATCCTCTGGTATGCCATTTAGATATCTGTCTGTTAGAAGTCCTTGTGCCAATGGAGAGAAAACGATGAAACCACTGCCATTATCCTTGGCTTGTTGAAGCACGCCTGTTGTCTCTGGCTCGCGATCAAAGATGTGATATCTGCCCTGGTATATGAGGCATGGTACATCGCGTTGACGCAGATAGTCGTAACCGAATTGGGCTGCCTCGTATGGCCAACGAGAGATACCTACATATAGTGCCTTGCCTCGCTTTACTATGTCAACGAGTGCTTGCAATGTCTCCTCTAATGGTGTGTTGGGATCGTATCGATGGGTATAGAAGAGATCCACATAGTCAAGGTTCATGCGTTTTAGACTTTGATCCAGACTAGCCATAAGGTATTTTCTTGAACCCCAGTTGCCATAAGGACCTGCCCACATGTCATAGCCAGCCTTGGTGGAAACGAATAGTTCGTCTCTGTATGTGTGTAGTGAGTTCTTGATTACTTGACCGAAAGTCTCTTCGGCAGAACCATATGGAGGACCATAGTTGTTGGCTAGGTCAAAATGTGTGATACCATGGTCGAAAGCATAGTGTAGCATCTCTGTGGATTTCTCCAAAGGGGTTGCCTTACCAAAGTTGTGCCATAGACCTAAAGAAATCTCCGGAAGTAAAATTCCGCTTTTGCCGCATCGACGATATTTCATTTCGTCATAGCGATTGGAGTCTGGAGAGTAGGGGTGTGGTGTCATAATATAATAATGTATAAAGTTTGGACTTATCGGTTTAATAAATCTAGAACAATGCTGACTTTGTCCTCATGTGGCAGAGTGGCATCTATCCAGTGTATGGGTATTCCGCGTCTTTCTTCCATACCTCTAAACCATGTCATCTGTCGTTTAGCAAATTGATGTATGGCAATTTCCAGTTGGCGGAACATCTCGTCGTAGGATAGTTCTCCAATGCAATACAAGGTTACGAATTTGTATTCAAGTCCATAGCGTATCAATCTCTCTGCCGAAACGTTTTTTAAAAGTTCTTGTATCTCCTCTATCATGCCTTCCTCGAGGCGCGCTTTCAGACGTCGGGTTATTTTTTCTCGTCTCAGTTCGCGATCAATCTTTAGACCTATTGTAAGACTCTGTCGCTCAGGGAATTTTACTTGTCCCAATTCGTACGATTTCAATACGCTCTCAATATACAGACCTGTACCTCCACACATGATTGGAAGGGCCTTGCGAGCAGTGATATCCATAAAGGCATTTTGAAATGCACACTGAAATTCGTATACGTTGAATCTGTATCCTGGTTCGCAGATGTCAATTAGATGATATGGTACTTCTTGGTCGTTGATGATATAGTCGTCCAGATCCTTGCCGCTTCCTATGGTCATGCCTCGGTACACCATGCGCGAGTCTGCAGAAATAATCTCGGCATTTCCAAGTGTGTATGCTAATTGTGCAGCAAATGGTGTCTTGCCCGATGCAGTGGGCCCCAGTACGGTAATCAGGTCAACGGGATATCTGTCCATATGCGGTTATCCTATTTTTGAAATCTTTTCCAGTTCGGCAATGTCTATAAACTTTATCTTTCTTCCGTCTATAGCAACAAGTTTCTCGCTTGCAAATGCCGACAAAGTTCTTATGGCATTGGAGGTAGTCATGTTGGAAAGGTTGGCAAGATCTTCTCTTGATAGGTATATGGATAGGGTAGAACCATCTTCTTCCAAACCATAACTGTCTTTAAGGAAGAGCAAACTTTCCGCTAGACGACCACGGATGTGCTTCTGTGTCAGATTTACTGTGCGTTCGTCGCTTTGACCCAAATCGTGTGCCAGTCTTTTAATGAAAAACCATCCCAAAGCGGCATTTTCCATAATCAGTTTGACCACTATACCCAGAGGCACTTTTAAAACCACACAGGGTTCAAATGCAGAGGCAGCTGTGATAAAAGGCTCATTGGCCATGTATGCCCTGTATGCAAAATACTCTGTCTCGCCCAAAACACGCATTATCTGAGGGCGTCCACCAACACCTTCCTTGTATATTTTTACTTTTCCGCTAACAAGACATAGGAGATTTGTCGGAAGGTCTCCCTCCTGATAAATCACTTCGTTCTTCTTGTATTTGATGACAGAAATATGACTGAGCAAAATTTCGCGTTGCTCGTCATTCAAAGTATCCAGCATATCGCTGATTTTGTCAAGATATTCTTCCCAATGGGTCCTCACTTTGGACATTTAATGCGTGATATATATGTTCTTTGGCACAAAATTACGCTAAATATCTCTGTTGCCCAAATTTTTTCAAATAAAATTCCTATCTTTGAGGTGCTAAAGACTAACCTACATAAAAAATACCTATGAGTTATTTACGTTTTGACAAGACTCTCATGACGAATCTCGAGGATAGCCTGCCAAAGGAAGTTCTTCGTTCCAATCGTTCCGGAGCCTATTCTTGCTCAACAGTCGTTGATTGCAACACTCGTAAGTACCACGGCCTTTTAGTTGTCCCCGTTCCCGAGTTGGATCAGGAGAATCATGTGCTTCTTTCCAGTCTGGATGCTACCGTTATCCAGCATGGCGCAGAGTTCAATCTTGGTCTGCACAAGTACTCTGGCGACAACTTCTCTCCCCGTGGTCACAAGTACATCCGTGAGTTTGACTCACTGAAAGTTCCCACAACCATTTACCGCGTAGGTGGTGTGATCTTGAAGAAGGAACAGATGTTCCAGCATTTCGAGGATCGTATCATCATTCGTTACACATTGGTAGATGCACATAGTGATACAACTTTGCGTCTGCAACCCTTCCTGGCTTTTAGAAGCGTACGTGAGTATACCCATGAGAACAGTCTCGCTTCTCGCGAATATCATGAGGTACAAGGCGGTATCCGCACATGTATGTACGAGGGCTATCCCGAGTTGTTCATGCAGTTGGACAAGGAAAACAATTTTGTGTATAACCCCAACTGGTACAAGGGTGTAGAATATCCCAAGGAGCAGGAGCGTGGTTATGCTAGCAATGAAGACCTTTATGTTCCTGGTTATTTTGAATTTAACATCAAGAAGGGCGAGAGCGTTGTCTTCAGTGCTGGTTTGAGCGAGATTGATACCAAGACATTGGCAGAATTGGCCGAGTTTGAGGTTAATATCCGCACACCTCGCGACAATTTCTACAATACTTTGGTTAACAGTGCACATCAGTTTATCGTTCACCGCGAACATGAGGACTATGTCCTTGCTGGTTATCCTTGGTTCAAGTGTCGTGCACGTGACCAGTTCATTGCACTTCCTGGTCTTACACTCACCAACAACGAGTTTACCAAGTACGACGATGTTATGGAGACTGCCGAGAAGGCTATCCGTGCATTCATGAATGGCGAGAAGATCGAGGTTAGCATCCAGGAGATGGAGCAGCCCGATGTGCTTTTGTGGGCAGTATGGTGTATACAGCAGTATGGCAAATTGGTAAGCATGGACACATGTGTAGAAAAGTACAATGCACTTGTTCGTGATATCATGACCTGGATCCTTGGCAACAATCATCCCAACCTCAAGGTTATGGATAATAAACTTCTCCATAGCGAGGGCCGTGACAAGGCTATCACATGGATGAATTCTACCGCCAATGGTCGTCCCATCGTTCCACGTACTGGTTACATTGTCGAATTCAATGCTTTGTGGTACAATGCCATCAAGTTCTGTGTTGACCTATGCGCACACACAGGCGACGCGCAGAATGTTAAGGTGTTCTCTGAGTTGGCAGAGCAGGTTGGCAAGAGTTTTGTCGACATGTTCTGGAACGAGCATGGTTACCTTTGCGACTATTGCGTAGATGGTTATCGCGACTATCTCGTGCGTCCCAACATGATTTTTGCTGTGGCATTCGACTATACTCCATTGGACAAGAAGCAGCAGAAGTCTGTACTCGATTACTGTACCAAGGAGTTGCTCACTCCCAAGGGATTACGTAGCCTCTCTCCCAAGAGTTCTGGCTACAACCCCATGTATGTTGGTCCTCAGGTACAGCGCGACTATGCTTACCATCAGGGTACCGCATGGCCATGGTTGGCAGGTTTCTACATGGAAGCATGTCTCAAGGTTCACAAGATGTCTCGTGCCAGCTTCGTAGATCGCTTGCTCGTGGGTTATGAGGAGGAGTTGTTCTATCATTGTATCGGTACTATCCCCGAACTCTTCGACGGCAACCCACCATTCCACGGACGTGGCGCAATCTCTTTCGCAATGAATGTTGCTGAGATTATGCGCGTGGTGAAACTTTTGGATCAGTATAATGAATATTAATATATAAGGAGGACACATACATGAAAGTTCTAATGTTCGGTTGGGAGTTTCCTCCTAAGATTTATGGAGGTCTCGCAGTAGCCAGTTATGGTATCACCAAGGGCTTGAGTCTTCAAGGCGATGTTGACACCACCTTCTGTATGCCTAAACCCACAGGCGAGGAAGAGGGTTTCCTGAAGATTGTCAACATGAGTCAGGTACCTGTTGTATGGCGCGATGTCAATTACGATTGGATTAAGGATCGCTTCGTTGGTCACACCGCAGAGGACTACTATCGTTTCCGCGAC
>JAFYMW010000027.1 GCA_017548165.1 Bacteroidaceae bacterium
ATCTGTGAGGGTCCTCCCAGCGAGTCGCTTCCGAAAACAACAAGCGTGCACGAGAGCAGTGCGATGAGAGTGATGAAGGGTATTGAACTGAGCCACGCAGATGGTTTGCGTGGCTCGCGAGTCGATTGGATATCTTCCATTAGATTTTTTATTGTTTTATAGGTAGCCTGGATTTTCTAGATATTCTAGTTCCTCTAGAAAATCCTAGAATATCTATGGTTTCCTATGTATATCTAGGATTTCCTATGAGAGTTTCTCTTTTAAAAGCCGGCATCGAGGCCGCTTCGTTTGTTTCGTCCATAGCTGCGATATTCGTCGAATTCAATTTCCACCTCAGGCTCTTTGAGTTCTCCTTCGTGGGGAAGACGGAAGGCCAGATACTTGATGTCGATGCCTCGTTCGCGCCACATCTGCTCGTAGTAGGTTTGGCGTGAGCGTGCCTCGGCGGTATCTTCTCCTGTCTCGCTATATAGACTTCGAGTGCAAACGAGGGGTTGTAGACCATTGGCATTGAGCATTTCCTCGGTGTAGGTGAAAAGGAAGTTGGAGTCGGTCTTAAGGTGTACTATGCCACCATCCTTCATGATCTTGCGATAACGCTGAAGGAAATAGGTTGATGTGAGGCGTTTTGTTGCCTTCTTCATCTGGGGATCGGAGAAGGTGAGCCATATCTCTGATACCTCTTCGGGAGAGAAGAACTGGTCGATGAACTCGATGTTGGTGCGCAGGAACCCCACATTCTGCATACCCATGCTCAGAGCCTCCTTGGCACCTGTCCACATTCGTGCACCCTTGATGTCCACACCGATGTAGTTGTTGTGGGGATACAAGGCACCCATACCCACGGTGTATTCGCCACGACCACAACCGAGCTCGAGAATGATGGGGTTGTCGTTCTTGAAAAACTCCTTATGCCAATCCAACCTTTGAGGGTCGTCGCCAGGACGATAGGGACGCTCAACAACAAGAGGGTTACTTGCCATCTCGGCAAATTTAGCTAACTTACCTTTTCCCATATTCTTATTTCATTTCAAATGTTGTTGAACCGATGTTTTGTCCGTCGGCAAAAATGTCTACACGGTATTCGCCGGCAGAAAGACTTTCAGCTATATCCCAATATACGGTGATGGAGTGCTCCTCGCCGGTGTATTCGATTTCCTTGGCGATGCTATACTGAAGGTCGCGGTTTTCGTATTGGAAGGTGCCTCCATTGGTAAGTACAGTGCCTGTGGGGGTGCCGATGCGGACATAGATGGTGCGCATGCCTGTCTGTGTGGTGACATTGCGTGCAATGTTGAAAGAGATGACAAATTTCTTCGCCTTACTAATCTTGTCAGTTTCCTTGCCCTTTTTGTTTTTAGCGGAGGCACTGATGCTTGTGGCATTGAGTTGGCTGGCTATGGCCACTTTTTCTACCAATTGTTCCTTCTCTGTAGAGAGGTCGGTGATGTGTTCTCTGGCTTGTTGGTTTTGGTTGCGCAACTTGTCATTGTCAACCTTCAATGCCTGATTCTCTCGGTTCAGTGAGTCAATCTGCATCACATAATCCTTGAGGATAGCACGCAAGGTGGCAAGTTCCTTCTTCAGACGCATGATTTCGCGTGCATTGGTGGCCTTGGTGTCTTTAAGTTCTTGCAAGAGTTTTTGTACACGCTCTTGCTCGATAGATAGCTGGTTGATGAGCGAGTCGTTGTTAATCTGTGTCATCATCTCGTTGTATTGCATGGCAAACTGCTGGTATTCGTTTTCCATTTCAGCCTTGTCCATCTTCAATACCTCTATCATCTGCTCGTTTTCCTCCTGGCGTTCTTTCATTTGAGTGTTCATGTAGACGAGAATTCCAATGAGCACTACGCATATTGCCGAGGCGGCAATCAATAACACTTTTTTTACCATATATTCTGTTTTTTGTTTGATACTTTATGTTTTCAGTATGCAAAGATAAGAATTATTCCTTATATAATATAGGACGTGCCTAAATTCTTGCCTATACTCTTGTTCACCTTACATAATTTTATTAACTTTGTCCCTGTTGATAGTATTTTTTAACACAATAGTTATGCGTAAAATTATCATGTTAGCGGCTTTGTTGACAAGTGCCGCTGGTGTTTGGGCAGATGGTATCCGTATGCTCAACAAGACAACCGCAGAGGTTACCTTGGATGGCGGAAAGCGTATGTATGTGGATTTCTATGGTCCTCATACTTTCCGTGTGTTTCAGGATCCCAATGGTGGTATCATTCGTGATCCCGAGGCAAGTCCCGAGGCACAGATTCTGGTAAACAATCCTCGTCGCGATGCTGGTGAGGTGGTGCTTGACGAGAAGGCTGGTACTCTAACAACCAAGGAGATTGTGGTTAAGGTGAACACAAAGACTGGTCAGATTCAGGCCATCAAGGGTGGTAAACTTATTGTTGATCAGGTGGTTCCCACAGAGTTTGGTAAGAAGCGCACAACCGTGAAGTTTGCTCAGGATGAGGATGATTACTTCTATGGTGGTGGTGTGCAGAATGGCCGTTTCTCTCACAAGGGCAAGTTCATTGCCATCGTTAACACCAACAACTGGGTAGACGGTGGTGTTTGTAGCCCCACTCCTTACTATTGGAGCACAGGTGGTTATGGCGTGATGTGGCACACTTTCAAGCCCGGTGGTTATGATTTCGGTAATGCCGAGGCAGAGAATACCGTGCTTTATCACGATACTGACTATCTGGATATCTTCGTGATGGTCAACGAGGGTGCCGTGCCCCTGCTGAACGACTTCTATCAGTTGACAGGTAATCCTGTTCTGTTGCCCAAGTTCGGTTTCTATCAGGGTCACCTGAATGCATACAACCGTGACTTCTGGACAGAGGAGGCAAAGCGTGATAACTACATCCAGATGCCCTATGAGGACGGTAAGTTCTACAAGGAGAGCCAGAAGGACAATGGTGGTGTGCAGGAGACTTTGAACGGTGAGAAGAACAACTATCAGTTCTCTGCTCGTGCAGCTATCGACCGTTATCTCGACAACGACTTCCCCTTGGGTTGGTTCCTTCCCAACGATGGTTATGGTGCAGGCTATGGTCAGACTGGTACCTTGGATGGCAATATCCAGAATCTGAAGGAGTTTGGCGACTATGCTCGTAGCAAGGGTGTTGAGATTGGTCTTTGGACACAGAGCGACCTTCACCCCAAGGAGGGTATCGAGGCATTGCTTCAGCGTGATATCGTCAAGGAGGTTGGCGTTGCCGGTGTTCGTGTATTGAAGACCGACGTGGCATGGGTTGGTGCAGGTTACTCATTCGGTTTGAATGGTGTTGCCGATGTGGCACAGATTATGCCTTACTATGGTAATGATGCTCGTCCTTTCATCATCTCTTTGGACGGTTGGGCAGGTACCCAGCGCTATGCTGGTATCTGGTCAGGTGATCAGACAGGTGGTGAGTGGGAGTATATCCGTTTCCATATTCCTACCTACATTGGTGCAGGTCTTGCAGGTCAGCCCAACATCACAAGTGATACCGATGGTATTTTCGGCGGTCAGAACCTTCAGGTAAATGTGCGTGACTTCCAGTGGAAGACCTACGGACCCATGCAGTTGAACATGGACGGTTGGGGTTCAAGTCCCAAGTATCCTCAGGCTTTGGGTGAGAAGGCTGCTGATTTGAACCGCTACTACCTCAAGCTCAAGTCAAAGATTCTTCCCTATCAGTATGCTATCGCTCGCGAGGCTGTTGATGGTCTGCCTATGATTCGTGCCATGTTCCTCGAGGAGGAGAATGCCTTCACTC
>JAFYMW010000126.1 GCA_017548165.1 Bacteroidaceae bacterium
AAGGTTGCGATTGGTGGTCCGGGTCTTGTCGCTTCCCTACAACCGAAGTCCGGAATAAGCGTGTAGAAAGCATGGGATGTCCCTGTTTGGACGAGGGTTCAATCCCCTCCAGCTCCACAAAATCCATATAGTCACTCCTTCATCCATAGAAGGGTGGCTATTTGTGTTAAAAGAGGTCTTCTTATTTGTCTGTTCAAAGACATAGTATTGCAAGAGGCAAGACAATGTATTGTTGAGACCAAGACAATACGACGTCAAGACTTAAACAATGTATTGTCTTTTTAAAGGCGAAAAAAGTCGGTAAGAAACAATTAATAAAGTATACATACACACATGAAGGAACTTGAATTGAAGTACGGTTGTAATCCCAACCAGAAACCTTCCCGCATTTTCATGGAAGAGGGTGAGTTGCCCATCGAGGTGTTGAACGGCCGTCCTGGTTACATCAACTTTTTGGATGCTTTCAACTCTTGGCAGTTGGTAAAGGAATTGAAGAAGGCCACAGGTCTGCCTGCTGCTGCCAGCTTTAAGCACGTTAGCCCTGCAGGTGCTGCCGTGGGTCTGCCTTTGAGTGACACCTTGAAGAAGGTTTATTTTGTCGACGATGCTCCTCTGCCACTCACTCCCATAGCATCGGCCTATGCCCGTGCCCGTGGTGCTGACCGCATGAGTTCTTATGGCGATTTCATTGCCCTGAGCGATGTGTGCGATGAGGCTACTGCTCGTCTTATCAACCGTGAGGTGAGCGACGGTGTTATCGCTCCTGGTTACACTCCCGAGGCTCTCGAGGTGTTGAAGGCTAAGCGCAAGGGTACATACAATGTCATCCAGATTGATCCCGAGTACACTCCTGCTCCTATCGAGCGCAAGCACTGCTTCGGCATCACCTTCGAGCAGGGACGCAACGAGATAGACCTTGCCGATCCCGCATTGTTTGAGAATATCCCCACACAGAACAAGACCTTTACCGAGGAGGCTCGTCGCGACCTGGTAATTGCCTTGATTACACTGAAATACACCCAGAGCAATAGCGTGTGCTATGTTAAGGATGGTCAGGCCATCGGTATTGGCGCCGGTCAGCAGAGCCGTATCCATTGCACCCGTTTGGCTGGCAACAAGGCCGACATCTGGTGGCTTCGTCAGCACCCCAAGGTGATGAATCTTCCCTTCGTTCCCGGCATCCGTCGTGCCGACCGCGACAACACCATCGATATCTACATCGGTCCCGAGCGCGAGGACGTTTTGCGCGATGGCGAGTGGCAGAAGTTCTTCACCGAATGCCCCGAACCTCTCACCGAGCAGGAGATGCAGGAGTGGTTGGCACAGAACACCGACGTATGCCTTGGTAGCGATGCTTTCTTCCCCTTCGGCGACAATATCGAGCGTGCTCACAAGAGCGGTGTTCAGTATGTTGCTCAGGCAGGTGGTAGTGTTCGTGATGACCATGTTATCGACACTTGCGACAAGTACGGCATTGCCATGGCATTCACCGGAGTGCGTTTGTTCCACCATTAATAAACGATGAGCGATGAGCGTCTTGTAGTGGCTACCTATATTTATGCTATAGTAGTCGCTTACCTTTAACCGCTCACCTCTAACCGTTAGATATATGAATATGTTTGGTGGAGACGACATAGATGCCGTCATCATGGGTGGAGGCATTACCTTCCGTGGAGGTCCCAAGAAGGAGAAGAATCCTCGTGAACCAGAGAAGGTAAAGACCAAGGCCAAGAAGAAACAATACATCACTGGTGCTCATGGTAGCGGCGCGGCCAAGAAGAAGGCCGATATCCGTCGCCAGCGTGCCAATCGCCACAAGAAATGAACCTAAGGAGTATTCTCTTTATACTCAATATCATGTTCCCTCTCTTGATATTTGCTCAGGAGAGGGATACTCTTATGCATACCCCCAATTTGCGCGACACCAAAGAGATGTCCGAACTGAGCGTCTATGCCCGTCGTGCCGACGAAATAGTACCCACTCAGCGCCTCAGTGGCAAGCGTTTGGAATCACTCTCCACCCATTCCGTTGCCGATGCCTTGCGCTATTTCAGCGGAGTGCAGATTAAGGACTATGGTGGGGTAGGAGGACTGAAGACCATCGACATTCGTAGTATGGGCACCAACCATATGGGCGTTTTCTATGACGGCATACAGTTGGGCAATGCACAGAACGGACTTGTCGACCTCGGTCGTTTCTCTTTGGACAATGTCGAGGAGATAGCCCTCTACAACGGACAGAAAGCGCAGATATTCCAGCCTGCACGCGACTTTGGCACCTCCGGCTCGGTGTATATCCGCACGCGCCGTCCTCATTTCGAGGAAGGCAAGGCGTACAATCTCCGTGCTTCTCTCAAAGGAGGCAGTTTTGGCCTCATCAATCCCTCCCTCACATGGGAACAACGATGGAGCAAGGACATATCTTCCAGTCTCAGTGCCGACTACACCAATGCCACGGGCAAGTATAAGTTCCGCTATCGTCGCCTTCTCCCTTCTGGTGATGTGGCATGGGACACAACCGCCGTGCGACAGAATGGCGACATACATGCTCTTCGTCTCGAAGCATCTGTTTTTGGCAACACACACGATGGCACATGGAATGCCAAGGCCTATTATTATGATTCCGAACGAGGTATCCCTGGTGCCATAGTCAATAATGTATGGAAGCACGCTCAGCGTCAATGGGACAGGAATTTCTTTCTTCAAGGTCAGTGGACCAAGCACGTGTCGAACAGATATAAGTTCCAGGTCAATGCCAAATATGCCAACGACCATCTGCGCTATCTCAATCCCGACACCACATCCAGGTATCAGGACGACCGTTTCCTTCAGCAGGAACTATACCTTAGCACGGCACATCATGTAGAGATACTTCCTGGATGGCAGGCCAATCTTTCTGCCGACTATCAGTACAACACGCTCTCTGCCTCTTTACCTCAGTTTGCCTATCCACACAGACACACCCTCTTGCTTGCCCTTGCTTCGCAATACGAATACCGCCGCTTCCGTGCCATGGCATCGCTCCTTGGCACCAATGTATGGGATAGAGCCACATTAGGCACCGCTATGCAAAAGACCTGCAATTACCTTAATCGTTGGACACCGGCATTGTATCTCTCCTATAAACCCTTGCCACACTCCGACGACCTCTCCCTGCGCGCCTTCTACAAGAGTATCTTCCGATTGCCCACATTCAACGACCTCTACTATACCGAGGTGGGCAACTCACAGCTCAATCCCGAAACCACTCGTCAGTTCGACCTCGGCTTCATCTATTCACACGATTGGTATCGAGGCATTTTCCAACATGTGGAGATAAAGGCCAACGGATATTTCAACCTCGTGGACAATAAGATTGTTGCCATCCCCAAGGGCTCGGGACAATACCGATGGATGATGATGAACCTGGGCAAGGTGCACATTCTGGGTATGGAGGCCACGGCAGAAACGGTCTTGCGATGGAAGCGAGATTGGCAATTCCTTCTTTGTCTCAACTATACCTATCAATCTGCTACCGACCGAACCGACCCCAAGGACAACGAACCCCTTTATGGAACCTATGGCGGACAGATAGCCTATGTGCCCTGGCATAGCGGTAGCGTGGCAGGCACTCTGTCATGGCGCCAGCTTTCGCTCAACTATTCTTTTATATATGTAGGCGAACGATATCATTCCAGTGCCAACATACCCCAGAATTACGAGCACCCATGGTACACCCACGACCTCTCTGCATCCTATCGTTTACAATGCAAGGATCTGGCCCTCGTCTTCGGACTCGAGTGCAACAACCTCTTCAATCAGCAATACGAAGTGATTCAAAACTATCCCATGCCAGGCCGCAACTGGAAAGCGACGCTGAAGGTTGAGCTCTAAGCCAGACGCACCACCACACAGATACAGACACACACATGTACTTGTTGATGAGTATGAATAAAACTACACCTTATATTATTATGAATATTCTAAATAAAATCACCTGCTCGGCACTATGCCTGCTTATGCTCGCATCCTGCCGGCACGAAATGGACATCCAACCCGATCCAGAAGGCGGAGGGGTAGGGCAGCCCACCACCAGTGCCGACATTCGTGGATTCTATCTCCTCAACGAAGGCAATTGGGGTAGCAACAAGTCCTCGCTCGACTATTACGACTATGCCACAGCCCAATACCATCTCAACATCTATACCCAATCCAACCCCCATGTTGTCATGGAACTTGGCGATGTGGGCAACGATCTCCAACTCTATGGCTCGCGTCTGTGGGCGGTGATAAACGGAAGCAACAAGATAGAGGTGATGCAAGCCTCCAAAGCCCAACGTATCGGACAGGTCGACCTTGCCAATCCACGCTACATTGCCTTTCATCAAGGCTATGCCTATGTTACCAGCTATGCAGGTCCTGTTCAAGACGATGCCACACACATCCAGCGCGGTATTGTTGTCAAGATAGACACCCTCACACTCGAAAAGGTCGACACCTGTGTCGTTGGATGCCAGCCCGATGGCATTGCTGTGCTTGGCAACAAACTCTATGTGGCTAATAGTGGTGGATATCTTGTCCCCAATTACGAAAACACTCTTTCTGTTATCGATATCCCATCCTTTACCGAGACTGGTCGCATTGCCGTTGATATCAATCTGCATCGTGTCTTGTCTGATAGATATGGCAATCTGTGGGTATCCTCCAGAAGCGATTATTACGACAAGCCCAGTGCTCTCTATCGCATCACCAATTTAGAAAGCACTCCTTCCATTACCCATATCTCGGCCTCCAACTCCAATAATATAGTTGTTTCCAATTGGGCCCTCAAGGGCGATTCGCTCTATGTCCTTGGCAACGATTTTTCCTATACCACCAACCTCGCCACGCGCAACCTTGCCATCGTAGATGTCACCACGGCTCAGGTACTCACCACCAACTTCATCACAGATGGCACCGACACTGACATACGCGATGCCTATGGTCTGGCGGTTCACCCCTATAGTGGAGATATTTTCATCACCGATGCCAATGGCTATATCAATCCAGGCATACTGCGATGCTATTCGTCTCAAGGACAACTTAAATGGAAGGAACGTACTGGCGACATCCCAGCTCACATAGTTTTTGTACCCTGAGATAAGCACAAACTTCGTATATCATAATTATTATATATGAGTAATACCATCCAACAACCATCCATACTTATAATCTACACAGGTGGTACTATCGGTATGATCGAGGACCCCGAAACAGGCGCACTGCTCAATTTCGACTTCGAGCACTTCCGCCACTATGTTCCCGAACTCAAGCGTTTCGATTATCGCATCGAATCCTATACCTTCTCTCCCCCCATCGATTCCAGCGACATGGAACCCAAGCATTGGGTCAAGATGGCACAGGTCATCTCCGACAACTATCATCTCTATGATGGCTTTGTCGTTCTGCATGGCACCGACACCATGGCCTATACCGCCTCGGCTCTCAGTTTTATGCTCGAGAATCTTGGCAAGCCTGTCATCATCACTGGTGCACAATTGCCCATTGGTAAACTCCGTACCGACGGCAAGGAGAACCTTCTCACCTCCATCGAAATCGCCGCAGCCCGCAATGCCGAGGGTTTGCCTATGGTGCCCGAGGTGTGCATCTTCTTTGAAAATCGTTTGATGCGTGGCAATCGTACCACCAAGATCAATGCCGAGGGCTTCAATGCCTTCCGCTCGTTCAACTTCCCCTCCCTTGCCGATGCAGGTATCCGCATCAAGTACGACACCATGCTCATCCGTCGTCCTGCTCCCGATGCCCCTTTCCGTCCATGCTATAGTTTGGACACCAGCATCTTCATCCTCACACTCTTCCCTGGTATGCAGAAGGAATATGTCGATGCTGTCATGCAGATGCCCAACCTCCGCGCTCTTGTCATCAAGACTTATGGTTCGGGCAATGCACCACAGAAACCATGGCTCTTCGAAAAATTGCGCCAGCTCGACCAGCGTGGTGTCATCATCGTCAACATCACCCAGTGCTCACAAGGTTCTGTCGAGATGCGCCGATATGCCACAGGCCTGCAATTGCTTCAGGCTGGTGTTGTCAATGGTTATGATGGCACCCTCGAGGGCACCGTCACCAAACTCATGTATCTTCTGGGACAAAACCTTACCAAGGCAGAGATACTCCAGCAACTGCACACCAATATCGCTGGCGAAATCACCATCCCCGATCCACAAGCCGAGGGGCATTAAAAACAGTCTCCTCGCGCACACTTTTTTCAGTTCATACACAAAACCGGGCATTTCATACAACGCACACTTTTTTGCTTTGTCATCGGGCAAAACCTCCATATCTTTGCAATGTCGAAACGGAACAGACACCAAATTCGACATAGCAAGATATCACTAAGTTTAACCCTATAAAAATGAACAAAGTTATGAAAAAGATTTTCGTTGCCCTTCTCGCTTGTGTAAGCCTCAATGTCAGTGCTGCTACCGATTTCGACAAATGGTTTGGCATCCTTAAGCAAGACCCCGTTGGCACATCCTATGGAGTCACCAGAGAGAAGGATGGCGACTTTATTGTCACCACTCCCATCAAGACCTTCGAGGTCAAGCGTACTGCCAAGAATACCTACGAAGTGCTTGGTATGACTGTCTCTGTCAAGCAGCACAACTCCCACACCTTCACCCTCATCACCCCTCTGGGCACCTGGAAGGTAGACACTCGCAAGGCCACTGTTGTTAAGACAGAGAAATAATCTCTGCGAAGTGCCATAGTGTAAATGTTTAATAAAAAACTATCCGCCACACTTGGAGTTCTCTTTTCCAGGTGTGGCGGTCTTATTGTTGTGCTTCACTCTATAGGTTAATAGACTTCGTATGCTATGCTTGTCCCATCTCTCGATGTCACAAAGATAGTATATTCAAGATATCATCGGCCTAATTACAACTTGACTTCATGCGTTTTGCCATTCACCAAAACTTTCACACGTTGGCGATATGGAGAACGAAGCTTCCATTTGGTTACTTTTCCGTTCTTCCAACGCATATCTATTTCCACGTTTCCACGAGCCTTCAATCCGTGTGCCGAGCCTTCCTTCCAGGCATCAGTGGGAGCCGGAAGAAGTTCGATGACACCTTCGTGCGACTGAACCAGCATTTCGAGCATAGCAGCCGTTATACCATAGTTGCCATCAATCTGTAAGGGTATGCGATGACTGGCAAAGAGATTGTCGAGCATATTGTGCGTTATCAGTCCTTCAATCATGTCGTGCGCCAACTCCCCTTCGTGAAGACGTGCCCACAAAAGGCTTCTCCAGGTCCATGCCCACGAGCGTCGGCTGTCTCCAGTAGTCTTTCTGAATGACAAGGATTTCCGTGCTGCCTCGGCCAACTCCGGTGTGCGCTTCAAACTGATTCCCTTACCCGGGAAAACGGCAAACAGATGCGATGTATGGCGATGGTCGGTCTCTGGTTCGCGGTCTATCATCCATTCCATCAGATTTCCTTTCTGCCCAATTTGCGAAGGAAGCATCCGTTGGCGGATATCTTTCAGGCGTGCACTCCATTCCTTGTCAACATTCAGGATTTCCGATGCTTGGATGGTATTGTCGAACAATTCGCTTACAATCTGTTGGTCGTGCGCCACTCCATCCTCACCACGGGGACCGTGCTCCGGAGACCAACCGTTGGGAACCACCAACGTGCCTTCTTCGATGTGTGCCAACTCTGGGTATCGGGTCACATCCACCGGCTGATAGTTCGATTCAAACCCGGCTCCACCCTTGCCCAATGCCTTCAGATGCGCTTCCCAGTAATGGCACAGTTCCTTCATGATAGGGTAGGCCTGACGACGCAAATAGGCCGTATCATTGGTAAAGGCAAAATGTTCCCACAAGTGCAGACCATACCATGCCGCCCCAGGAAGATTGACCTGCCATCCTCCAGCACCGAATGGATTGTGCGAAGTGTAAACCACCCAACCATCCTTCACCTTCTCGGCATCTTCGCCAATGGCTTCCAGGTATTCCCTTGTGTTCTGTCGGAAAGGCTCACGCATCGCATCCAGATAATCCAGCATTGCCAGATGGCATTCGCTGAGATTGCCCGTCTCGGGAAGCCAATAAACCATCTGGAAGTTGATGTTGCTATGATAGTCGTTTCCCCAGGGAGCGGTGATCATACCATTCCAAATGCCCTGCAAACCGGCAGGAAGAGCACCCGGACGGGAAGTGTTTATCATGAGATAGCGTCCGAAGTTGAATATCGTTTCCTCCAATCCCGGGTCATTGGGATGCTGGCGATAGGCTTCCAGACGCTTGAACGTAGGCATCTCCTCCTGCCAAGGCTCTGATGCTCCCAATGAAACACCTTGACGCTTGTACAATCTCCCATAATCGGCCAAATGACGCGACTGAAGTTCTGCAAACGAAAGTTCTTTCACCTTCTCCATTCGTTGGGCAATCCTGCTTTCAGGAGATTCGCCACGGAAACCTTTTTGGAAGTCCATTTCATAATTCGTTTCGATAGCCAAGATAATGGTACATGCCTCGGCTCCTTCCAACGACAAATGCTTTTCTTCCGCTACCAGTGTTCCCCCGTGATGACTTACCGTTGCTTGTGCAACACACTTCATGCCATTCGCTATGGGGCACTCCAAACGAATCGTATTTCCATCCACTGAAATGCGGTCGCTCTCTCGTTGGATAGCAAAAAGAATCTTGCCGCTCAACCCCGAGGCCGACTCTGCCTTATAGTTCAATACCATCACCTGATCGGCATAGCTGCAGAAAGCCTTGCTCTCCACGATGTTTCCTTTGTGCTGGCCACGAGCCGCCACACACCCCTCGTCCAAACGTATCTCTCGACGGAAAGTCGTTTCAGCAACAGGAGCACCGAAATCGAAAATCAAGTCACCCACAGGCTGATAGCCTCCAAACTGATCGTCCGTTGCCCCGGGAGCGTGTTCGCTATTGAAACTTTTGTCACCCTTCTCGTTGATGGTACCGGCATTCAGTCCTCCCGACCAGAACGACACCTCATTCAGAGCATATCTGTCCCTGCCACTTCCGTGAAACACGGAAGCCGCAATACGTCCATTACCTATGGGGTAAGGCTCGCTTTCCCAAAGACGCACAGGATTGGGATATTTCCCACGAGTCAGCCTGTCAGTCTCTTCGTTGAGATAGTTGTTTCCCTCGCCCTCAAACCAATATTTTATTTGTGGAGAAGGATTTGCAACACGAGGAAGCAGAGGTGCAACTTCCCCCTCCCAAATGCCATCATAGACATCCGAGGTCAATCCCAGTTCATTCTGATTCTCAAGCACCTGTGTATATGCAGGCATATTGGACCACACGCGCTGGTTCTTCTTATCCGTTTCATTGGCATAACAAGAAACAGACAAGGAGACCATTCCCAACAGGAGAAGTATATTTATCTTTTTCATAAACTCGGTCTATTTATGTGTTATCTCAAAAACGATAAAACTTTTGCATTTAATTCATCAATAGCCTCCGGTTTCGATGACAAAGTCAGCGTTGCTTGTAGAGATCCCCACACCGTCCTTTACCTCATATTTTGCCATTTTGTGTGTTAGTGTTTGTTTTTTTTCTAATCCCCCTCTCTGTCGATACCATTCATCCTCTCTCTTCCGAACACCTTATCATTCGCTCCACCTCTGCTATCAGTTGCTCCTTGTTAGGCAGGCAAAGGGTGTATTTCGAGGCAAAGATTTGATTGGAAAGTCCGCCAAGGGCATATTCGGCCGTCAGGCTGTCCTTGTCGGTGCAGAGGATGATGCCGATGGGAGGGTTGTCCCCCTCGTCGTTAACCTCAGTGGCATAGTAGTTCAGGTACATGTTCAATTGCCCTGCTGCCTCCGGGGTGAGTTTGGTACGCTTCAGTTCTATCAGC
>JAFYMW010000127.1 GCA_017548165.1 Bacteroidaceae bacterium
AATCTCGGCAGCCAGTTTCTTGGCATCAGCCAGATTCTTGTCAAGCTGTGTCTGAGCGGCACGGCGCTGCTTGTCAATCTCCATCACTTCAGCGATAGCCTCGCGAGCACCGGCAAAATGTTTTTTCTCCAAACCGGCAATCACACGCTCGGTCTGTTCTGTAATCAATTTTAGTGTAAGCATCTTATATTTTAGTATTATTTTATTCCAGTGTGTAAAGTTACAAAAAAAAGCCCATATACGCCCACTCAATAGCTTATTAATATTTGTTATATATGATTACAATTACAAAATACATCAAAACTGAGTGTATATACTTTAATATCGTCATTTTTATTCCCTATTTTAATACAAAATATTACAAAAATATTGAACATTATAAATGCCCTGCAGCATATAGTTAAAGACTTCTTTGCCATTATTCTATGCATCAAAAACAAAGGCATTGCTCCGTGGGATGGGGCAATGCCTAGGGTTATGTTGATTTAGGAAGGCTATCTAAGCCAAATCATGTCGTTAATTTTGATATTGTACTTGCGTGGGTTGAGGGCGTTGAGTTTGTATAGATTCTTTAGCCTGATACCGTACATCTGAGATATGTCATACATGCTCTGTCCTGGTTGTACGATGTGTGGCTGGTGTTTGTATTCGCTCGCAGCCTTTGTACGTTTTTTTCTTAGGTACAAAATATCTCCTACGGTGAGGTGGTAACTGAGGTCGAGGTCGTTGAAGTCAAGGAGTTCGTAGACGGAAAGACCTGTGGCTTGTGCTATTGTTGCGAGGTCATCGCCAGCCTGAACTACGATGAAATAGTTGCTGTTGTTTTTGTAGACGGCATGTTTACGGAAGAATTCGGGAATCTTGGACTCCTTAATCTTGTTCTTGGCCAGGCGATTGAGATAGTACTTGGATATGCGACCTATTTCGCCTCGAGCGTTGAATATATTAAACTCGGCCAAATTCTGACTAGTGACGAGTTTGCCGTTGATGACTTTACCTATAAGTTTTTGAAGGTTGGGATCAACGTTGGGTGAAGTTGTGGTAGTGGTAGTTGTTGTGGTGTATGTGTTTGGTTTACGCTTGTCGAACTGATGCAGGGAGTACATCTCAATGATATTGATAAGACTCTGTGCATATGTAGGACTTGTGGCATAGCCACATGCTTTGAGACCTTTTGCCCAAGATTTGTAGTCGGTAATCTTGTATGTGAAGAGGCGTTCGTAGCGCGGTTTTTGCAGGAAGAGTGAGTGGTCTTCGTAGCTTTCGCGTGCGTTTTTGTATTTGCGGAACTTTTCTTTTGGTCGGTCATCGTCAGCCAAGACATATGGACCTGTCCATCCGCTAGACACTTTGATGCCAAAATGGTTGTTGGCAACGGTGGCCAGACGGCTTCGTCCAGCACCGCTTTCCAATAGTCCTTGTGCCAATGTGATACTTGCAGGTATCTTGTACTTCTGTTGTTGTTCCATAGCCATATCCTTGTACTGGTCAATATATGTCCAGTATGCTCTGTTGGTGCTACCTTGCGACCATGCTAGTGTAGATAAAAGTATGACGATAACTGAAGTGAAGTACCTTTTTAGTGTCATTATTTTTTTGTAAGTTTTTTTTGAGTGTTATTTGACTGGAATGTCAGCAATGCGCTGGATGTGTCTGCCTCCTTCGAAGGGTGTCTGCAAGAACTCGTCCATAATGAGACGTGCTGTATCTTCGTCGATAAATCTGCCGGGCATTACTAAAACATTGGCATCGTTGTGCTGACGTGTTAGATGTGCTATCTCTGGCATCCAACACAGACCTGCACGGATACCTTGGTGTTTGTTGAGAGTCATTGAGATACCTTCTCCCGAGCCACACATGGCAATGCCAGGATATACTTCGCCACTTTCAACGCCTTCTGCCAAGAGATGTCCAAAGGTGGCATAGTTGCAACTTTCTTCGGAATGGGTACCATAATCCTTGTAGGCAATACCTTTTTCGTCGAGATATTTTTTTACAAATTCCTTGAGGGGATATGCTGCGTGGTCTGATGCAAGACCTATCATCTTGATTTCCATAGTGAATAATGTTTTTTAGATAGAGGATATTTGTGATTTTTGTTATGTGCAACTAAATAAAAAGACTATCGCAGTGTGGATAACTGCGATAGTCTATATATATTATGGTTAGTCTGCAAGCAATATGCTCTTTGCCTGATTGTAGACATTCTCAGCTGTATAGCCAAGTTTCTCGTCCAATACCTTATAGGGAGCAGAGAAGCCAAAACTTTCAAGGCCGAATACCTTGCTGCTGGGATGAGCACCTACGAGGAAGCCTTCCAGGTTGACTGGCAAACCGGCACTTAAACCGAATACCTTGCTTCCGATGGGGAAGAGCTCGCGCTGATATTCAACGGGCTGGTTGCGGAAAAGACCCTCTGAAGGAGCGCTGATGACACGGATCTTGTATCCATCCTGGCGCAACAAGCGTGCACCTGCAATGAGTGTGCTTACCTCTGAACCATTACCCACGAGGATGATGTCGGGGTTCGCGTCACTTTCAGCACTGATATATGCACCCTTGCGGCAGAGTTCATATTGTGTACCTTCTGGGAGTGGATCGATGTTCTGACGAGAGAGGATGAGAGCCGTGGGGCTGGTCATATTCTCCATTGCCATTGCCCAGCAAACTGTTGTTGCATTGCAATCGGCAGGACGAAGAACAAGCATTGAGTTACGACCAGAATGGTTCTTCATCTTTTCCATCAGGCGAATCTGTGCTTCCTGTTCTACGGGTTCGTGGGTAGGACCATCCTCACCTACACGGAAGGCATCGTGGCTCCATACGAACTTAACGGGCAATTCCATCAATGCAGCCATACGGATAGCGGGCTTCATATAGTCGGAGAATACGAAGAATGTGCCACATGCTGCCAACATACCACCATGGAGAGTGATACCTATACATACGCAAGCCATAGTCAGCTCTGCAACACCAGCCTGGAGGAAACCACCGGCAAAGTTATCGCGTGAGATAACGCTTGCACCACCCTTGATGAAACCGTCTGTCTTGTCAGAGTTGCAAAGGTCGGCACTTGATACAATCATATTGGGAACGGTCTTTGCCAGAAGTGATAAGCATGCACTTGAAGCATTACGGGTAGGTTCGCCTTGCTTCTGTTCGATGCTATCCCAGGGGATTTCGGGCAGACGACCAGCAAACCAGTCAGCCTGTTGTTGTGCTTTCTCGGCATTAGCCTCAGCCCAAGCCTTTTCTTCAGCATGGCGTTCTGCGCAAATGGCTTTCAGTTCCTCACGGCGAACGTTGAAGATTTCCTGTACTTCGTCCCAGATGATGAAAGCATTGTCGGGGTCACCGCCAAGGTTTTTAATTGTATTGCGATATGCATCTCCACCCAAAGGTGCACCATGTGTGGCGCAATTGCGCTCGTAGCTGCTACTGTCGGCCTTGAGGGCACCCTTGCCCATAACGCAATGACCGATGATGAGGGTGGGCTTGCCGTTTCTGTTCTTTGCTGTATCCAGTGCCTTGCGGATTTCCACCACGCTATTTCCATCGATGCTCAGTACATTCCAACCGAGAGCAATGTATTTGGCTGCGGTGTCCTCGTTGGTAACCACGCTAGTCTCTGTTGACAACTGAATGTCGTTGGCATCATAGAACATTACCAGATTGTCCAGTCCCAATGTGCCTGCCATACGGGCTGCACCCTGTGAAATCTCCTCTTGAATGCCACCGTCAGAGATGTAGGCATAGATGGTTTCCTTCTGGAAAGTGGTATTACCAGTACGTGCATACAAACACTTGGCGGCAATAGCAGCACCTACTGCATAGGTGTGACCCTGTCCCAGGGGACCAGAACTATTTTCAATGCCACGAGCATAGTTGAGTTCGGGATGTCCGGGAGTGGGGGAGCCCCATTGACGCAATTGCTTGAGCTCGTCGATGGTGAAATGACCAGTCATTGTGAGCTGTGCATAGAGCATGGGAGACATGTGACCAGGATCCAAGAAGAAACGGTCGCGACCTTCCCACAAGGGATTTTCTGGATCGTAATTCAGATACTCGCTATAGAGCACAGAGATAAAATCTGCGCCACCCATAGCACCACCAGGATGCCCGCTCTTTGCTTTCTCTACCATTGCTGCAGATAGGATGCGGATGTTGTCTGCTGCCTTGTTAAGAGTTTCGATGGAATGCATAATCTTATGTGATATTGTTAAATTTCCTTGATAATATATCTCTATGTAAAACAGAAATTACATATGGAACAATTTCTGCTCGTTATATTTGTCGTAATCAAAGGTGTACATTGCAGCTCCGCGTCGACTACCGCTTTTATCTATTTTGTCAGTCTTGATGAAGTAGGGCATGTCGCATACTTTTTTGCGGAAATTGCGCTTGTCCAAACTCTCGTTCAGTATTGCTTCGTATAACCTTTGCATTTGCCCCAAAGTAAACGCTTCTGGAAGGAGCTTCATGGCAATTGGGGTGTATGTAATCTTGTCCTGTAGTCTAACCACTGCTTTTTTCAGCATTTTCATGTGGTCGAAATAGAGGGTGGGTAGATTGTCAATATTGAGCCATTTGCAATTGAATTGGTCCATGAGACTCTTGTCATAATCCGCTTTGTTCAAAAGGGCATAGAACGCAACGCTTATAACTCTCCCCCCTGGGTCGCGGTTGATTTCGCTAAATGCTTCCAATTGTTCAAGAAACAATTTCTCTATACCAGTTCGTTCGGTCAGTACTCTGTATGCTGCGTCTTCGAGTGTTTCGTCTTGTTGTACGAATCCTCCCAATGGTGTCAATTCTCCATTGAAGGGTTCTATGTTGCGATGTTGGAATAGGACTTGAAGTTTACCTTCTTCAAAACCGAAGATGATGCAGTCTACAGCTACATTGTATTTGGGTTCGTGGGCATAATAGTTTTGAGCCATTTCTGTCTTTTAGAGCCTTTATTTTGTGCAAATATACGATTATATTTTGGAATTATGGTACAATATACACTTTTATTCTTCGCCCCCTGCAATATTGTAGGGAAATGAGTGGTATTTGATATGCATTTGGTTGTATTTTTACACCAAAATATGTGTTTACTATGATAAAAATGCAAATAACTGCATTATATTTTGGGGATGATAAAGTTTTCGGCATGTTTGCCTTGATACCCTTCGAAATAGGAGTATATCTCACGGAGATCAGCTTTGCGGTCGCCAGATGGAATAATATATTTCTCCATGTGCACTTCCTTCTTCTTATAGTCCATTCCCATGAGTACTATGGGAAGGTTAGCATTGGATGCAATGACATAAAACCCCAAGTGCCACTTGGGGTTTGCCTTTCTGGTACCTTCAGGGGTGAGCGCGAGGCGGAATGTGTCACTTTGCTTGGCTATGTCGATAAGTTCTGTTATGAGTGCAGTGCCCTGTCCTCTGTTTACAGGTATTCCTCCCATCCAATTGCGGAAAATATAATCCAATGGCCCAACAAACCATTCTTTCTTCATTACAAATCCAGCTCTGCGTCCGACTGCAGTGTAGAAAAGTTTGCCTAAGATTAGGTCAAGATTACTGGTGTGTGGTGCTACGCAGATAATACATTTGTCAAAATTCGGAACATCGACATAGCTTTTCCATCCCATTAGTTTATGAAAGATAAAACTACAGATAGGTTTCAACATAATTAATATTAATGTTTGTTGTATTATTAATTTTGTTATTTATTGTGTTGTGTGTATAGATGCAGGGCAGTAGTGACGAATGGTGGTACTCATCAGTCTTGATATAGATGTTATTGGGGTATCTATGTTCATGTTTGTGCGCAAAGTTAGTAAAAATATGTTATATTTGCTAGTTGTATGATATATTTTGGATTGTATTTGTGTAATTTAGCATATAAAAAAGCCCCTTGCTTTTTCAAGCAAGAGGCTAAAACTAGTATAAATAATAGTTATATTAGCAGAGTTTGCGTGAACCGTCGCCAATAACTACGTCAATAACGATAGGAGCCTTGCCGTACTTAGCAGCGAACTTCTCCTTAACAACCTTTACAAAGTTGTCATACAATTCGTCAGCAACCAAGTTGATAGTACAGCCACCGAAGCCACCACCCATGATGCGGCTACCAGTTACACCAGCTTCCTTAGCAACCTCGTTCAAGAAGTCCAATTCTTCGCAAGATACCTCGTACTCCTGGCTCAAGCCATAGTGGGTTTCGTACATCTTCTGACCAACGGTTTCGTAGTCGCCACGCTCCAATGCATCACACACTGCCAATACGCGGTCAACCTCACCGATAACGTAGCGAGCTCTCTTGTAATCCTCTTCGCTAACCTCAGCCTTAACCTCGTCAAGAAGAGCCATATTTGCATCACGCAATGTCTCTACCTCGGGGTGGTGCTTGTTGATAACGGCTGCTACGCGCTCGCAAGAAAGACGACGCTCGTTGTAGGGGCTACCAGCCAACTCGTGCTTTACGCAGCTGTTAACCAAAACCAACTTGTAACCCTCGGGATTCCAGGGGAAGTAAGCATACTCACCACTGCGGCAGTCAAGACGCATCAAACTACCAGCCTTGCCATGTACGCTTGCGAACTGGTCCATGATACCACAGTTGCAACCGATGTACTTGTGCTCTGTGCGCTGACCTACGCGAGCCAACTCCATCTTCTCAATCTTGTTGTCGCCCCAAAGATCGTTGAGGGCGAAAGCGAAGGTGCTCTCCAAAGCGGCAGAAGAACTCATACCAGCACCCAAGGGTACATCACCAGCAAAAGCGGTGTTGAAACCCTCTACGGGTACACCCAAAGCCATCATCTCGCGGCAAACACCGTAGATGTAGCGTGCCCAAGTTGCCTTGGGACCTTCGGGATCGTCAAGGCTGAAAGTAACCTTGTCCTTAAGGTCGATAGAGTATGCGTTAACGTTGCGAGTGCCATTAGGCTTGATTTCTGCAATCATACCCTGCTGTACTGCGCCGGGGAATACGAAACCATTGTTGTAGTCTGTGTGCTCACCAATCAGGTTAATACGACCGGGAGAAGCATATACACTACCTGTTGTACCATCGAAGTGCTTGATAAAGCGACTTCTTACATCATCAATTGTAAGTCTCATAATTTATTTTAGGTTTATTAGTTTGTTTGAAGTTAAATTATGGGCAAGCAACTTTGTAGTTGCCTGCCACACATTATCTTTAGATTACTCAGAGCGCTTAGATACGCGGCTACCTACAAGAGCATAGAACAAGAGGTAAGCTGCGCAGAATACTACTACCCAGAAGCTGGTCATGTAGTCAGTCATGTCTGCAACCTTAGCCTGAACGAACTGCATTACTGCACAACCAAATACCATGGTCATGAAGATACCAGAAGCAATAGCAGTGTACTTGCCAAGACCCTCAACTGCCATGTTGAAGATAGCACCCCACATTACAGATGTGCAAAGACCAACAAGCAAGAATGAGAAGATACCCAGGGGTACAGGCTGCCAGATAAGTTCAAGTTTACCCCAGTCAACACCAGGGAAGTTTACGAGAACATCAGAGGGAGCATACATACCGAAGATAACCAATACCAATGTTGCAATAGAAACGGAAGTAATCATTGCACGAGCACTTACCATGCTACCAATAGTGGCACCTACCAAACGACCTACAAGCATCATTGCCCAGTATACAGCAACAATCATACCTACGGTACCAGCGGGGATAGAGTAGGGCTCTGATGTCAACATTTGCTGAACAGCGTTGGGAACACCAACCTCGATACCCATGTACAAGAAGATAGCCAATGCACCGAGAGCGAAGTGACGATGGCTCATAGCACCCTTAATAAGGTCTACGCGAACAGGTGCCTGCTCGGGCTCTTCAATCTTTGTGAAAAGAATAACGATGAATGCAATTACAAAGATAGCAAGAGCAATCATCAATGCAGGAGTTGCGTCGGCAATCTTAGCTTTTGATGCATCAGCGATGAGAGCACCCATCAAAATGTAGCAAGCTACAGCAGCTGAAGAGTTGAATACACCACCAATCTGAATCAACTGGTTACCAGAGTTACCACCACCACCAAGAAGGTTAAGCATGGGGTTAACAACACAGTTGAGGATAGCCATACACAGACCAGCGATGAAGGCACCAATAAGGTAGATGCTGAATACGAGACCGAGGTTCTCCTGAGCATTGAACTGGCCGCTCAACCACTGGATAAGGATACCTACAATACCTACAACAAGACCAATGAGAGCGGTCTTCTTGTAACCATACTTAGCAATAAGCATACCTGCAGGAATACCCATAAAGAGGTAAGCAAAGAAGTTACCATAGTTACCAATCTGAGCAAGAACGTTAGAAATCTCACCTTGGTTCTTGATGATGGTTGCCATTGGTGTACACAAGTTGGTCACGAAGGCAATCATTGCAAACAGCGCAATCATAACTATAATCGCGCCCCATTGTTTTGTTTTTTGAGCCATTTGTTTAAATAAGTTTGTTTAATTTGTTATTAATGATGTTATTATAATCAATTTAAGCTACTCTCTCTCCTAGTCGAAGAAAGAGTAGCTTGCATACTTGCTTATTTGTCTACACCGAACTTGTATATGGTCTTCTGGACATATACTTCGCCTGGCTTGAGTTGTGTGCTGGGGAAGTGAGCACGGTTGGGAGAGTCGGGGAAGTGCTGTGCCTCAAAGCAAAGACCTGAGTGCTTGCCGAATGTTGCGCCATGCTGACCCTTGTAACCGTCTGCCCAGTTGTCGCTATAGAACTGAACGCCAGGTTCTGTTGTCCAGCATTCCATTGTGCGGCCAGTAGATGGTTCTACCATTGATGCAGCCAATGTCAGTTCGCCTGGTTCACGCTTGTTCAATACATAGCAGTGGTCGTAGCCAGTGCCGTTCTTTATCTGCTCGTCGTCAGCAGCAATATCCTGACCAACGGGCTTCGGTGTGCGGAAATCAAATGGTGTGCCCTCAACCTTACGAATTTCACCGGTTGGGATGCTGTTCTCATCAATGGGTACATAGAAGTCTGCATTGATGGTGAGGATGGTGTCCAGTTGTGATGGAGTGGGGGTACCGATACCTGTCAACGAGAAGAAACCATGACTTGTCATATTCACAACGGTCTTCTTGTTGGTGGTGCCACGATAGTCGATAACCAACTCATTGTCGTTTGTCAATGAATACTTTACGGTCATCTGCACCTCTCCGGGGAAACCTTCTTCATAGTATGCGAAAGTATAGCGCAGAACCAATTCCTGATCATTCAACTGCTCTGCATCCCAAACGCGTGCATGACAACCTGTGGGACCACCATGAAGATGGTTGGGGCCATTGTTGATAGAGAGGCTGTATTCCTTATTGTTCATTGTGAACTTGCCTCTGCAAATACGATTGCCGTATCTGCCCACCAATGTTGAAAGGAAAGGTTCGGGACTGCTCAAACAATCTTGGATACAATCATGACCTTGTATAACATTTGCCATTTTACCTTCTCTGTCGGGTACCATGATGGATACCAGAGAACCACCATAATTGGTTATGCTTACTTCCATGCCCTGAGCATTGGTCAGAGTGTACAAATCAGTTTCCTTACCTTGTACCATAGCCTGAAAGTCTTCGCGCTTCAAGCCTGAGATTAACTTATTTTCCATGGGATTTTGTATTTAAAGAGTTTACTTTCGTTGCAAATATACAAAAATATCTTAAAATAACAAATCCTTCTCCTGTGAAAATGTTGTTCCCGATGCTTTAAATGGTCAAAAAACGTGTGTCTACAAAGTGCTTTCGAGCATATCGGCAACAATAAAGGTGCTTCCGCCAACGAAAATGGTATCGTTTTCGGTAGCTTTTTCTTTAGCGGCGTCGTATGCTTCTTTTACGCTTTTGTAAGAGGTCCCGTTCAGTCCGTTTTCTTTGGCTATTTCAGCAAACTGTTCCACGGGCATGGCTCGTGCCACGCTTGCTTGTGTGAAGTAGTAACAGGCTCTTTTGGGTAACATTGCCACCACCTTCCTGACATCCTTGTCGCCAACCATACCGATGACGATGTGCAAGTGACCAGGAGTGCTTTCCAGTTGCCTACTCAGATACTCCCATCCTCCTACGTTGTGACCTGTATCGCATATTGTCAAAGGTTTTTGGATCAGTATTTGCCATCTGCCCATGAGTCCAGTAAGTTCGCACACGTTGAGAAAACCCTTGTCTATTGCTTCATCACTGATGCTTAGTTTTTTCTTTAGAAAACTCAGTGCGCATAGTATTGTGCCGTTGTTCTTTTCTTGACAGAATCCTTTGAGCTGCGTCTCTCTTGGTTGGTGTTGAATCTCGTCAGCGAAACATATTATAGACTGTTTCTCAGCAGCTGTGTTTGTAAACACTTGTTTCACTTCGGCATTTCCATTGGTTTCTCCTATCACCACTGGTATTTGTGGTTTGATGATGCCAGCCTTTTCTTTAGCGATGGCCTCGAGAGTGTTGCCGAGGAATTGTGTATGGTCAAAACTGATATTTGTTATGATGGAAAGAATGGGGTTGATGATGTTGGTGCAATCCAGCCTTCCTCCCAATCCAGTCTCAATAACGGCAATATCAACCTTTTCTTCTTCAAAGTATTTGAATGCTAAAGCGGTTGTAAGTTCAAAAAACGAAGGATGAAGAGGTTCAAAGAAATCTCTTTCTGACTCGACAAATTTAACAACCCTTTCTTGTGATATCATCTCTCCGTTAACTCTGATGCGCTCTCTGAAGTCTACAAGATGTGGACTGGTATAAAGGCCCACTCTATATCCAGCGCATTGAAGTATGGCTGCTAATGTGTGACTCACGCTGCCTTTGCCGTTGGTGCCGGCAACGTGTATTGTTAGATAGTTACGATGGGGATGGTTGTGATGTGCATCCAAGGCTTCCGTGTTGGAGAGTCCCTCCTTGTATGCGCCAGCCCCGATGTTCTGAAACAACGGGGCTGAGGTAAATAGGTATTCTATAGCTTCTTCGTATGTCATATTAATGTGCTGTCAGTTAAAGTGATATATGAAATTAACTAAACAGATTCTTGAACTTCTGGAAGAAGGAACTCTTGGTAGTCTGTGAGGGAGTAAAGTTCTCTCCGCCTTGCATCTTTTCAAAGGCATGACGCTCTTCCTTGTTCAAAGTTTCGGGGATGTAGACAGATATGTTCACTATCAAATCGCCATAACCATAGCCGTATCCCTGAAGTGCAGGTAGTCCCTTGCCACGAAGGCGAACTGTCTTGCCAGGCTGTGTGCCAGGTTCTATCTTAATCTTTACTCTACCATCAATTGTGGGTATCTCTACAGAGCCGCCCAGTACTGCTGTTGGCAGGTCCAGAAGGAGGTTGTAGACCAAGTCGTTGTCTCTTCTGCTAAGTTCGCTATGAGGTTCCACCTCGACATACACTTGAATGTCACCAGCATAACCATTGTTGCGACCAGCATTGCCTTTACCCTGAATGGTGAGAATCATACCATCCTGTATACCTGCAGGAATCTGTGCTTCCACCACCTCTTCTCCTGTAACAACACCTGTACCAGAGCAGTGAGGACACTTATTCTTAATTACAGTACCCTTGCCGCCACAAGTGCTGCAGACACTCTGCTGTTGCATGCGGCCAAACATGGTGTTGACCGTGTGTGTGATGTGGCCACTGCCATGACATGTGCCACAGGTTTCTGTTTTTCCATCCTTGGAACCAGTGCCATTACAGTGCGAACATGTTACGTCCTTCTTAACCTTGAACTTCTTTGTTGCTCCCTTGGCAACTTCTTCCAGAGTCAGTTTCACCTTCAGGCGTAGGTCGCTGCCATGGTGGCGCTGAGCTGTGCGACCGCCACCTCCATTAAAACCGAAGCCGCTAAATGGACCACCTCCACCCATGCGACCACCGAATATGTCGCCGAACATGCTGAAAATATCGTCCATGTTCATGTTGAAGCCTTGACCTCCGAAACCTCCGGCACCATCCATTCCTGCATGACCGAACTGGTCGTAGCGTGCACGTTTGTCAGGGTCGCGAAGCACGTCGTAAGCTTCGGCAGCCTCTTTAAATTTCTCCTCGGCTTCCTTGTTGTCTGGATTGCGGTCAGGGTGATATTTGATGGCCATTTTCTTGTAGGCCTTCTTTATCTCGTCGTCCGAAGCGCCTTTCTGTACACCAAGCACTTCATAGTAATCTCTTTTTTCTGCCATAAGTGAGTGTGTGTCTTTGCTATTTGGTTGGATTCAAAAGTTAGATACCTACAACAACCTGAGCATGGCGTATAACCTTCTCGTTCAGCTTGTAGCCCTTCAGTGTGCAATCCACCACCTTGTTCTTCAAATCTTCCGATGGAGCGGGGAACTGAGCTATGGCTTCGTGCAATTCAACATCAAAGTCAGCATCCTTGGTTTCAATAGGTTTTACCCCCTGCTTTTCCAATATGCCCATAAATTTCTTCTGTATCAGTTGCACACCTTCTACTACAGCCTGTACGTTCTCGGCCTTCTGCATCTGTTCCAAAGCGCGCTCCATGTCGTCCATCACAGGCAAGATGGCTGTCAGAACCTTTTCTCCACCGTTCATAATCAAATCGGCCTTTTCTTTGATTACACGTTTGCGATAGTTGTCAAACTCTGCAATCTTATAGAGCATCTGCTTCTTCAGTTCCGCAATTTCTGCCTGAGCAGCCTCAAGTGGGTCAACTTCTATGGTTGTTTCAGCCTTTTCAGCCTTTTCAGTACTTTCGGCACCATTCTCGGTCTGTTGCTGATTGGTTTCTTCTGTGTTGTCTGTAGCTTCCTGCTTGATTTGCTCCTCGTTGTTTATCATTTCTTCTTCCATGATTGTGTGTGATTATATTACAAACCAAATTCTGCAAAAAGCGTGCCATTGTCATTTTGGCACGCTTTATGTCATATGGTCAGTATATATTATATATAATGTGTTACTATGTCAGTATTACTGTGCATACATCTTGGCTTTCAACTCCTTTATCTGGTCGTTCATGATGTAGTCATCATAGTCCATCAGTTTGTCGATGGTGCCAGTGGGAGTGAGCTCGATGATGCGATTTGCTACGGTCTGGATGAACTCGTGGTCATGGCTGGCAAAGAGCACATTGCCCTTGTACTGCTTCAGGTTGTTGTTGAATGCCTGAATGCTCTCCAAGTCCAAGTGGTTGGTGGGAGTGTCCAGAATCAGACAGTTGGCATTCTTCAGCTGCATGCGTGCTATCATACAACGCATCTTTTCACCACCCGAGAGCACATTTACCTTCTTCAGCACCTCCTCGCCAGAGAAGAGCATGCGACCAAGGAATCCCTTGAAGTACACCTCGTTGCCCTCGCCAAACTGGCTGAGCCAGTCAACAAGGTTCAGTTCCGATTGGAAGAAGTCGGTATTGTCCACTGGCAGATATGCTGTTGTGATGGTAACGCCCCAGTTATATGTACCAGCCTGTGCCTCGCGGTTGCCGTTGATAATCTCAAACAAGGCAGTCATGGCACGAGGGTCGTGACTCAGGAACACCACCTTCTCGCCCTTTTCTATGTTGAAGCTTACGTTGTCGAACAATACTGTGCCATCGTCCATAGTGGCCTTGAGGTCCTTGACTTCCAGAATCTGGTTGCCAGGTTCGCGCTCCATCTGGAAGATGATACCAGGGTATTTGCGAGTAGAGGGGCGAATTTCGTCCACATTGAGCTTCTCCAACATCTTCTTGCGGCTTGTTGTCTGCTTTGACTTTGCCACATTGGCACTGAATCGACGGATAAACTCCTCCAACTCTTTCTTCTTCTCCTCGGCCTTGGCCTTCTGGTTCTGTGCCTGACGCAAAGCCAACTGGCTTGACTCGTACCAGAAGCTATAGTTACCGGCAAACATTGTTACCTTGCCAAAGTCTATATCCACAGTGTGTGTGCAGACGCTATCCAGGAAGTGACGGTCGTGGCTCACCACCAATACGGTGTGCTCAAATTCGCTCAGATACTGCTCCAACCACTGTACAGTTTCCAGGTCAAGGTCGTTGGTGGGCTCGTCGAGCAACAGATTGTCGGGATTGCCAAACAATGCCTTTGCCAGCATCACGCGCACCTTCTCCTTACCTGAGAGTTCGCCCATCAACTGATGGTGCAGAGCCTCCTTGATGCCCAGGCCTGAGAGCAGGCTGCCAGCATCGCTCTCGGCGGTGTAGCCACCCATCTCTGCAAACTTATCCTCCAGTTCTGCTACTCGGATACCATCCTCATCTGTAAAGTCCGCCTTGCTGTACAGGGCCTCGCGCTCCTTCATCACCTCCCACATGGTGGTGTGTCCCATGAGCACAGTGTTCAGTACTGTTTCATGGTCGTACTGGAAGTGGTCCTGCGATAGAACAGACAATCGCTCTCCGGGACCCAGTTCTACTGTACCCTTTGTTGGTTCCAACTCGCCACTGATGGCCTTCAACAGAGTAGACTTGCCGGCACCATTTGCGCCGATTACTCCGTAGATGTTTCCGCTTGTGAACTTCATGTTCACGTCCTTGTAAAGGACTCTCTTGCCGAATTGAACGGCTATATTGCTTAGTGTAATCATTTTCTTCGTTTATTCTGTGTCTTTCTCTATCTCCAGACAGTCGGCATTGAAGGTCAGTGGCATCAGTGCCTTCACACTATCCACACAATGCGTGCCATCCTCGCCATATAGAAGCACCTTGATGCTCCCTCTCTGATGGTGCTCCACCTCCAGCAGAGCCTGTCTGCACATGCCGCATGGCGCAATGGGGTCTTCGGTGAAGTGTCCCTGTGTCTGTGCCGCAATGGCAATGTGTGTTATCCTGGCACCAGGTCTGTTTGCACCGCACCAAAAGAGAGCAGTTCTTTCTGCACAGCATCCCACTGGGTAAGCAGCATTCTCCTGATTGCTTCCAACGATAATTTCACCATTTTGCAAGCGCAATGCAGCACCCACTTGAAAGTGGCTATAGGGGGAATAGCTGCTTTCTGTGGCTTGCTTTGCCCTCTGTATCAGTTCGCGCTCCATTTCGCTCATTTCCTCCCAATTCAGCACATTCACATGTGTGCGAATCTCGTATTGCTTCATGGTATATAAGGTTTTGCTTTGCAAAGGTACGAATAAGCAAGCAAAATATCAAATTTATTTGAAACTTTTAGAGCGACAGCATCTCCGTCTACGGCACAATGTCACGATTAGGTAAATGAAATGTAGGTTTGCGATCAGCTAAAGTCGATGGTGCTTAATTTAGGTTGAATAATTTTGTTATCTCGAAATTAGTTCTTAAATTTGCATTGATAAACCATAATTAATTTTAATAGTAAATGAAAAGAATCTTGTATTTTGTGGCTTTTGCTGCGCTTATGGCATGTACACCGAAGGAGTATACCATCAATGGTTATGCTGGTGAAGATTATGAAGGTAAGACTGTATATCTGAGAAAATTGGATGGTACTGTTTTGGATTCTTGTGTTGTGGCAGACAAACACTTTGCTATAAAGGGACAGATGGATACACAGATTGTTTGTAACCTCACTTCTGGTTGGATGAAAACTCCTGTGCTCATCAAGAATGGTGCAGAGATAGATGTCGATTTTACCAGCATACCTGCTATGGCACGTGACAATGGTGGCATGAACGATAAGTTGTATGCTATCATCAAGCAGTTGACAGATGCTCGTATGGCGCTGATGAACAAGGAAGATAGTATGCGCGATGCCAATGCCTCTCCTCAGACTATAGATGCTGCAACAAGAGACGACTACGCTGCTTTGTATGATATTTACCGCAATGGTATCACCGACAACAAGGACAATATCATTGGTGCATATATCTTGGGTGTGTCGGCTCGCGTGCTATATCCCAATTTGCAACTTTTGGACTCTATGATGAACGAGGTTAAGTATGCTAAGGATATGCCTAACGTAATGGCCGTGTACAATTCTATGAAGGCGCTGGATGCTACTAAGGAAGGACAGAAATTTACAGATTTCACAGGTCTTTCTGTTGATGGCAAGGAGAGCAAGTTCTCTGATTATGTAGGTAAAGGCAAGTATGTGCTTGTAGATTTCTGGGCTTCGTGGTGTGGTCCTTGTAAGGCAGAAATTCCCAATCTGATGGAACTTCATGAGAAGCATGGTGATAAGTTGGTTGTATTGGGTATTAATGTTTTTGATGAGGAGGCCAAGTTCAAGGCGGCTATGGAAATTGAAGGTATTAAGTATCCTCAGATTTTCATTCCCAAGAACAATAAGGATGATGCTGCCAAACTTTATGGCGTTACAGGTATACCTCAAATCATGCTTTTCTCTCCCGATGGAAACATCGTACGCCGCGGTCTTCGTGGTAAGGAGATGATACAATTTGTTGAGGAACAACTGAACAAGTAGACATAAAATGCTGGATGGGATCCCAGTCCCACAGATAAATATTATGAGTGTGTGTCTCGCCTTTCATGGCATTGACACACACTCATTTTTTTGTTTTACCACAGATAAGGTACAATTTTATATTTTACCACTCTCTTGTATTCGACATAGCCAGCAAGACCTTTCTCAAGTATTTTTTCTTCGTTCTTAATCCTAAGGTGTATGATAGGGAGATATGCTAGCATTACCAAGAAGGAGAGTGGCGAACCTAGTATTAGCGGCATAGACAAGAACATAAGCAGGGTGGATGAATACATCGGATGGCGTACAATAGAGTATAGTCCTGTGCTGATGAGTTGCTGTCCTTCCGTTACTTCAATGATTCTTGAGAGATAAATGTTCTCTCTGAGCACTTCGGTATAAAGGGCATAACCTAACAGATACACACCAACGGCACCCCAAACTATGCTATCGGGGATGGGTAATAATGCAAAACGATGATTGAGACCTGTAAGGATAAACATGCATACAAACATTATGCCTGATAGCCATAAGACAAATTTCTGTTCCTTTTCCTTCTCTTTTGACCTTAATCGCTTAATCAAAAGCTCCGGGCTTCTCCACAGCATTATCATTCCACTAATGGCAATTGGTACAAACATTGTGCACATCAACACCCAACCTTGCCAATAATGGATACTTCCAGCGGGAAGAAACACCAGTAACCCAATAATTACAACTCCGCAAATAAATTTTACCAAAGCTTGATATATGATATTTTTCGTCATCTCATATAAATAATATACAGAAGTACTCTGCAATATGGAATAATTCTGTAACTTTGTCTTGCACTATATGGAAAACAGAAAGGAGCCCTCTTGAAAAAAGAACTCCTTCTACAATCACTTTAGAGCCACCTGCGGGACTCGAACCCGCGACCCACGCATTACGAATGCGTTGCTCTACCAACTGAGCCAAGGTGGCAAACGCTCTGCAAAGATACGAAAAATAGTTATAATACGTGCGTTTTTCCAATATTTACTTTTATTTGTCTTTTAAAAATATGTTTGTATGAAGAGGATTTTGCTTACTGGAGGCAGCGGTTTTGTTGGTAGCAGGTTCCTGAACCGATGGCATGGCCAGGGCTATGAAGTGCTTGCCCCAGGTCATAAGGAACTTGATATTACCGATGCTGATGCCGTGCTAAGATATATGCAGACGCACAGGCCAGATGTTGTTTTGCACACGGCAGCCATATCCAATACTGGTTATTGCGAATCACATCCCGAGGAAAGTTATGTTGTCAATACTTTGTCAACGATACAAATGGCTCAGTCTGCCAAAAATGTTGGGGCAGGTTTTGTGTTCTTTTCAAGTGATCAGATTTATAATGGCAATACAGAGACAGGTTTACTCAACGAGAACACTTCTGTATCTCCTGTGAATCATTATGGGAGACACAAACTCGAGGCCGAACAACGAGTCTTGGACTTTATGCCCGAGGCCGTTATGCTTAGAGCCACATGGATGTACGACATACCTCGTCCTGGTATGCCTGCTCATCCCAATTTCTTTACCAACATCCGTAAGGCTATTTCCGAGGCGAATACAATTTCCTTTGCTATACACGAACATCGAGGCATAACACACATTGACGAGGTGGTAGAACAGTTACCACTTACATTCTCTTTGCCTGGCGGTGTGTATAACTATGGGGCAGAGAATTTACATAACACCTTCGATACTGCATATTCTTTTGTTGAGCAATGGAAGAGCAATAAGGTTGCCTCTGCATCTGTAATAGCAGATATGGAACGGTTTGCTCAGCAACCTCGCAACATCTCTATTTCCATCGCTAAAATTCGTGAGGCTTCAAATGGTAGAATAGACTTTACAGAAACCCTTGAAGGTTTGATACAGTCCTGTGTTAGGATGGACTGATGTTATCAACTATATAAGTAATAATAAGAATATGAAGAGGGTGACATGGATTCACCCTCTTCGTTTATTTTTCTGTATACTCTGTCATCTAATTGCTTTAGTTTGAAGCAAGCACAGACGTTGATATGTAATCTTATATCAAACAGTTTTCTGTGCACTTGCGCTTGCTCACGATGGCATCTATGGCTGCCACTGCTGTAATAGTAACGATGTCGCGCACGCTGCTTTCGAAGTCGGTAAAGTGGATGGGCTTGTTCAAACCAATCTGAAGGGGACCAATAACCTCAACATCTGCAGCCATGTACTGTATGAGCTTGCTTGCTGCATTGGCACTGGACAGATTGGGGAACACCAATGTGTTCACGTCCTTTCCACGCAAGCGGGTGAAGGGATACTTGCGGTCGCGCAGTTCGCGGTCAAGTGCTATGTTTATCTGCATCTCACCGTCAATGATGCGTGAGGGATCCTCTTCCTGGAGTATGCGCACGGCCTCGTGCACTTCGGCAGGCGAACCCACGGAGTCGGAACCGAAGTTGGAGTAGCTTGCCATGGCCATTACAGGCTCGTGGTTGAACACGCGCACGGCACCTTCCATCAGTCGTGCCACATCCACAAGTGTGTTGGTGCCAGGATGACGGTTGATGAGGGTGTCGCCGATGAAGAACGTACCCTTCTTGGAATTGAGTATGTGCATGGTGGCGAAGTGGTCGTAGCCGGGCTTGATGCCGACAACCTCCTTGGCCACCTTGATGGTGTTGCTGTACTTGGTGTAGACACCGGTGATGAAGGCGTCTGCCTCTCCTGTCTCTACCATCATCATGCCGAAGTAGTTGCGCTCGAACATCTTATCGTTGGCCTCCTCGAAGGTGTAACCCTGGCGGGCACGCTTCTCGGCAAGAATCTGGGCAAAGCGCTCGCGGCGTGGAGCTTCGCGGTCGTGACGAAGGTTGATGATTTCAATGCCCTCGAGAGAGAGTTCCAGTTCTGCCGCTTTCTTGGCTATCATCTCGTCATTGCCAAGGAGTATGGGATGACAGATGCCCTCGTTGCGAGCCTCTACGGCAGCCTTGAGCATGGTGGGGTGAATACCCTCGGCAAATACCACACGCTGGGGATTGCGACGGGCGGTTTCATAGAGCTGCTGAGTCAGTTTGCTCTCCTGTCCCATGATGTTCTTCAGGTGTGCGGCGTATGCATCCCAGTCGGTTATCTGCTTGCGCGCCACACCGCTCTCCATAGCTGCCTTTGCCACGGCCATGCTCACTTCGGTGATGAGACGGGGGTCAACGGGCTTGGGAATGAAATAGTCCTTGCCGAAGGTGAAATTGTTCACGTTGTAAACCTCGTTCACCACGTCGGGAACGGGTTTCTTTGCCAGGGCGGCAATGGCACGCACGGCAGCCAACTTCATCTCTTCGTTGATAGCAGTGGCTGCTGTATCCAAGGCACCACGGAAGATGTAGGGGAAACCGATTACGTTGTTTATCTGGTTGGGATAGTCGGAACGGCCAGTTGACATTAGCACATCGGGACGTGCCTCCATGGCCTGCTCGTAGGTAATCTCGGGTTCGGGGTTTGCCAGGGCGAACACAATGGGCATGTCTGCCATGGAGCGTACCATCTCCTGCGAGAGTACACCGCCCTTGCTGAGTCCAAGGAACACGTCTGCACCCTTGATGGCCTCCTCCAGTGTTTGCACATCGCGACGGGATGTGGCAAACTCCTTCTTCTCGGGAGTAAGTTTCTCGCGCTCGTCGGTAATCACACCCTTGCTATCGAGCATGAGGATGTTCTCCTTGCGAGCACCAAGTGCTACATAAAGTTTGGTACATGAAATAGCGGCGGCACCGGCACCGTTTACCACTATGCGCACGTCCTCTATGTTCTTTCCAGCCACTTCCAGGGCATTGAGCAGACCTGCACTGGAGATGATGGCCGTGCCGTGCTGGTCGTCGTGCATTACGGGGATGTCCAGTTCTGCCTTCAGGCGACGCTCTATCTCAAAGCACTCAGGAGCCTTGATGTCCTCGAGGTTTATACCACCGAATGTAGGGGCGATGGCCTTTACTGCCTGGATGAACTTCTCGGGGTCCTTTTCGTTCACCTCAATGTCGAACACGTCAATACCGCCATATATCTTGAAGAGCAGGCCCTTACCCTCCATTACGGGTTTGCCGCTGACTGCACCTATATCGCCAAGGCCCAGAACGGCGGTACCGTTGCTTATCACCGCCACAAGGTTGCCCTTGCTGGTGTACTTGTAGGCATCGTCGGGATTCTTCTGAATCTCCAGACAAGGCTCTGCCACACCTGGCGAGTATGCCAGGGAAAGGTCGGTTTGTGTACTATAAGGTTTTGTGGGAACAACCTCTATTTTGCCAGGCTTGCCCTCGGCATGGTACGCCAAGGCAGCCTCTTTTGTAATCTTTGCCATAAATCTTTTACCTTAATGTTTAACTAATCGCGTGCAAAGTTACTACTTTTTGTCAAAAGATGAGATAATAGCAAGCAAAAAAAGGTTAAACCCAAATCGCTCATTAGCGTTATGATGATAATGGGAAGCCTTCTTTTCGTCATCTGTTCTAAAAGCAAGGAGTGGGGGAGGGGGAGTATGAAGGAGAACGAAAACGGACTGTAGACTGTAGACTGTGGACACCCTTTGGCAATAAATAAAGGTAGGTTCTATAAATTAGCTTTTAGTTATATGACATCTATTGTGCCATAGGTTCAATATTTGAATGAACTCACATAGTGGTCTATGTGAGTGAATGATAATGAAGAAGATATGGTGCAAGAGATATTATAG
>JAFYMW010000128.1 GCA_017548165.1 Bacteroidaceae bacterium
AAACCGTTCATTGTGCCAAAGCGTGCTGTATATACTCCAGGTGCACCATCCAGTGCATCAACATGCAAACCTGTATCATCGGCAAAGCAGTCCACGCCATATTTCTCTGCTACATAGCGTGCCTTTTGCAAGGCATTGCCTTCCAATGTGTCTGCATCTTCGGGAATCTCCTCGGTACAGCCAATCTCTGCCAATGACTGAATCTCTATCTTATCGCCAAGTATCTGGCGTATCTCACGGAGCTTATGCTCGTTGTTTGTTGCGAATACCATTGTTTTAAACGGAAAGGTGAAAACGGAAAGATGTAAACGGAAAGGTGAAAACGGAAAGGTGAAAACGGAACCAACGGTCGACGCCCGAACCAACGGTCGACGCCCGAAGGGGCTGAAGTCAAGGGGCTAAAGTAAAAGGTGAAAACGGAAAACTTATTTACCTCTTTTAGTTTTCCGCTTTCCCCTTTCCGTTTTCACTTCTTTATAGGGTCGAATCCTTCGCCGAAGACGCCTTCAACGTTGGACATGGAAACGAAGGCCTTGGGGTCTACACGGTGGATGAGGTCAAAGATTTCCTTACGCTCAAACTTCTTTGCCATAACCAGCAGTACGGGGCGCTTCTGCTTGCTGTACCAACCATGACCTTCAAGCACGGTGCAACCTCTCTCCAAGTCGTGGTTTATGCGAGTGGCAATCTCTTCGTACTTCTCTGAAACAATGATGAACTGTACGCTCTGACGTGCACCATTGATGACGTAGTCTATCATGTTGATGGCTATAAAGAGCATGCAATAGCTCATTACCAGAGTCTCCATATCTCGGATAACAAACCAGTTGGCGCCTACGATGAAGATATCCACCATCAGGAGAGCACGACCAAGACTGATGGGCTTGTACTTGTTGATGATGGAGGCAACGATATCCGAACCACCGGTACTGCCACCTGACTGAAAGACAAGACCGAGACCGATACCTTCGGTAAGACCACCCAGCACACAGGCCATGAACTTCTGTTCGCCCACCAGCTTGTACATGTTGCCCATCTCATCGACAGGCACCAGACGTTGGCCAAGGTCGATGAAGAGCGACACCATGGCAGTGGCAAGCAGCGTCTTTACGGTGTACTTCATACCCAGAATCTTCAATGCCGATAAGAGCAAAGCCACGTTTATTATAAAATAGGTGTAAGATGGTGGGAACTTGGTTACGTAGAATATCAGTGCACCAACACCCGACACACCTCCGCTGGTCATCTCATAAGGCAGAATAAAGAATGAGTAACCGATGGCAAATATCAGCAAGCCCGATGCCATAAGAAACAAGTCCTTTCCAGAAGGAACAATGTCTTTAAATGTGATTTTCTCCATATCCTTTTTTGTTTAAGCCTTAATTACATTGAATCCCTTGCCGAAGGCTCCTTCCACACGATGGAAGGTTACAAAGGCATCAGGGTCGGTGTCGCGTATCAATCGAAGCATCTCCACTTGCTCGCTCTTGTGTACTATGGTCACAACAACCTTCAGTCGGTCGTGGGTGAAACCACCCTCGGCAAAAAGTAGTGTGGCCGTGTGACCAGTCTTACTACGAATGGATTCAACCAAAATGTCGTGGCACTTTGTGTAGATGGTAAATTGTATATCCTGCTTGGAGGAGTTTATCATGGTGTCCACGGCAAAGGTGTATATCACCAGGGTGACATAACCGAAGACCACCATCTGCCAACTATGGAACAGGAAGTAGCAGCTGCCTATCACAAATAGGTCGAGATAGAGAAGCACACGTCCTATGCTCACATTCTTGTACTTGTTGATTATGGATGCTATGATGTCCCATCCGCCAGTGCTGCCACCGCTCATGAACACCATGCCTATGCCTATGCCGTTGAGTATGGCGCCAAGGATACATGCCATGCCCTCCTGGTTGTCGCCCAGCACACGCCAAAGCCCGTATGCCTCGTTGGAAACTATGTCCTGCCCGACCTCCAGATAGAAGGTCAGCGAGAGCACGGCGTAAAGCGTCTTCATTGTGAACTTGGTGCCCAGCTGCCACCATGCCAGTAATAGCAATACGGCATTTACAATAAGCAGGCTGTACTGCATGGGAAAGCCTGTTGCATATTGTACTATGGCGCACAAACCGGCACCACCGCCCGTGGTGATCTTGTAGGGCAGGAGGAACAAGGCCCATCCCACGTCGTAGATGGCCATACCAAGGTTGATGAATATCATGTCCTTGATGAAGTCCAGGACATGATACTTGCGTAGGCGGCCTTGCAATTTCTCACGTTGCTCGGCCAGAGCGATTTTTGTCTTCATAAGACAAGTGTGTTTTATATACTACTTTACCACAATGTTAACGATGCGCTTGGGCACGGCAATGGTCTTCACTATCTGCTTGCCCTCAAGGTGCTTCTGTGCCTCGGGGGCTGCAAGAGCCATCTCTACCATCTGCTCGGGTGTGGCATCGGCGGGGAACTGCATTGCAAAGCGAACCTTACCGTTGAACTGTACGCCCAACTGTACGCTGCTCTCTACGAGGTACTTCTCGTCGAATGCGGGCCACTGGGCATCACATACGCTTCCTTCCTGACCGAGTGCCTCCCACAACTCCTCTGCCATGTGGGGTGCAAAGGGTGCCAGCAGGGCAACAATCTGTGTCATCACCTCACGGCTACGGCACTTCTGTGCTGTCAGCTCGTTTATTGCCACCATGAAGGCAGAGATGGAGGTGTTGTATGAGAATTCCTCTATGTCGGCACTCACCTTCTTGATGAGCTTGTGCAGAGACTTCATGTTGTCGGCTGTGGGTTCGGTGGCATCTACCTGCAGGTTGCCATCCTTATCCCAGAAGAGTTGCCACAACTTCTTCAGGAAGCGGTGACATCCGTCGATACCGTTGGTATCCCAAGGCTTGCTTTGCTCCACGGGACCGAGGAACATTTCGTAAAGACGAAGGGTGTCGGCACCATAGCGCTCTACTATCATGTCGGGGTTGACCACGTTGAACATGCTCTTTGACATCTTCTCCACGGCCCAGCCACAGATATACTTGTCGTCCTCAAGGATGAACTCAGCGGTCTCGTATTCGGGGCGCCATGCCTTGAAGGCCTCCACATCCAGCACATCGTTCTTCACGATGTTCACATCCACATGGATGGGGGTGGTATCGTACTGATCCTTCAGACCCAGGCTTACGAAGGTGTTAGTGTCCTTGATACGATAAACGAAGTTGCTTCGACCCTGAATCATACCCTGGTTGATGAGTTTCTGGAAGGGTTCTTCCTTCTTGCTAACACCGAGGTCGAAGAGGAACTTGTTCCAGAAGCGAGAGTAGATGAGGTGACCTGTGGCATGCTCGCTACCACCAACATAGAGGTCTACACTCTGCCAGTACTCTGATGCCTTCTCGCCAACAAGAGCCTCGCCATTGTTGGGGTCCATATAGCGAAGATAGTATGCGCTTGAACCGGCAAAGCCAGGCATGGTGAAGAGTTCTATGGGGAAGATGGTCTTCTCGTCGATGAGTGCCTTATCCACAATCTTTCGGTTAGCCTCATCCCAGGCCCAAAGTTGTGCGTTGCCCAGAGGAGGTTCGCCACTCTCAGTGGGAAGGAAGTTCTCCACCTGGGGAAGTTCTACGGGCAGACATTCCTCGGGAATCATACAAGGGATGCCCTGCTTATAATAAACGGGGAATGGTTCACCCCAATATCTCTGGCGAGAGAAGATGGCATCGCGAAGACGATAGTTCACCTTAACGCGACCAAGACCGTTCTCGCTAACGAACTTCTTTGTTGCAGCAATGGCCTCCTTGATGGTCAGTCCGTTAAGGCTGAAGCCGTTCAGTGAAGACTTGCCTTCCATGGGAGAGTTCATCACGATACCTTCCTTGGCATCGTAGCTCTCCTCGCTTACGTCGGCACCCTCCACCAATGGGATGATGGGCAGGTTGAAATGACGAGCAAAGGCATAGTCGCGGGAGTCGTGGGCAGGTACTGCCATGATGGCACCGGTACCATAGCCAGAGAGGACATACTCGGCAATGTAGATGGGGCACTTCTCACCAGTGATGGGGTTGATGCCATATGAACCAGAGAATACACCTGTCACGGTGCGGTCTATCTGACGCTCGCGCTCGGTGCGACTCTTAACATAGGTCAGGTATTTGTCCACCTCCTCTTTCTGCTCGGCAGAGGTGAGTTGTGCTACCAGTTCGCTTTCGGGAGCCAGAACGAAGAAGGTTACACCAAACATAGTATCGGCACGAGTGGTGAAGATGGTGAACTCTATGTCGCTATCTGCCACCTTTATTTGCACCTCTGCACCTTCGCTTCTGCCAATCCAGTTCTTCTGTGTCTCCTTGATGCTATCGCTCCACTGTATGGTCTCCAGACCATCGAGAAGACGCTGAGAATAAGCGCTGACACGCAGACACCATTGGCGCATCTTCTTCTGCTCCACGGGGTATCCGCCACGCTCACTCACACCATCGATAACCTCATCGTTGGCCAATACGGTACCCAGTTTGGGGCACCAGTTAACCATTGTCTCGCCAAGGAATGCAATACGGTAGTTCATCAGCGTCTGGCTCTTCTCCTGCTCGCTCATTGCCTTCCACTCTTCGGCACTGAAGCAGAGTTCCTCGGAGCAAGCGGCATTGATACCTTCAGTACCCTTTGCCTCAAAGTTGGCAATGAGCTGGTCAATGGGCTGAGCCTTGCCAAGTGTATTGTCGAAGTATGAGTTGAACATCTTCTGGAATGCCCATTGTGTCCAATGATAATAACCAGGAGCACAGGTGCGCACCTCACGGTCCCAATCGAAGCAGAAACCTATCTTGTCCAACTGCTCACGATAGCGGTCGATATTCTGGAAGGTGGTCTTCTCGGGGTGCTGACCTGTCTGGATAGCGTACTGCTCGGCAGGCAGACCGTATGAGTCATAGCCCATAGGGTTCAGCACATTGTAGCCCTGCTGACGCTTGAAGCGCGCATAGATATCGCTTGCAATGTAGCCCAGAGGATGACCTACATGCAAACCTGCACCGCTGGGGTAGGGGAACATGTTCAGGACATAGAACTTCTTCTTTGTCTCGTCCTCTACAACATGATATGTCTTGTTGGCCACCCATTGGGCGCGCCATTTCTCTTCAATCTTTCTAAAATCGTATTCTCTCATTGTTAATTTTATTTATTTTGGAGACAAAGATACGATTAAGCGAGCGAAAAGCAAAATAAATCTGATTTAAATTTTGCTTTTCCGAGCGAGAGTATCTTCGACCGATAGGTCAAAATTACGATTAAGCGAGCGAAATACCAAATTTGTGATTAAGTGAGTGCAGAAAAATCTATTTTTATATGCCGAATGGAAGCAAATTCCACCTGATGGTCAAATTTGCGATTAAGTGAGTACAGAAAAAGCGTGCCCTTTTTCGGAGCACGCTTTACTTATATCCGCAACGGTAATTTTGCCGTTTCTGCTTTATAAATATTAATCCCACTCAAGGATTACCTTACCACACTGACCAGACTCCATGATGTCGAAGCCCTTCTGGAAATCAGCGATGGGGAAGCGGTGAGTGATAACGGGGCTGAGGTCGAGGCCAGAAATGAGCATCTGCTCCATCTTGTACCAGGTTTCCCACATTTCGCGACCATAGATACCCTTGATTGTCAAGGCCTTGAAGATAATCTCGCTCCAGTCAACTGTGGTTGAGGGAGGAAGGATACCCAACTGTGCAATCTTTGAACCATTGTACATGTTTGCCACCATGTCGCGGAAAGCAATGGGAGAACCAGACATCTCCAAACCTACGTCGAAACCACGGATGCCCAAATTCTCCATAGCCTGAGCAACTGTCTCGCCTTTAGATGCGTTTACGGTACATGTTGCACCCATCTTCTTGGCAATATCCAAACGATAGTCGCTCAAATCAGTTACAACGATGTTCTTGGCACCAGCAAACTTAGCAATAGCGGTGGCCATGGTACCGATGAGGCCTGCACCAGTGATGAGTACATCCTCGCCCAAGAGGGGGAATGACAATGCTGTATGTGTTGCATTACCGAAGGGGTCCATGATAGAGGCCATGTCGTCGGAGATACGATCGTCCAACTTTACTACATTGCACTCGGGAATAGAAAGGTATTCTGCAAAAGCACCATCGCGGTTAACACCCACACCGATGCTGTTCTCGCAAATGTGCTGCAAACCACGGCGGCAGTTACGGCAATGACCACAAGCAATGTGTCCTTCACCAGTTACGCGGTCGCCTACCTTGATATTGCGTACACCAGGACCAATCTGTTCTACCACACCCACATATTCGTGACCGATGGTCATGGGAGTCTTGATGGTCTTTTGGCTCCACTCGTCCCACTTGTAGATGTGCAAGTCGGTACCGCAGATAGCGGTCTTCTTAATCTTGATAAGTACGTCGTTAACACCAACTTCTGGCATGGGAACTTCTTCCAGCCAAATACCCTTCTGGGCTTCTTTCTTGACTAACGCTTTCATTGTCTTTATGTCTTTAGTTATGCCTCAAATATGTTTTCTGCAAGCAAAATTACATTTTTTTCCCCTCACCACAAAACATTTCCCCGTGTTTTTGCCCTTATTTTACACTAAACTGGAAAATTCCTTGGTGCCCCCCCACGCGAACCCGTTTGGTTTGTCCTCTCCAGCGCAATTGCACCCAAGCCACCAAAGGCAGGCCTCCATCCACGGAAACCTGCCTCTATCCCGAACTGACGTAATTCCTACTTTTAAAGTCATTGATAGACGTTTTTGGAAAAATTACAATACCTTTGCAGAAGGTAAGAAGAAAATATATGAAACGATACATATTAGTAATAATTGGAGTACTGTGTCTTCAAGCATGTACAGTAATGCGAGGTGTCAAATATGGCAATGCATCAATTGATGACTATATAATATTTGATCAAGATACTGTTACCATAGGGGAGCGTACTTTCAATTTCCCAGAGAAACACCAGTATACAACATTAGTCGATACTCTCAAATTTGAAATTTATCGTTCCAAAGCCGACACTCTTCTTAACTTAACACTTCGAGAGACTATGGACTATGTTGATGTGCCTTCTGCAGCGATTGTTATTCAAAACGACACTATCATTTTTGAGCATTATAGTGGTGGCTGGAATCAAGATAGTCAATCATGTATCTTTTCAGTTACAAAAACTATCACGAGCCTGCTATGTGGTGTCGCACTCAAAGATGGTTACATCAAAAGTTTGAGCGACCCTATAACGGATTATATTCCTGAGCTAAAAGACGCAGATCCAATGTTCTCTCAACTAAAGATTGAACATTTGCTTGATATGACAGCAGGTCTTAAGTTCAATGAAAATTACAGTTGGAATCCATTTTCCAAAATAGCAAAGCTATATATGGGTAGCAATACTCTTAAAGTGCTAAAAAGCTTAGACTTCGCACACACTCCTGGAGAAAACTATTCATATGATTCAGCCACTACTGCAATATTGGGCATTGTTATCGAGAGGGCAGCTAGGAAACCTTATGCACAATACTTATCGGAAAAGATATGGCAACCATTAGGGATGGAGAAATCTGCACTTATTGGACTTGATAGTAAAAAGCACCATACTGCTAAAAGTTTTGCTGGTCTAACTACAAATGTTCGAGATTTGGCAAAAATTGGTAAGCTATTCTTAGAAAATGGCGTTTGCAAAGGAGTACAAATTGTAGATTCAGCATTTATCCAACGTTGTTTAAGCACACACATTTCGGGTATAGCAAGCAAATCACAAGGTCGTTATTCCTACTCTTGGTATTGGGGTGTTGAAGATGAAGAGCACGGAAAGCGTAAATACTTCAACACTCTAGAAGAGCTAGAACAATATTATGCAAACCACCCAGAGAAGAGTACTTATATGATATACAAGAACCTCAAGAATGGATACTATGCCGTACAACATCATGGCGGTTTCTGGGGATTTGGACTCTATGGTCAGGTACTATATGTCAACCCAAATAAGAATATGATAGCAGTATTCCTTGGAGCAGACCGCCTCAAAGATTTTAATATACTTTTTGATCAACTAAGTACTTATTTGAACTAATGCTATTGCCTATTCAAACGATTAAATCAGAATTATTAAACGAGAATACGAGACTCATTACGAATCTCGTATTTTTCATTTACACAAAATTATGGTAAGCATTCGATAAACTACAGGTAGTAATACCTATCTATACGTCAGTTCTAATATTATCCCGAACTGACGTATTATAATTCAATATATCCATTAAATATAGTATTGCCATGAATTATTCTTATCTCATATCTTCCATAGAAACTTTCGGGTAGAGTAAAACTTTCATGCACATCTGTCACGGCAATATTATAAACAATCACTTTATTTTATTCAATATCTCCACAACAGAGTTTTCACATTCAGGTTGGAAATACAATCGCTCATCGCTCTTCACTAAACACGCGGAGTTGAGAGATGGTAGCTCAGATAGCTCAGTATTCAGTTGTTTTTTGTTACTATGTTTTATGCGTAGTTGTTTATTGCTTCTTGTTTCTATCTGATTTGATGATATAAAATTCTTATTTTTAATATATTAATATAGTTCTAATAATAAATATACATACTATGATACTACGAAGACATTAGTTATAGAGATATAACATCTTCCTGATTTTTTCACCCACGACGATATGTATGCGGAAAAATAAACTGAATACTGAGCTATCTGAGCTACATGTCCTTTTTGCTCCTCTCAAACTGATGAACTCTTAATGCCGAATCTGCGTGTGTTTTTGGAGTGTAGGATAGTCTTTGTTCGGACGACGTATTGTCAAAGCCTAAACAATACATTGTCTAAAATTAGGCGATACATTGTCTGAGCCTTGACGATACATTGTCTTTTGGGTGGTCTGATGGTGTCAGTGTTTTTACCCCTACGGAAAAAAACGATGCCCATAGACCTGGCCTGATGGGTGTGGTCTATGGGCAGTATAGGGGGATGATGAGTGGCTATGCCTTATGGTTGTGGTGGGGTAGTGGGGAAAGAAAGGTACAGGAACAGTCCTGCAATGAGTAGAACGATGATGGCCATTGCCATGACACCATACATAAGGGAGAAGTTGGATTTTCGTATGTTGCGTCTCATGATTGTCTGTATTGAGGGGTTGTTGTAGAATTGGTATGCTCCACTTGAAGTGGGTATGCGATGGGGTTATTTCTTTTCAAGAATGGACTTGTAAAGTTGCTTATTGTTAAGTAGTTCCACCGCCACGCGATAAACATTGTCCTGAGGCATGGTGTGTTGCAATACACCCTTCTGGTGGTAGTATCTTATTATCAGTTCGTTTTCCACAAAAGGCACAATGTGCTTGCGCAGACGTTCGAGGTCTTTGCGGACATCGGGAGCGAACTTTGCCTCAAGAGCCTTCATCTCGGCCTCGGCATCCTGGAGGTAGCCTTCCATTTCTGCCACACGACGAAGGATTTTTATTGCCTCGTCCGAGCGGCGGTTGTAGGTGAGTCCGGACTTCTCTATGTATGCACAGAAATCGGAATAGATGGAATCGGTAACCTGGAATTTTCCTGGCTCGGCAATACTGGGGTGCGAGGCGGCAAAGTCTGTTGCCCAATCAAAGAAGGCATCGCTTTGCACCAGGTCGTAAACCATAGTGGGGAGGGTGTCGTTGAGAATGGTGCTGTCTGGTTGTATGCCACCACCATCTTTAACCGCACGTCCTGCCTGTGTATAGAAAGTTTTGCGAAGAGAGTCGGGGACAATCTTGGTGCTTCCGTCGTGGTTGTATTCATGTGCCTGAATGCAACGACCAGAGGGGATGTAGTATCGACCGGTGGTGATTTTGAGTTCTCCGCGATATGGCACATCGCGAATGGCTTGCACCAATCCCTTGCCATAAGTTTGTTTGCCTATAATGACAGCCCTGTCCATATCCTGCAAGGCTCCACTAACTATCTCTGAGGATGAGGCCGATGCGCCATTGACCAATACCACGAGAGGCATGTCAGGGGCAATGGGGTCGGTGGTGGTGAAATATTCGTGGTTCATGGCCGTTTGCTTGCCTTTGGTGTATACCACCTTGACACCTTTGGGGAGGAAGAGGTTGGTGATATCTACCGCCTCGTTGATGGCACCACCAGGGTTTTCGCGAAGGTCGAGAACAAGACTTTTGGCACCCTGCGACATGAGTTGTTGCAAGGCATTGCGCACCTCGCGAGCACAACCAGCGGTGAAACTATTCAGATTGATATAGCCTATCCCCTCGTCGAGGATTCCATAATATGGTATGGCTGGCAATTGAATGGTGCGGCGTGTTATCTTCACCGAGCGAGATTTTTCTTCGCCAGGGCGTTGGAAGCACAATTCAAAGGTGGTGCCAGGTTCGCCACGCAACATATTGGTGACCGTGGCAGGATATTGTCCTTTGACATCTTTGCCATCGATAGTGAGGATGATGTCACCGGCTTTCAAACCTGCATCCTTACTTGGGGTGTTCTCGTAGGGCTCGTCGATGACCACACGGTCATGCTTCTTGTGAAAGCGTATGATGCTACCTATACCTGCATATTTTCCTGTTGCCATCTGGCGCAAGTCGTCATCGTCGGCAGGGTAGTAACCGGTAAAGGGGTCTACTCTCATGAGCATACCATCGATGGCCCAACGGATAACGGTGTCGGCGGCCAGAGTGTCGACATAATAGATGTCGAGCATCTTGTATATCTCATTGAAAATAGAGAGGTTGCGTGCCACCTTGGAACTATGGTTCTCTACTACTTGTGCCTGACTAGGTGTACCTATAGTCGATGCAAGAAGCAGGGCGGACAAAGCTAAAATAAGACGGATGTGTTTCATAACAACATACCTCGCGTCCTATCGAGGAACGAGAGTAAAAAATGTGTGTGTATATAATATAGATTGTACGTACGGGATTATTTGCAATCGAGAGCAGTCTTGATTCGGTTCCATGCCGAGCCACCCAACTCGCTACCCACAACCTGTATGGCCTCGGTGGCAAGGATGGTGCCTGCCTGCAGACATTCCTTCAGATGGCCACCTTGGGAGAGTGCATGCAAGAAACCTGCGGCAAAGTAGTCGCCAGCTGCGGTGGTGTCAACAACATTGTCCACATGAATGGCATGACACTGATATACTTTGCCTTCATCTCTGGTGGCAACAGAACCCTGTTCGCCCAGTTTCACCACGGCGATGTCGCACAGATTGGCTATGTGCTTGGCCTGTTCCTGTGAATCGAAACTTCCAGAGAAGGCGCGTGCCTCGCCTTCATTGGCAAAGACGATGTCGACATAGTCATAGATGAGGTGGTGGAAGTAGGTGCGCTTCTTGCTCACAACATTAAAGCTGGAGAGGTCCAAGCTGATGGTGAGACCAGCCTCCTTGGCTTTCTGGCATATGCTTTCGATAAGTTCCTCGTTTTGCACCAGATAACCCTCAATATGAAGCAGGTCATAACCTTCGAAGATATCTGTGGTGATGTCGTCAGGACCTAAATAGTATGCTGCACCCAACAAAGTGCCGAAGGTGCGATTGCCTCCAGGTGTGATGAAGGTGTGTGCCACACCAGTCATTTCTTTACCGCGAATCATTCTGGGTTGCACACCAGACTCGATAAGACTCTGCTCATAGAAACTGCCCAAGGCATCCTCGCCGATGCGACCGATAAAGCCAGGTTCGTGACCCAAGCGCGCCAAAGCCTTCATGGTGTTGCCTATGCTTCCACCGCTTGAAATCTTCTTTTCTATATCGTGTGTGAGCTCCTCAATCTGGTGCTCCCAGCGTTCGTTGATGAGAGTCATTGCGTCCCTCTTCAGGTGTATCTCGCTCAATAGGTGTTCGTCGTCCAATTTGTACAGGATATCCACCAATGCATTGCCAATTCCGATTATTTTCATACTTTTTCGTTATTTTTTTACGCAAAGATATTGTTTATTTCCGAAAAAACCTCTATCTTTGCACCGCAATTGAGAAAAAAACTCAAAAAAGTTGCTTCAGTAGCTCAGTTGGTTAGAGCACATGACTGTTAATCATGGGGTCGTTGGTTCAAGCCCATCCTGAAGCGCAAAGAAAACTCAATTGCAAAACTGCTTCAGTAGCTCAGTTGGTTAGAGCACATGACTGTTAATCATGGGGTCGTTGGTTCAAGCCCATCCTGAAGCGCAAATTAATAGCCTGTCGGTAACGGCGGGCTATATTTGTAAAATTACACGCGCACGCGCTGCGAGCGGGCAGGTATAATAAACTGATGACAAGAAACTGAAAGGTTTACATAACGATAATGGTCAATAAAGTAGAACAGATAATCAACGGCTTTCGTGCTATCCTTTATCCCAAGTTTTATGGTAACGGGATGACAGAGGAGTTGTTGTATGCCTTGATGTGCGGTATTATGAACAAAGAGCAGGCTGCACAGATGATAGACTATTTGCCAGAGTTGCGCAAGCAGTTGGAGATGGATGTAGAGGCAACGTACAATGGTGACCCTGCGGCAGAGTCGTTCGACGAGATTATTTGTTGCTATCCCGCCATAAAGGCAATGATTAATTATCGCATAGCGCACAGGATGCTGAAGTTGGGCGTAAAACTGGTTCCGCGTATTATTACCGAGAAGGCTCATGCCGAGACGGGTATTGATATTCATCCAGCCGCCACAATAGGGCATCATTTCAGTATAGACCATGGTACGGGTGTGGTTATAGGTGCAACATGTATCATAGGCAACAATGTGAAACTTTATCAGGGTGTGACATTGGGCGCAAAGAGTTTTCCTCTTGACGAGAATGGTCATCCCATTAAAGGCATTCCCCGCCATCCCATAATAGAGGACGATGTGATTATCTATAGCAACTCTACTGTTTTGGGGCGTATAACGATAGGGCAGGGGACTATCATCGGAGGTAATCTCTGGGTTACAGAGGGGACAAAGCCTGGTGAGAAACTGATGCAGAAGAATTAGAATGATAAGTTTTAGAAGATAATAAACTAACAAATAATGGAATTCGAACTAATTGCCAAAACCTTTCAGGGTTTGGAAACAGTACTGGCAACCGAACTTATTGATTTGGGTGCCAACAACATTCAGATAGGACGCCGCATGGTGTCCTTTACCGGTACTAAGGAGACTATGTATCGTGCCAACTTCCAGTTGCGAACCGCCATTCGTGTGCTCAAACCCATCAAGCACTTCAAGGCCAAGACAGCCGACGAGGTTTATGATGCGGTGAGGAGTATAGACTGGACAGAGTATCTGACCAATGATACCACATTTGCCGTGGATAGCGTGGTGTTCAGCAACGAGTTCAAGCATTCGAAGTTTGTGGCATACAAGGTGAAGGATGCCATCGTGGATCAGTTCCGTGAGAAGACAGGCGATCGTCCTAATATCCGCATCGTAAATCCCGACATTCAGTTGCACATCCACATTGCCGAGTACGATTGTACATTGGCTTTGGATAGTTCTGGCGAGAGTTTGCATCGTCGTGGTTATCGTCAGGAGGCTGTTGAGGCTCCGTTGAACGAGGTGCTGGCTGCTGGTATCATACTTCAGACAGGTTGGCGTGGCGAGTGCGACCTGATAGATCCCATGTGTGGTAGTGGTACCTTTGTTGTGGAGGCTGCGCTGATAGCTCGCGGTATTGCTCCTGGTGTATTCCGCAAGGAGTATGCTTTCGAGAAGTGGCCCGATTTTGATAGTGAACTGTTCGAACGCATCTATGAGGATGATAGCCGAGAGAAGGAGTTTGAGCACCAGATTTATGGTTATGACAACAATCGTCAGGCGGTTGAGATTGCAACACGCAACGTTAGAGCTGCTGGTTTGAGCAAGGAGGTGTCTATAACCTTGCAAGACTTCAAGGATTTCACACAACCCAAGGAGAAGAGTATCATTATCACCAACCCTCCTTATGGCGAGCGTATCTCTGCTCCCGACCTTTTGGGACTCTACAAGATGATAGGCGAGAGATTCAAACATCAGTTTGTAGGTGGCGAGGCTTGGGTGTTGAGCTACAGAGAGGAGTGTTTTGAGGCCATCGGTTTGAAACCCTCTTTGCGTACCCCCTTGTACAATGGTTCTCTCGAGTGTGAACTTCGCAAGTACCAAATCTTTGATGGTAAGTTCAATGATATGCGTGCTAATGGTGGCGATATCAAGACAGCTCTGGAGCGTCGCTTGATGTCCGACCAAAAGCGTTTCAAGCAAAAGCGTGACTTCAAAACACGTTTGGGCGAGCAACCCGAGGAGCGTGATATGCTAGGCGACCGCAATTTTGGCAAGGGCAAGTTTGCCCGTGAGGAACGCCGATTCGGCCGTAAGGATGGCGAGCAGCGTGGTGGTAAGTTTGGTCGTCGCAATGATGAAGAGCGCGACTTTAAGCGTGGCGGTGGCCGTCGAGATGCTGAGAACAAGCGTGACTTCAAGCGTGGTGGAGATTTCAAGAAGGGCGGTTCCGACAAGCGTGGCGCTGACTTCAAGAAGGGTGGTTTTAATAAAGGAAACAACAAATCATTTAATAAATTTCGTAGAGATAATGAAGACTAATCGTGTAAAATGGCTTTCGATGAAGGCTTTGTTGTCAGTAATCTTTTGTGTTATGTGTGTAATGTCTGCATCGGCACAGCAGAAGCAGTTCAGATTGGATGAGCTGATAGGTGGTGGCGACAGCTATTGGAAGTTGCGCCCCGAGAATGTGTACACCTCATGGTGGGGTAACATAGCCTTGAAGACAACTCCCGAGGCTGTATACGACCTCAACACTGGTAAGGAGATTCTGTCTGTAGAGCAGGTTAACAAGTGTTTTTCGGAGAAGGTGGTGTTTAGCGCACACAGCTTTTCTTTCCCTTTTCCCGACGAACCAGTGGTGATGTTTACCAAGGGCCAACGTCGCATCATGTTTGATTTCCATGCTAAGCGTATCCTTTCAGACATCACTTTGCCTCAAGAGGCAGTAGTGAGAGATTTCAACCTCAAGACTCGTCAAACGGCTTATACTGTTGGTGGCAATTTGTATGTATATACCGAGAAGGGGGATACCCTGCAGATTAGCAAGGATGGTAGTACTGATGGTAGTGACAACATTGTCTATGGTCAGAGCGTTCACAGAGATGAATTTGGCATCAGTGGTGGTACCTTCTGGTCACCCGATGGTAAGATGTTGGCATACTACCGCATGGATCAGAGCATGGTGCCCAGTTATCCCCAGGTGGACATCAAGTCCAAGGGTGCTGTGGGTGACGGCTCGCGCATTGCCGAAACATATTCATGCCACTATCCCATGGCTGGCGAGAAGAGCCATTATGTCAAGGTGGGTGTGTTTGATACCGAGACTCAGAAGAATGTATGGTTGCATCTCGTAGGCGAGAAGGATGATTATCATACCAACATTTCATGGGCTCCTGATGGCAAGAGCATCTATGTATTTGAGTTGAATCGTGATCAGAACCACATGCGTTTGGTTCAGTATGACGTAGCTACAGGTAATGTTATGCGTACTGTTCTTGAGGAAAAGCACGATAAGTATGTAGAACCCATGCATCCTCTTACCTTCTTGCCTTGGGACGAAGAGAAGGCTGTTATGCAGAGTCAGCGTGATGGTTACAACCATTTGTATCTTTTGGATTTGAAGACAACAGCTCTGAAGCAGATTACCAGTGGTAAGTGGGTTGTTCAGGAGTTCGTTGGTTTCAATACCATAGCACGCAGAATTATATACCGTAGTAACGAGGCAGATCCTCGCAAGTCTTGCCTTTATAGTGTGAAGGTGTCTGGCGGCAAGCGTACTCCATTGGGTGCCGAGGAGGGTGTCTGCTATCAGGCACAACTCAGCAAGAATGGTGCTTCGGTGATTTCTGCCTATACAGCTCCCGATGTTCCTCGTAGCATCAACCAACTCTCCACCACTACAGGTAAGGGCATGAATGTGTTTACCGCCAAGGATCCCTGGAAGGAGAATGGTTATAGTGTGCCTACTTTCAAGAGCGGTAGCATTAAGGCTGCCGATGGTATGACCGACTTGTATTATCGTATGGTACTGCCTGCCGATTTTGATGAGACAAAGAAATATCCTACCGTTGTATATGTCTATGGAGGTCCTCATGCTCATTTGGTAGATGCAAGTTGGCATTGGTCAAGCCGTGGTTGGGAAACCTACATGGCTCAGAAGGGATACATTACTTTTATCCTTGATGGTCGTGGAAGTGAATGGCGCGGTCGCGATTTCGAACAGGCAACCTTCCGTAAACTGGGTACCGAGGAGTGTAAGGATCAGTACAAGGGTGTGGAATATCTAACATCATTGCCCTATGTCGATAAGGATCGTATCGGTGTACATGGATGGAGCTTCGGTGGTTTCATGACAACCAACTTGATGCTCACCTATCCCGATGTGTTCAAGGTGGGTGTAGCTGGTGGTCCAGTTATCGATTGGAACTATTATGAGGTGATGTATGGCGAGCGCTATATGGACACTCCTCAGAGCAACCCCGAGGGTTATAAGAGTAGTAATCTCCGCCTGCGTGCAGGGAACCTCAAGGGACGCTTGCAGTTGATTATTGGTTACAACGATCCCGTCTGTGTGCCTCAGCACACTCTCAGTTTCATTCGTGCTTGTATAGATGCCGGCACACAATGCGACTATTTCTTATATCCCGGTGGTCAGCACAATATGTATGGCACCGAGGCTATTCATCTGCACGAGAGAATAACAAGATATTTTGAAGACTTTTTGAAATAATACAATCATGGAAAGAATACTTTTGCTTGGCTCAGGTGGCCGCGAACATGCTTTGGCTTGGAAGATAGCTCAGAGCCCCAAGTTAGAAAAACTTTTTATCGCTCCAGGTAATGCTGGTACAGCAACCGTTGGCGAGAATGTGGCTATGAAGGCCGATGATTTTGATGCTATCAAGGCATTTGTCTTGGCTAACGGAATCACAATGGTGGTGGTAGGTCCCGAGGATCCTCTAGTTAAGGGTATTTATGACTATTTCAAGAATGATGCAGAGTTGTCTGCTATTCCCGTGGTTGGACCTTCCAAGCAAGGTGCTGTACTCGAGGGTAGTAAGGATTTTGCCAAAGGATTCATGCAGCGCCATGGTATTCCTACAGCGGCATATCAGACCTTCACTGGAGAGACACTCGAGGAGGGCAAGGCATTCCTGCGTACTTTGCAGGCTCCCTATGTATTGAAGGCTGATGGTCTTTGTGCTGGTAAGGGTGTGCTCATTCTTGACACTTTGGAGCAGGCCGAAAAGGATTTGGAAGAAATGCTAGGCGGTATGTTTGGTGGTGCTTCCAGCCGTGTGGTTATTGAGGAGTTTATGAGTGGTATCGAGTGCTCGGTATTCGTTTTGACAGATGGCAAGGACTATGTTATCCTTCCCGAGGCCAAGGACTACAAGCGTATTGGCGAGGGCGATACAGGTCTGAACACAGGTGGTATGGGTAGTGTTTCTCCCGTGCCTTTTGCTGATAAGGAATGGATGCAGAAGGTTGAAGACCGTATCATCCGTCCCACCGTTGAGGGACTTGCTCAAGAGGGTATAGACTATAAAGGTTTCATCTTCTTTGGTCTTATCAATGTTGAAGGTCAGCCCAAGGTGATAGAGTATAATGTCCGTATGGGCGATCCCGAGACAGAGACAGTGATGCTTCGTATCAAGAGCGACCTGGTTGATCTTCTCCAAGGTGTTGCCACTCAGACTTTGGGACAGAAGTCCATTGAGTTTGACGATCGTAGTGCCGTATGTGTTATGATGGTAAGTGGAGGATATCCTGGTTCTTACGAAAAAGGTTTCCCCATTACTGGAATCAACGATGTTGAAGGCAGCATAGTTTTCCATGCTGGTACTGATACCAAGGATGGTCAGGTTGTAACCAGCGGTGGTCGTGTCATAGCAGTAAGTTCCTATGGTGCCACCAAGGCCGAGGCTCTAGCCAAGAGCATGCAGGAGGCTCAGAAGATACAGTTCGAGGGCAAATATTATCGTAGAGATATCGGTCAAGACCTGTAAGTTAGGCAAATGCGCAATAACCGTTTTCAAAACCACATCAGCGAGAGTTCCTTTACCCTGCCCTTGTGTATGGTAATGGGGACTCTTGTATGGTTTTGGAACAGCGTCTCTTTGAGTTTCGACTATGAAAACTCTGCACTTTGGGCGTTATTGTTCGCCATTACTATCACATATATAGTATTTGAAACAGCAAACACTTATGCCTTGTTGCGTATCCGTTCCAGAATGATAACAAGTGTATGGGTTGTCCTCATTTCTATGATGGCATTCGTGCACTCTTACCATAGCGGTTGGATGGCTGCATTGGCATTGGCAGGTAGTTATCATTTGATGTTCTCCACTTATCAGGAGCATGAACCTGTGTTGGGTGTTTTTCACACATTCTTCCTGTTGGCCGTGGCCATACTGGCGGTCCCCCAATTGTGCATACTGGTTCCGTTGTATTATTGGTACTTGTTGGTTTTTCTGCGTTGTTTGTCTTGGAGATGTTTTTGGGCTGGTCTTGTCGGACTTTCCCTTCCATTGTGCTTTGCTATAGGCTGGTGTGTCGTTACTGACGATTATTCCTTTGTTAGTGGTAGAATAGACACACTATTGCATATGGTTCTTTTTCCAGTGGACCGTTATAGAGGTTTGTTTTCTTTTACAAGTGTTGAAGCACTTGACTTCTTACTTGTAAGCCTGCTGTCCCTGATAGGAATAATACATTATTTGCGTAATTACTACAACGACAAGATACGCACTAGGATGTATTTATATATATATGTAATGCAGACTATCGCCAGTTGGCTGATTGTGATATGTGTTCCAGACAAGTGGCATCTTATGGCTCCAGTTCTCTTGCTTAATGCCAGTACTATGATAGCACATTTCTTTGCATTGACAGGCAGTATCATCAGCAACTTGTTCTTTTGCTTGACACTGATAATCCTTTTCCTTATGTACATTATAAACTTAGGACTATGGATACTTTGATACAACTCTTGGAGAGTTACGGATATTTGGGAATGGCTATCGGAGCTTTTTTGGCAGGAAGTGTCTTTCCCTTCAGTAGCGAGACGGTGGTAGCTGCCCTTCAACTGGCAGGCCTTCAGCCCTGGCCACTATTTTTCTGTGCCACCATAGGTAATGTGGCAGGTTCAATGTTCAATTATTGGATAGGAACTTTTGGTCGCATGGAGTGGATAGAGAAGTATCTGCACATCTCTCGCGAGAAGGTTGATAAGACTCGCCGATGGATTGATGGTCGTGGCTCATGGATAGGTACCTTGTGCTTCTTGCCCATTTTGGGCAGTGTGCTCAGTGTTACTTTGGGGTATATGAGGGCCAATCCGTATCTCACCTTACTATCCATCACCATAGGAAAGGCAGTGCGCTATGCAATTCTGATAATTTCGATATATTATTTTAACAACTAAACAGACATAATGAAACAGTTCAAACTAATCGACACCCTTCTTGGGTGGGTGGCTTTTGCCATCGCGGCCTTCGTGTATTGTAGCACGATCGAGCCTACGGCAAGCTTCTGGGACTGTCCCGAGTTTATCACCACGGCATTCAAGCTCGAGGTGGGACATCCCCCAGGTGCACCGTTCTTTATGCTTACGGGTAATCTTTTCTCACAGTTCACCGACGATCCAACTAAGGTGGCGATGATGGTAAACATGATGAGTGCCCTGTTTTCGGCAGCTTGTATCATGTTCCTCTTTTGGAGCATCAGTCATCTCACTCGCAAACTGGTGGGAGAGAATGGTCAGGTCAAGACTTTGGCTCAATGTATCACCATCGAGGCTGCTGCTATGACAGGTGCTTTGGCCTATACTTTTTCCGACACATTCTGGTATTCTGCCGTAGAGGGCGAGGTATATGCCTACTCCAGTCTCTTTACTGCCGTGGTATTTTGGCTAATGCTCAAGTGGGAAGAGAATGCAGATAAACCAGGTGCCGATCGTTGGCTCATCCTTATAGCCTATTTAACAGGTTTGAGTATCGGTGTGCATCTGCTCAATCTGCTCTGTCTGCCTGCTTTGGTGTTGGTATGGTACTACAAGCGCTATAGCAATCCTACCGTCAAGGGTAGTATCATCGCCCTTTGCGCTAGCTTTGTCCTTGTTGCTGTGGTGCTTTATGGTATAGTACCAGGTATTGTTAAGGTGGGTGGATGGTTCGAACTGGCCTTTGTCAATGGTTTGAATTTACCATTTAATACAGGTTTGGTAATCTACATTTTCTGTCTTATTCTTGTTGTCCTATGGGCCATTTGGGAATCTACCAAGCAGGTGAGCCGTATTCGCATGAATATTTCTTTCATTGCCGGTATCGGAATGTTGGGCATTCCCTTCTATGGTCATGGAGCTATTAGTATTGTTCTCGGAGTGGCAATATTGGCAATGCTTTTTGGCTTGTTGATGTTGGTCAAGGACGGAGTGTACCCCATCTCTGCCCGATTAATGAACACCACACTGCTCTCTCTGCTGATGATAATGATAGGTTACTCTTCCTATGCCGTCATCGTTATCCGTTCAGAGGCTAACACGCCAATGGATCAGAACTCTCCCGAGGATGTCTTCACACTGGGTAGCTATCTCAGCCGCGACCAGTATGGTGATAGTCCCTTGCTTTGGGGACAACCCTATTCGGCTCCTGTCAAGATGGAGGTCCAGGGCAACTACTGGAGTCCCGTCAGCACAAAGGGAGCTCCCCAGTACCAGCGTGTGGAGAAGAAGACTCAGGACGAGCCCGACCGCTACGAGGTTATCGGATACAAGAACAAGTACCAGTATGCTTACAATATGTTCTTCCCACGTATGCATTCCGACCGTCACAAGAAGAACTACGAGGAATGGATGGGTGGTATCAAGGGTAAGACTATTACCATAGACCATCTAGGTGAGCGCAAGACCATCAAGGTGCCTAATCCGTTGGAGAACCTTCAGTTCTTCTGGTCTTATCAGGTTAACTTCATGTATTGGCGCTACTTTATGTGGAACTTTGCAGGTAGACAGAACGATATTCAGGGTCATGGAGAACTAGAGCATGGCAACTGGATTACGGGTATTTCCTTCTTTGACAACATGCGCCTTGGCGACCAGAGCAAACTGCCCACGGAACTTCGCGAGAACAAGGGACGCAACGTGTTCTATTGTCTGCCTCTGATCCTCGGTATCCTCGGCCTTGTATGGCAGGTGAACAAGCGCATCAATACCAAGAACGGTATGGTGGACGAGGGTGTGAAGCAGTTCTGGGTAGTGTTCTTCCTGTTCTTCATGACAGGTCTGGCCATTGTGCTTTACCTTAACCAGACTCCTGTCCAGCCTCGCGAGCGCGACTATGCCTATGCCGGTTCATTCTACGCCTTCGCCATCTGGATTGGCTTGGGTGTTGCTGCTATCAGCGACCTGCTTAATAAATATGTATTCAAGAAGAAGGAGGTTTATGGTGCCGTGCTGAGCGGACTGTGTCTGCTGGTTCCCGTGCAGATGGCTTCACAGACCTGGGACGACCACGATCGTAGTGGTCGATACACTTGTCGTGACTTCGGTCAGAACTACCTGATGAGCCTGGACGAGGGCAAGGCTCCCATAATCTTTACAAATGGCGACAACGATACCTTCCCCTTGTGGTATTGTCAGGAAACAGAAGGCATTCGCACTGATGCACGTGTTTGCAACCTCTCTTATTTGCAAACCGACTGGTATATCGACCAGATGAAGCGTCCTGCTTATGACTCACCCGCTGTACCTATCTCTTGGAAGCGTATTGACTATGTTACAGGAACTCGCGAGGGTATCTCTGTGCGTCCTGGTGAACTGGAGCGTGCAATAGAGATTCTAAAGGATGATCCAGAGGTGATGAAAGAACTTTTGGGCGAGAATCCATACGAACTGAGCAATATCATTAATAGATGGATTCTGAATGATAACGAGGATCTTCAGTGCTTCCCCACTGACTCTGTCGTTATTACCATCGACAAGGAGGCAGTTCGTCGTAGTGGTATGTTGATTGCTGGTGACTCTATTCCCGATGTTATGCATATCAGTCTCAAGGGCAAGCGTGCAGTGTACAAGAGCGAGATGATGATTTACGAGATGCTCTGTCGTACCAATTGGGAACGTCCTCTGTATGTGGCATGTACCGTGGGAAGTGACAATTATGGTTCTCTGGGCAACCACTTCGTGCGCGAAGGACTTGTAGATCGTATTACTCCTTTCAACACCAAGCAGTCTGGTCAGACAATGGATACCGAGCGTATGTACGACAACATCATGAACAAGTTCCGTTTTGGTGGTCTTGACAATCCCAACATCTATCTTGATGAAACAGTTTTGCGTATGAGCTTCACCCATCGTCGCCTGATGGCATCTTTGGCAATGCAACTTCTTCGCGAGGGCAAGGCAGAAAAGGCTTTCAATGTAGTGAAGTATGCCGAGGAGGTTATTCCTGCAACCACCGTGCCTCACAATTATATGAGTGGCAGTATGGATATGGCTCGTGTATGGTTGGTACTTGGCGAGAGCAAGTATGCAGAAAGCATTGCCATTGCCATTGCCACCAATGCATGTGAATACCTCGACTGGTATGCAACTCTCAACAGTAGGGTACAGAAGTCTTGCGCGCAGGATATATTATATAATGTATATCAACTCAACCTGTCTCTAGAGATTCTTCAGGATTCGAAGTCCGAAAATCACAAGTCATTTGAACAGAAGTTCCAGGTCTACAACTCTTTGTTCAGCAATTATCTTTATCAATAAAATCAGTAACAACCATCGGTACTCTCTCCGGTGGTTGTTCTGTTGTACGCTCAGCATGAGCATTAGCTAACGGGTGTAAGTCCCGAGCGAGCCCTAATAGCGGGAATCGCATAGCCTAAGGCAAGGGTGTCCATCGTGAGGTGGAATCTGAAGGAAGCTGGCGGCAAACATCTGGTCTGAC
>JAFYMW010000129.1 GCA_017548165.1 Bacteroidaceae bacterium
CGCCAAGGCTATCAACGAGGCCAAGGTTCGTGTTGCCGAGCAGGAGAAGGTGGGTGAAATCGGTCGTGCTGAGGCTGTCCGCGAAACCCGTATCCGTACCGCCGAGGCAAATGCACAGGCCGTACAGGGTGAGAACGAAGCCAAGATTACAATTGCCAACTCTGATGCCAACCGTCGTGAGCGCGAGGCCGAGGCTCAGCGCAAGGCTATAGCTGCCGAGAAGGTAGCACAGGCTCAGGCTCTGGAAGAGGCTTATGCTGCAGAGCAGAAGGCCGAGGATGCTCGTGCCGATCGTGACCGTGCAAGTCAGAACGCCAACGTCATCGTGGCACAGGAAATTGAGAAGCGCCGTCTGGTTATTGCCGCTGAGGCAGAGGCAGAGCAGAAGCGTGTTAATGCTAAGGGTGAGGCTGATGCTATCTTCGCCAAGATGGAGGCTGAGGCTAAGGGCTTGTACGAGATTCTTACAAAGCAGGCCGAGGGTTACGACCGAATGATCAAGGCTGCTGGTGGCGATGCTACCAAGGCTTATACCTTGTTGTTGCTCGAGAAGTTGCCTGAACTTGTTAAGACTCAGGTTGATGCTATCAAGGGTATCAATATCGACAAGGTTACTGTTTGGGATGGTGGCGCAGGCAATGCCAACGGCCAGACATCAACAGCTAATTTCCTTTCTGGTCTCATGAAGTCTGTTCCTCCTCTGAACGACCTCTTCGACCAGGCCGGTATGGCTCTTCCCGAATATCTTGCAAAGAAGAAGGACGAGGCTAAGGAGGCGGAATAACCCCTTGTTGGCATTGTTTTAAGGAACTGATAGTAGAGAGTTGCGGCACTTGATGCGGCAACTCTCTTCGTTTTTCGTGTGTTTGAGCGTTTTATTTGTTTTCCTTTTTTGTGAAGTAGTAATTTTTGATTATTTTTGTGCGTGAAATTATGCGCATGATATTAATAGTACTTGCGCACAAAAGGGTTAGTGTAAAAAAGATTGTTCAACAAATGTACGCTCCTGCGATGCCATGAATCATCTATTAGAAGGAGATAATTGATGAGAATCGGACAAATGAAAAGGATTTTTAGTATATTGGTTTGTTTTGTTGCATTATCAAGTGTGTATGCCTCAGCACCATTGAATCGGAAGGCTGATCGCATGCAAGATAGTGTTTCCAAGGTAGTGGTAAAAGACGGTGATAAAGTGCTAAGAAACAAGATGAGTCTTTCGGCATATCCCGTACAATTACGCTTGGTGGGCAGTGCTGTATGTGTGCAGAGTCCCGAGAGACAGATATTGCCTATTTACAACGAGACTGGAGCCTTTTATTTGATTATGCGTCTTAACAAGGGCACCAATTGGATTAATGGTCTACCAAAGGGCAGGTATTTTATCAACAAAAAGTTGATTAGTATTCAATAAACAGAGAACCAAAGAACAAGATCTAACATGCGATAGCCAAGCTATCTGCAATATGCAAGAAAGATGGAAGAGATAATAGCAAAGGTACCCCGAGAATTAATAAAGGCCGAGTTGACTCCAGAGCGTTGGTTGCGTCGTACCAACAAGAGTGGCAATGATGTCTATGTTGTCACCTGGCAGGATTCGCCCAATACCCTTCGTGAAATTGGTAGATTGCGCGAGATTGCTTTTAGAGCGGCAGGCGGTGGTAGCGGTAAGAGCATGGACCTTGACGAGTATGATACTTGCGAGAATCCATACAAGCAGCTTATCGTTTGGGACCCCGAGGAGGAAGAAATTCTGGGTGGCTATCGCTATATTCTTGGAAGCAACTGGAAAGTTGGCGAGGATGGACAACCTCAGTTGGCTTCCAGTCACATGTTCAATTTCTCGGAGAAGTTTATGAAGGAATATGCGCCTTACACCATAGAATTGGGGCGTTCCTTCGTGACATTGGAATATCAAAGTAGCCGTATGGGTACCAAGGGATTGTTTGCACTAGACAATCTTTGGGATGGTCTGGGAGCAGTAACCGTGATAGAATCCCATGTGCGCTATCTCTTTGGAAAATTTACCATGTATCCCTCCTTTGATCGTCTTGGCAGAGACATGATCATCTATTTCCTCAACAAGCATTTCCCAGATAACGAGAGTCTCATACGCCCATACAAACCAATGCCGTATGAACATGATACCAAACAGTTCGAAGAGCTCTTTGTGGAAGAGGACTTCAAACAAGACTATCGTATCTTGAACAAGCTGGTAAGAGATCGTGGTGTCAATATTCCTCCATTGGTGAATGCCTATATGGGTTTGTCGCCTACAATGAAGCTTTTTGGTACCGCCATCAACGAGGGATTTGGCGATGTAGAGGAAACAGGTATATTGATAACTATAGACGAGATATTGCCTCAGAAGCGCATGCGTCATATCGACAGCTTTGCTTCGGAACATCCAGAATTGCTTAAGTTGGCACAGAGTGCTGGCAAGAAGTTTTTCACCGAGGGCAATCAAGACAACGCTCCTGCATAAAAACAGTATTAGATGAATTGGGTACAATTATTGTCCAACAAAAGACTTGGACAGGAGCAGCAACCACATGTCGAGGACGACAGAACAGAGTTCCAAAGAGATTACGATAGACTGATATTCTCAGCCCCTTTCCGTCGTTTGCAGAACAAGACTCAGGTTTTCCCCTTGCCTGGGAGTATTTTTGTGCATAACAGGTTGACACATTCTTTGGAGGTGAGTAGTGTGGGACGTTCGTTGGGCAACGATGTCAGTCGTCTGTTGTTGAAAAAACATCCCGAATTAATCGATACTCATATTACCGAACTTGGTAGTATCGTTTCGGCAGCATGTTTGGCTCATGATTTGGGCAATCCTCCGTTTGGACATAGTGGTGAAAAGGCTATCGGAACCTATTTTAGTGAGGGTGATGGACGTTTCTTGAAGGAATATTTTTGCGAAGAAACAGGCGATAGACTCACAGAGGAACAATGGTGTGACTTGATAAATTTCGAGGGCAATGCCAATGCTTTCCGATTGCTGACACATCATTTCAAAGGCCGCAGACCTGGTGGCTTCGTGATGACATACAGCACCCTGGCCTCCATAGTGAAATATCCATTTAGTAGCAACCTTTCTGTAGGAAAACGAAAATTCGGTTTCTTCCGTGAAGAGGTGGAATCTTATCAGCGCATAGCGGCGGAATTGGGCATCACGCAATATGATAGTCCAGAAGGAACATTGAGATATGCTCGCTATCCCTTGGTGTATCTGGTGGAAGCAGCAGACGATATATGCTATGAAATCATGGATATCGAGGATGCTCATAAACTGAAGATACTCACAACAGAGGAGACAAAGAGTTTGTTGTTGGCCTACTTCCCCCAAGAGCAACAAGAGCGCATTGTTCAGCGCATGAGTACTGTGGATGACAGAAACGAACAGATTGTATACCTTCGCTCTTGTGTTATCAATGCCTTGGAGACAGAATGTGTGAGGGTGTTTGTTGAGAACGAAGAGAAGATTCTCAATGGAGAGTTTGAGGGCAGTCTGATAAGTCATATTCACGAGATACCCCGACAGGCATATCGTGCTTGCGAAAAGGTGAGCTATCAGCGAATATACAATAGCAAGGATGTTGTGGACATAGAAATAGCCGGTTTCAAGGTTATAACAACTTTGGTTGACCTGATGGTACAAGCTGTTATTCATCCCGACAGAGCGTTTTCTCAGTTGCTCATAAATCGTGTATCCACACAATACGAAATAAAGGCTCCCACCCTCTATGGGCGCATATTGGCGGTGCTTGACTATATCTCGGGAATGACTGATGTTTATGCTATGGATATGTACCGCAAGATAAATGGTATGTCTATACCTACACTTTAACCCTCTTAATGATTATGGATTCAGTAAAGATTATAAACAAATCGCATCATCCCCTTCCTCAATACTCAACATCTTGTAGTGCTGGTATGGACCTGAGGGCCAACTTGACGGCTCCCATTGTCCTCCAACCCATGCAACGAGCTTTGATTCCAACAGGTTTGTTCATGGCCTTGCCAGAGGGCTTTGAGGCACAGGTAAGACCACGAAGCGGATTGGCTTTGAAACATGGTATTACCGTCCTGAACACACCAGGTACCATCGATGCAGACTATCGTGGCGAGATAGGTGTTATATTGATTAACTTGGGTCAGCAGGAGTTTGTTGTCAACGATGGTGAGAGAATAGCACAGATGGTAATAGCCCGATACGAGCAGGTGCAATTTGTATCTGTCGATGTCTTGGACGAAACAGAAAGAGGTGCTGGCGGATTTGGACATAGCGGAGTAAAATGAGGAAGCTTTTTGTCATATTGTTGCTTATGATGTGCCGTTATGCAATGGCACAGTCACGTTTGGATTATTTTTTGACAGAGGCAGCAAAAAGCAGTATGCAGGGCCAATGGTCCAAGGCTGCTGATTTGTATACCCATTGTCTGGAGATAGACTCTTGTTCCCCCGAGGCCTTGTTTCAATTGGGACGTTTACAACTTTATCTTAGAAGAGACAGTTTGGGGTTGGAATATATTTATAAGGCCGTAGAACTGGATCCCAAGAACACCTACTATATGGAGCCTCTGGCTGCCATACTTTTACGTCAGGGGTGCGAAGAGGAGGCCTTGCCTCTGTTGGAACGTATCAGTGAACTTGAAACCAAGCGTTCGGATGTCTTGTCTCATCTGGCAAACTTATATTCCAAGGGAGACAGATTGGAGGAGGCCATACAGACTTACGACAGACTGGAACTGCTCGAGGGTAAGATTGCCCAATTGAGTATGCAGAAGTTCTCGCTCTATATGCAACTTGGTGATAGTGTCAAGGCTTTTGGCGAACTTCAGAGTTTGTGCGACGAGTATCCGGCAGAAATGTCTTATCGTGTGGAAATGGGTTATTGCTATCAGCAGATTGGCGACTATGATACGGCGATGGATATATACAATGAGGTAAAAGCCATAGAACCTACCAATGTTGACCTCCAAATGGCATTGCTGGATTTGTATCTGATGCAGGGCATGGATAGTTTGTACGAGGCCACTCGCGATTCCATCCTTTATGCTCCCGATACCGACACAGGTAAGCGCATAGTGCTCATTCAGCAGATGATCCAGCGCATGTCGCCTGATTCAGTAGATACAGAGCGTATAATAGAGCGTTTTGAGAAGGTTGTGGCTTTGGACTCTGCCGATGTGGAGATGCTCACGATGTATGCTTCGTTCCTTAATTATAGAGAAAGACCAGAGACAGAGATACAACGTTTGATGACAAGGGTGCTATCTGTCGAGCCAGACAACGAAATGGCCACCCAGTGGTTGCTCCAATACTATGCTGGCAACAGGGACTTCTCTTCGCTCGAGGAGATTTGTCGTCGTGGTGCCAACTATTATCCTCAGGAGTTGCTCTATTCTTATTTCCTGGGTATGATGCTCATAGAGAGGTCTGATTATGTCGAGGCATTGGGAGTCTTGGATCGAGGTCTACGCCAACGCTCCGAAGATACACGCTTGGCTTTGCTTTCCGAGGTGTTTACTCTCAAGGGCGATGTGTACTACAAGCTAGACAGACACGAAGAGGCTTTCCTTGAATACGATTCGGCCCTTGTCTACAATAGAGACAATGTGCTTTGTCTCAACAACTATGCCTACTTCCTTTCGCTCAAGAATCAGGATATGGACAAGGCAGAGGAGATGAGTTATCGTAGCATAAAGGCTGAACCAAACAATAAGACCTATCTTGACACCTATGCATGGATATTGTTTATGCAGGAAAAGTATGAAGAGGCTCAGCAATATATGGACAAGGTTGTGCCACGCGAAAGTACAGAGAAATTCCTGCTTACAGACGAGTATACCAGTAGCGTCATCCTTGAGCATGCCGGAGATATAGCATGGATGAATGGAGAGCAGGAGAGAGCCATATATTTATGGAGACTAGCCCTGAAGCGCGGAGACAAAGATGTATCTTCGGTATTGAAGAAGAAATCAAAGAAAGGTAAATATTATAAGGCAAAATGAGGTATATATATAATATATTAGGTGTGTTGCTTGTTGTTCTCCTTGCATCGTGTTCTTCCTCTCGCAAGATGTCGAAAGTCAAGGAAAGCGCATGGAATCCATACGAGTGTGTTATCGCACGCGCCAATATGGCTGTTTCTGCCGATGGTGCAGGTAATGTAAGTTTGGGTGGTACACTCAGGATGAAGCGCGATGATGTCATTCAGATTAATGCAACATACATTCTTGGAATTCCTGTTGGTAATGTCGAGTTTACTCATGATAGAGTGCTTGTGGTGAGCAGGACTACGCGCCAATACATCGCACTCAATTATCAGGAATTGTCTCTTCTTATGGGTAGCGACATTACATTCCAGGACTTTCAGAATGTCTTCTGGGGTGAGGCCGAAAAACTTAATGTCAAGGGTGTTGACTGGAAGTACATAACGTTTACTCAGCTTGCCGATGGTCGCCGATTGCCCGAGGAGTATGATGTTGCCTTTTCTCGCGGACAGACCTCTGTCAAGGCCAGGTTGAAACTTTCCAATTTCAAGTTGGAAGATGGATGGAACACTCGTACCGAAGTGAACACTTCTCGCTATACCCAACTTTCTGTAGATCAACTTGTCAAACTTATATCAATCCTTTTGGGAAAATAATCGATGCGTTTTAAGGATTTCAACTTTTTGCTTTGTTTATGTTTCGCTTTGTTGGTGGTATCTTTTACCAGCACGGATGTCTGTGCCCAGAATAGCAAGAAGGTAAAAGACCTTAAAGCACAGAAGACACGTTTGCAGAAGAACCTCAAAAAGTCGCAACAGGATCTTGCCAAGACAGGTAAGGAGGTAAAGAGTGGTCAGACTTATCTTCATTATATCGACCAGCAGTTGGACGATCGTCTTGCACACATCAAGAGCATGGAATCTGAGATGGATAGTGTCGAAAAGGAGATGGATATACTCAAGGCTGAGATAGCAGATTTGGATGCCCAGCTGACAGAGAAAAAGCAGAAGTACATCCGAGCTCTTCGTTTCTCGCGTCAGTTTCCCAAGATTGATAATACCGTCATTTTTATCCTCAGCGCAAAGAATCTGACACAGATGTATCGACGTGCTCGCCATACCAGAGAATATGCTGTTTATCAGCATGATATGGCACGCCAGATACAAGAGAAGCAAGGCGAACTGATGGACGCACAAAACTCACTCCTTGCCGCCAAGAGCAAGATGTCCAATCTCTTGCAAGAGGTGATGCGCCAACGCAGAAAGTTGAACGATCAACAAGTACGCCAACAGCAATACATCAAGAATCTAAAGAGGAAGGAAGATAACCTTCGTACTCAGGTCAGCAAGCAGCAGAAAGAGCTGAATGCACTGAACAAGAAGATTGACGACCTCATTGCATATGAAATAGAACAGGCTCGTAAGCGTGCCGAAGCCGAGGCCAAGCGTAAGGCAGAAGCACAGAAGAAGGCAGCGCAGAAAAAATCTTCCTCTACATCTACCAAGAAGTCATCCTCAACCACAGGTTCTTCAAAGACCTCTTCTTCATCCAATTCTTGGCTCACGGCAGAGGACCAGAAACTCAATGGTACTTTCGCCCAAAACAAGGGTCGCTTGCCAGTGCCCATCACAGGCCAATATCGCATATCGGGCAAGTTCGGTCAGTATAATGTTCCAGGACTTAAGAATGTTACCCTCGACAATAAGGGCGTGAACTATGTCGGCAAGTCAGGTGCTCGCGCTCGTTGTGTCTTTGATGGCGAGGTGACGGCGGTGTTCCAGTTCTCCGGTTCCAAGAACGTGCTTGTTCGTCACGGCAGCTATATCTCCGTGTATTGCAATCTCTCTTCC
>JAFYMW010000130.1 GCA_017548165.1 Bacteroidaceae bacterium
CTTTATGTTTTCTTCTGTTTTCTTCCCCATGGCATCCAATGAGGTAATAGAAAAATATATAGAAGAGAACGGATCTTGCGGGATCCAATTTAAGTCCTGCTGTCCTTCGTCGGATACAGAATATAGAATCTGGTGTATTCTAATATATGCAAATGGAAGGTACAGGGAACTGAAGACAGCAAACGCGAGAGCAATACTTACGAAGACCGTTCTAATCTTTTGAATGTTCCCGATGAATTTCTTTATGCCTTCTTTGATGCCTGACCATTTTTTTTCAAGCAGTATGATGCAGCATGTGTATATTATGACATTCGTTATTGTCTTCAGCATAGTGCTGGAGAAGAAATACTGACCAACAAACTCGGAGGACTCGTTGGGTGTCGTCTCAGAAAGAAGAAGAAACCATGTGGGACTAATGGTTAGTTTAAAGTCCGTAAGTGCGTAGAAGCATATTCCGTTTATAACAACAGCCAAAACGTACATCGCTGTTTTACATATGCATCTAAGCTTGTGATACTTTATTGCAGAATATAGAAATGCGCAAAGGTATGCATATAGAAATATGATTCCGATATTGCCGAGTGAGGTGGTCAGGGAATTGAAATCAGAGAACGAAATTAGATTCTTTATTGCTTGGGGTAGCCCCATCAGTAGCATAAAAAAGAAAATAAAGGGCGTTTCGTTGATAAGAATGGAATAGAATTTCCTAATGTATATATTATTGCGCATATGTCTCTGTAAAATTATTTTTTTGATTGTATGAGAAAGTTATATCTGTCTACAACGCTGTTCATGATATTCTCCCACGAGTGAACCAGGCTGCTTGAAGCATTTAATCCAGCATCTCTGACTATGTGTGGATTTTCGATAAGATGAGAAATCAGTTTTGCGTATTCTTCAACATTGTTCTCGGAGAGAAAACCATTGTAACCATCTTTGATGCAACATGCTGCATCAGTATTTTTCAACATCACGGAAGGCACGTTCATTGCAGCAGCTTCTCTCACAACCAGTCCAAAAGTATCATAGAGAGAAGGAAAAAGAAATAAATCTGATGCAGCGTAGACGCGTTGGAGATTCTCTCGGTCACTTATCTGACCAAGCATGAGTAGTTTGTGTCCTATACCAGCATCTTCTGCCATTTTTCTGATGTCGTTGAAGGCATAGCCTTTACCAACGGTAACAAATCTAAATGGCAAATCCTTTATCATAGCAAGTGCTTGAATGATAAAAGCAATGTTTTTTTCCCAAATGTGTTGTCCAACATAGAGCAAAACGATTTCTTCGTTTCTTAATCCCAACTCTTTTCTGCCTTTGTGTCTAAGGGGGGATGGATTAGCGATGGTAAAGTCACTTCCATTAGGCATTACGTGAACATTTCCAGTATAACCATATTCTCTAAGTGTGTCTTCTACAGAGGCTTGGGGAATCCATACTTCGTCAACTTTATTGTAAAAAGATACAATGTTATTGACCATAAAGTCCACGATTAATTTCACGGGAGCTTGTCTTTGAATATCGTCTCTGTACTTTGAGTGGAAGGTGGCAACGATTGGAATATTCTTTTCTTTTGCCAGTTTTAATGCCATTTTTCCAGAAGAGAAAGGTGTGTGAGCATGTATGATGTCGAAATCAGTATTGCTTATTCTTCTTGTAAACTTCTGGTCAAAGAGGGGTAGTCCCCATCTATATGGTTTTCTGCCGATAAGTGGTACGGAGAAGTATCTGTGTACGGGAAAAGAGAATTCAGAATCATTCTTGCCAGGAGCATTGGGAGTAATGACACTTGCAGAATGTCCCAATTTATTTAGCCAATAGGCATAGTTTTTGACTGTTAGAGAAACTCCGTCATATATAGGCGGAAAATTCTCGTTGAATAAACCTATATTCATTTTAAGTTTATGTGTTTTGTGATAGTTTACTTACCTATAAGTACGCATCCTATTATGATAAATAGCATGCCTGCCCATTGTGATAGTGACACGCTTTCGTTAAAACAGAACATGGAAGCCAGAATACCTAGCACATAACCCAATGTCTGCAAAGGTAGGAGTTGGCTAAGAGGAAATACTTTTACCATCCATATCCACATTGCTGTGCCTACTACCATAGCGACACCACTCAGTATTAATGGCACATTAGAAACAATGGTTCTAAAGAAATTCCAAGACAGCTCAAATGATACGATTTTTAATAAGCCATATTTAAGCATTACCTGTCCGCTGGTAATGATAATGCTCTGGAATAGCGCAATAATTAATAGTTTCATATTCGTGTATTTTTGTAAAAAGATTAATCTTCGTTTCTTGTTAGGTGTACAGTTGTGTCGCAATAGACCACCAAAGCCAAGCGGTGAGTAATAATGAGTATAGTATATTTGTTCTTCTTTGCTAGTATGGAAATATTTTTTATTAGTTGTTGTTCTGTTTCTGGGTCGAGTGCACTTGTCGCTTCGTCCAATAAAAGAATTTTCCCATGTCTCAGGAGAGCTCTTGCAATAGCAATGCGTTGAGCTTGACCTTCAGACAAACCAGTACCTCCTTCTCCGCAAATTGTCTGTATACCTTGGGGAAGTTCAAAAACAAAATTGGCACAGGCCATTGATAATGCCTGATGGAGTTCCTCTTCTGTCGCATCAGGATTACCAAGGAGAAGATTGTCGCGAATGGTTCCACTCATCAAGGTGTTGCCTTGTGGAACATAAACCAAGTTACACCTTGTGGCTGGTGATGCTTGAACCGAACCGTTTTCGTTGTAGAATTCCACCCGGCCTTTGGTAGGGGAGAAAAGTGCAAGGATGAGGCGGATGAGTGTGGTCTTACCTGTACCTGTTTCTCCCAATATTGCAGTTGTACTACCTGGGGTGAAGTCAAAAGAAAAGTCTTTTAGAATGTGTCGGTGTCCATCTTTGTATATGTACGATACGTTATCTAAACGGATTCCAACTCCATGATTGAATAGCTTTCTCTCGTTAATGTTTTCCAATGGAGTTTCTTCCAATTGTTTCATTCTTTCTGCAGAGGTGAGAGCTTTGATGATGGCGGGAATAAAGTGCGTGAGATTGCGGAAGGGTCCTTGTATCTGGCCTACTAATTGTATGAATGCTAGCATAGTACCATAAGTAATTGTGCCAGCATCAAGGCGATGAACTCCCCAAATGAATGTGAGCAGGTATCCTGAGCTAAAGCCAAAGTTAACCATTAAATTACTTAAGCTTGAAAAGATGGTCTGTCGGCGAACTTGTGTGCGCAAGGTTTGCTGAGTTTCTTCAAGACGAGAGACCACACCATCCGTTTGCTCTAGAGTTTTAAGTATCATACGATGTTGTATACTCTCTTGGATGATACTTTGTATTTGACTTTCGGTAATTCGAATTGTGCGTGTGAGTTCGCGCATCCTGCGAATATATATCTTGCTGAGCAGAAGGCAAAATGGCGCTAAACATAGTATAGCCATCGCAAGCCATGAATCGAAATGGAAGAGATAGAAAAATGCAACAATGAGTCTCACGCACACACAAATTGCTGCAGGGATAACGTCGGTAATTATTGTGGTTATTTCACTGGCATCCTTGATAATACGATTCATGATGTCGCCTGAGTGGAATTGTTCTTTGCCTGTCCACACGCTATGCATCATACGGGTAAAAGCCTTGAGTTGCATGATATTTTGACTCTTAACCCCCAGTAGAGCACTATTCCATTTACTTCCAAACGAGATCGCTATATTTGCTATACCGATAGCAATGAGCAATGTGCACCCAATCCACAAAGGAATGTCCTGGTTGCCAGTTGCAGTGTCGATAGTAAGTTTAGTTGCCCAAATGAATGCAAAATCCAAACCTACTACAGTCAGTCCCAAAAGTATATTAAAGACACCTTTGGTACGGATGCCTTGGCTATTTTGCCAAAACCATTTTACAATACCTTTTATTTGTTGGGGTGCTACCATTTCGGTTTTTAAATTGCTGATTGTAGATTGCGGATTCGCTAAACGTTAATCGTTAGGTTTTCAGCGTTAAACTTTCAACTTGTCCTTTCCTATTCCATTACTCTCTCGAATCTGCTCCCCACATAAGCTTTTCTCTTAAGGTGCGGAAAAAACTGCCTTCACCCCTTTTAAGTATATTAATGGTGTATGGGGCTTTCTTAATGGTGATAATGGTATCTTCGTGTGCAGATTCGCTTCGACCGTCAACAGAAAGGAGAAAGTTGTGCGAGCGGCTTTTTATTTTCATTCTTATAAGTGCATCCGCAGAAAGCGTAAGGGGGCGCACTGTAAGGGTATGTGGAGCAACAGGTACCAAGCCAATGATTTTTGTTCCTGGTACAATTATAGGGCCACCAACGGACAAAGCATATCCCGTACTTCCAGTAGAGGTGTTGACTATAAGCCCATCGGCTTGATATGTAGTTAGAAATTCACCATTTATTTCCACATCTATACTTATCATAGATGAGTTGTCTTGTTTAAGAACAGCAACTTCGTTCAGTGCATATGGGTAACCTTGAATGTGCCCAAACTCATCTTCTACCATTAAAACTGTGCGCTCTTCTAATCGGAAAGTTTCGTTGTAGATATGCTCGATGGCAGATGTGATGTCCTCAGTTTGATAGTCTGAAAGAAATCCTAATCTACCCATATTGATTCCAAGAATGGGTATGCCTTTGTTGCCTACACGGCGTGCGGCTTCAAGAAAGGTTCCATCGCCGCCCATAGAAATAACAAAGTCGGCAGAAAACCTATCCCCTTCGATTACTTCTTGGGGAGTGACATAGATATTTAATTCGTTGATGAGATATTCGTAGAAATGCTTGTCGATAAGTAGGGAAGCATCGCGCTCGGCAAGCAAACCAAGAAGTTGCTCGATACAAGCAGATTTTTTAGCCTGATATGTGTTGCCAAAAATGGCAAAACGTAGTTTCTTCATGCCAATGCTTTGAGTTTTTATGTGCGCAAAGTTACGACTATGCGAGCGAAAATGCAAAAAAAAACATAATTTTTCCGGACTTAAGTGCTCAAGATTGTCGCTCAAAGTAAATATTGTTGTGCTATGTGAGTAATATTTTGCAACAATGTGCGTTTATTTTGAGTTAAATTAGGTATCTTTGCGCTTTGTAAATACTTAAATATTTTAACTATGATATATCAATTTTTAGCAACAGGTTTTGAGGATATTGAGGCGTTGGCTCCTCTGGACATTATCCGTCGTGCAGGTCTTGAGATTACCACGGTGAGCATCACTGGCGACAAGACAGTGTTTAGTGCTCATGGCGTGGGTGTGGTGGCAGATGCCCTTTTGGAGGAAGTTGACCTTTCCGGTGCAGACATGCTCGTATTGCCCGGTGGACTGCCAGGCAGTACTAATCTTGATGCGTGCGAACCTTTGCGTCAGGCCATCCTGAAGCATCATGCCGAGGGCAAGCCTTTGGCGGCTATCTGTGCCGCTCCTATGGTTTATGGACATCTGGGTATTTTGGAGGGAGTGAAGGCAACATGCTATCCCGGTGTGCAGGGAGAGTTGAAGGGCGCCAGCTATACCGCCGAGATTGTTACCGTTGACGGTCAGTTCATCACTGGTCGTGGTCCTGCTGCCGCTATGGAGTTCGGTTATACTATAGCCGAGTACTTCCTGGGCAAGGATACCGTTGCTCCTTTGCGCGAGGGTATGATTTACAATCAGTTGCTTGGTTAAAGGAATAGAATAGGACATTAAGGTCCTGTAAAATAAACTTCTGTGAGTTCTGCCCTTCTTGAAACAGCACTGACCTATCTGCCAGGTATCGGTCCCAAGCGTGCCGAAACCTTGCAGAAAGAACTGGGTTTGTCAACCTGGGGCGACTTGCTGTATTATTTTCCCTACAAGCACATAGACCGTAGTCGCCTGTATCGCACCTCTGAACTAACCTCCGACATGCCTTTTGTGCAGGTTAGAGGGCAATTCATCAGTTTTGAACAGATGGGCGAGGGCAGGAAGAAACGTCTTGTGGGGCACTTTACCGACGGATATGGATGGGTGGATTGTGTGTGGTTCAACTCCCAACAATACATACTCAAGAGTGTGAAACTGCATCAGGATTATATCCTCTTTGGTCGTCCGTCGGTGTTCAATGGTAGGATAAACCTCAATCATCCTGACATAGATTCTCCTGATACGCTGATGCTCAGCAAGATGAGCATGCAACCCTATTATCAGACAACGGAGAAGATGAAGAAGGTGGGACTCAATTCCCGAACTCTGGAGAAGTTTACAAGCACTCTATTGCGCCAAATACCAGACGGTTCCATCCCCGAGACTTTGCCCCATCATCTGCTAGGTCGTCTGTGTCTGGTGTCGTTGGACGAGGCATTGCGTGCAGCACATTATCCCCCAACAGCACAGGGACTTACCCAAGCCAATTATAGACTCAAGTTTGAGGAACTCTTCTACGTTCAACTCTCTGTGCTCCGCTATGCTCGATTGCGTCAGGGTACTATCCGTGGGCATGTTTTTTCTAGAGTAGGGGAGTATTTTAATGATTTCTATTCCAATAATCTCCCATTTCAACTAACTGGTGCACAGAAGCGTGTCATCCGTGAGATGCATGCAGATATGAAGTCTGGACGCCAAATGAACCGCCTTGTTCAGGGTGATGTGGGTTCAGGCAAGACTATGGTTGCATTGATGACCATGCTCATAGCATTGGGTAATGGTTACCAAGCCTGTATTATGGCACCAACCGAAATACTAGCCGAACAGCACTTTTCCACTTTCCAGAAGATGCTTGGTGAGATGCCAGTGCGTGTGGAGTTGCTCACCGGCATGGTCAAGGGCAAGCGTCGCAAGGCTGTACTAGAGGGATTACAGACGGGAGAGGTACAGATACTTGTGGGTACGCATGCTGTGATAGAGGATAATGTCCAGTTCCGTAACCTTGGTCTTGTTGTCATCGACGAACAACATCGTTTCGGTGTGGCACAACGTGCTAAGCTCTGGGAGAAAAACCATACACCGCCGCATGTGTTGGTGATGACGGCTACCCCCATACCACGCACCTTGGCAATGACCGTGTATGGCGATCTTGATGTGTCCATCATAGATGAACTTCCCCCAGGACGAAAACCCATACAGACGATGCACATGTATGATAATAATCCCGATAAACTCTATAAAGGCATCAATCAGCAAATACAGGAGGGTAGGCAGGTCTATATGGTTTATCCACTAGTTAAAGAGAGTGAGAAACTCGACCTGAAGAATGTGGAGGCGGCCTATGTGCATCTGCAGAAGATATTTCCGATGTATCGTATAAGTATGGTGCACGGGCAGATGAAGTCTGCCGACAAGGATGCAGAGATGCAGCGCTTTGTTTCTGGTGAGACACATATTCTGGTGGCTACTACGGTGATAGAGGTGGGTGTGAATGTGCCCAATGCTTCGGTGATGGTGATACAGAATGCCGAGCGTTTTGGCTTGGCACAGTTGCATCAGTTGCGTGGACGAGTGGGCCGAGGTGCAAGTCAGAGTTATTGTATCCTGGTCACCAAATACGAACTCTCCAAGGAGACGCGTCGTCGTATAGACATTATGACAGAGACCAATGATGGTTTTGAGATTGCCGAGGCTGATCTTCGCTTCCGTGGTCCTGGCGACCTTGAGGGAACCCAGCAGAGTGGTATCGCCTTTGATTTGAAACTTGCCAACCTTGCACGTGATGGACAGATTGTTCAACTTGCTCGCGAAACAGCTTCCTCTGTTCTCGACGATGACCCAACGCTCACCAAACCAGAAAATCGCATTATGATGGAACGTATGCGTTATTTGAAAAAAGACGAGATGGATTGGAGTAATATCAGTTGACGAACGGAAAAGTTAGAACGGAACAAGTGGTCATCTAGTAGCTGATGTGTGCATATTTAGTGTAAAAAATACCCTTTAACTTTCCAAAAAGACAATTTAAGGGATATTAAAAGTAGTGTAATTGTTGGATTTTCAAATAAATGTTATATCTTTGCGCACAAATATGGCATGATTGTGCCTAAATGTTAACTGAAGAAATCTATTTTGGGATGTTGGAAAAGACTCTTGTGTTATTGAAACCATGTACCTTTGAGCGTGGCCTCATAGGTGAAATTATAAACCGTTTTGAGAAGAAAGGCTTGCGAATTGCAGGTATGAAGATGTTGCAGTTGGACGATGAAATCCTTGCTGAACATTATGCACACCTTGTAGGCAAACCTTTTTTTGGTATCCTAAAAGAATCCATGATGCGCACTCCAGTGGTGGCGATGTGTCTTGAAGGTGTTGATGCAATTTCTGTTGTTCGCACAATGACTGGTTCTACCAATGGCCGCAATGCAGATCCTGGCACCATTCGTGGTGACTATTGTATGAGCAATCAGCAGAATATCGTTCATGCATCTGATTCTCCAGAGTCAGCTCAGGCAGAGTTGAATAGATTCTTCCGACCTGAGGAAATTTTTGATTTAGGCAGTCTTAATATGCCACGCCTCTATGCTCTTGACGAGGTATAGCAGGCAAATATCTGTTAAAAATAGTTTTAAGAAAAAGTATTACCACTTAACCACAAAATAAAAAATACACCAATGCAATTCTTTAAGACCACCAGTAAGAGATTGATAATGTTTTCCATCCTGACAATCTGTGCTCTCGTAGCGGTAGCACAAGATCAGTTGGCCAGTATAGCTCCTATTGATAAGCGTATGCGCGCTATTGATTCTGTAAGTCTGTCCAAACTTTTGGAGGTGGAAAGATTCTTTGGTGAACCATCTGCCAATTTGTATCCCACATGGGACAATAAGTATATCAACAACTATTCTGTTGAAATGCCCAAGGAGTACAAGATAGATCTCCGTGGATTCCATATGCCATGCGAAAGCAAACGCGTGACCAGTAGTTATGGTTATCGTCGTTCATTCCGTCGCAATCATTATGGTACCGACCTTAAGGTTTATGTTGGAGACACCATCCGTTCTGCTTTTGCTGGTAAGATTCGTGTCGTGGCAAATCAGGGAAGAAAGGGATATGGCAAGTATGTGGTTATTCGTCACTATAATGGTCTTGAGACGGTATATGGACATCTCAGCAAGCAACTTGTTGTAGAAGACCAGGAGGTAAAGGCTGGCGAGGTTATCGGTCTTGGTGGCAATACAGGTCGTTCTACTGGTAGTCATTTGCATTTCGAAACACGTTTCCTTGGTAAGTTCATCGATCCCGAGACACTCTTTGATTTTGATGCTTGTGACATCCTTAACGATTTCTATCTCTTCTCTTCTGTAAGTAAGGGCAAGTTGCTCACCGCTGCTCAGGCCAAGGCATTGCCCAGCAATGATATCCTTGCCTCTATGGGTGGTCCTACCTTCCAGGCAGATAAGGAAGCTCAGAGCAAGGCTTTCCAGGAGGAACGTCGCCAGAGTCTTCGTGCCAGCGTTCATCGTGTACAAAAGGGCGAGAGTCTCTCAGTCATTGCACGCAAGCGCGGTACTACTGTTGCCAAGCTCTGCAAACTCAATAACATCAAGACAACTACTGTCCTTCGTGTAGGTCAGATTATCAAGTGCTCGTAAATGAGCATTTATACGCAGTAAACAATTTAGAAGAACCGGTCCCCGGCCGGGGATTGGTTCTTTCTTGATTATAAGAATAAATACATAGACGAGTCTTTTGCTCGTATATACCTAATTATATATATGGACACGCGTGAGCAGTTTGAAGCAGTGATGCAAGAGTGTCGCACACTCTTTTCCAAGAAACTCCATGACTATGGATCAGCCTGGCGTATCATGCGTCCAGAATCTGTTACAGACCAAATATACATTAAGGCCAACCGCATTCGTAGCATCGAAACGAAGGGTGTTACCATGGTTGGAGAGGGTATACGACCAGAGTTTATCGGTATTGTCAATTATGCCCTCATAGGTCTGATACAACTTGAACTTGGTGCTGCAGAGGTGACAGACGATATGTCGGCAGAACAGGCTATGGCCGAGTATGACCGTCACGCCAAGGAATGCTTCGAACTGATGCTTCGCAAGAATCACGATTACGATGAGGCCTGGCGCTCGATGCGCATAAGTAGTTATACCGACCTCATCCTGATGAAAATATTCCGTACCAAACAAATAGAGTCGCTCAGCGGAGCCACTCTTGTTTCCGAAGGCATAGATGCCAATTATATGGACATGCTCAACTATGCCGTCTTTGGCTTAATAAAATTGACATTCGGTGAGAACTAATAGGGTTCACAAGACACTCTTATGGGTGTTGGTCAACGTCAGTCGTGCTATCCTTTCCTTGACATTAATGTTCTCAGGATTGGTAAAGATGATAGACCCTCGTGGCACAGAGTACAAGATTAAGGATTATGCCGTAGCCTTTGGCATGGATGATATGTTTGTCCTCTATATGCCATTGGGACTTAGCATTCTGCTTGCACTCTTCGAGTTCAATATTGGTGTCAGCCTCTTATTCGGCAATAATCGCCGATGGGTGTCACGCTTTATACTTGCACTCTTCTTGGTATTCACTCCGTTTACCCTTTACTTGGCCTTTACCAATCCGGTGCACGATTGTGGATGCTTTGGCGATGCCGTGGTGCTGACCAATTGGCAGACATTCTACAAGAACCTTCTGCTCCTGCTATGTGCATTGGTGTTGTTCTTCGGTTATAGAAGACAGACCCGCCTTATCAGCGAACACAATCAGTGGCTCGTATCGCTCTACACTTGGGTGTTTAGCTTTGTACTCACACTCTATTGTACCTACACTCTTCCTGTCATCGACTTTCGCCCCTATCACATCGGGGCTAATATCAGTCAGAAGATGCAGTGGGATGAGTCGGACAAGATACCACCCATCACCGACCTTGTCATTACCGACCCATCCACAGGTGAGGATCTGACAGATAGCATTGTTGCTAGTCCTGGTTGGACTTTCCTCATTGTTGCACCACGCTTGGAACTTGCTGATGATGGAGTCATGGACAAGCTCACCGAACTCACCGACTATTGTCTTGAACATGACTATACCCTTGTAGCCCTCACGGCCAGCAATGATAGTCTCATCAACTATTGGTGCGACATCACCGGAGCGGAATATCCCTTCCTCGTGGTTGATGAGATACCTCTAAAGACAATGGTGCGTAGCAACCCTGGTCTTCTCCTCCTTCACGATGGAGTGGTGGTTAACAAATGGGCATCCTCGCAGATACCTGGAGCTCCAGAGTTTGTGGCACCCTTGCACCAGCTACCTTGGGTAGTCCGCGAACAGTCAACCTATGGTCAGCGAGCTTTGCTCCTCTTCTCCTGGTATCTCATACCTTTGCTCATATGCACGGTATTGGATCGCCTTTGGGTAGGAATTAAATTGTACAGAGAAAGAAAAAATAGAATGTAAACACTTATTAAAAACATTACTAAAATGAGAAAGCACATTGTAGCAGGTAACTGGAAGATGAACAAGAGCCTGCAGGAAGGTGTAGCATTGGCTACAGAGTTGAAGGATATGTTGGCTGCTCAGAAGCCCAACTGTGAGGTTATCATCGGTACTCCCTTCATCCACTTGGCTACTGTTAGCGAGTTGCTCAAGGACAGCGTTATCGCTGTTAGCGCTGAGAACTGTGCCGACAAGGAGAGCGGTGCATACACTGGTGAGGTTAGCGCTTCTATGGTTAAGAGCACTGGTGCCGAGTATGTTATCCTTGGTCACTCTGAGCGTCGCGAGTACTACCACGAGACTCCCGAGATCTTGAAGGAGAAGGTAGATTTGGCTTTGGCTAATGGTTTGAAGGTTATTTTCTGCATCGGTGAGAGCTTGGCAGAGCGCGAGGCTAACGAGCAGGAGGCTGTATGTAAGGCAGAGTTGGCAGGCAGCGTATTCCACCTCACAGCAGAGCAGTGGAAGAATGTTGTTATCGCTTACGAGCCCATCTGGGCTATCGGTACCGGTAAGACCGCTACTGCTGAGCAGGCAGAGGAAATCCACGCTTACATCCGTTCTTGTGTTGCTGAGGTTTATGGTGCTGAGGTGGCTGACGAGACCAGCATTCTCTATGGTGGTTCTTGCAAGGCTAGCAACGCTCCCGAGCTCTTCGGCAAGCCCAATATCGATGGTGGCTTGATTGGTGGCGCTTCTTTGAAGGCTGACGATTTCAAGGGTATCATCGACGCTTGGAACTAATTTCCGCAAAGGAAACACACAAATTAGATAGACGATTGCCGTGCAAAGTCTCCCCATCGGGGGCTTTGCAGGCCATCTGTCTTAACAACCACACACCAAACACATTCTTTCTATGAAGAAATCATTCTTCATGTCCATACTCTTCACCATGCTGGCATTGACTTCGGCTCATGCACAGCATGATAGCATTGTGCCAATGACTCCATTGGATAGCACAATAACTATAGTGAAGAAGGACAGCATCCCACCCAAACGTCTTCGTATCAATGGATTCCGTGTGCAGGTCTACTACGGAGGCAACGACCAGAAATCAAAACTTGAAGCCCGCAAGATGGGAGAAAGGGTGAAGATTTGGTTCGACGATCTCAAGGTATACACATCATTCACCTCTCCACATTGGATATGCCGTGTTGGTGATTTCCAAACACGCGACGAGGCAATGGTGGTACTTCAGGCCATGCGCGAATCAGGACGATTCCCCAGGGCTATTATCGTAAAGAGCAAGATAAACATTACAGAAGATGAACTCAGAAGAGAAGAACCTGCTGACTCCTGTGCAACAAGAGATACAACAGCATATAACACGAATCTTGGAATTGCTGGGCGAGGACCCGCAGAGGGAGGGATTGTTAAAGACTCCACATCGTGTTGCAAGGGCAATGACTGACCTCACCCGAGGTTATGAGCAAGACCCCATAGCAATTCTTCAGAGTGCCATCTTCCACGAGGAAGGTTGCAATCAGATGGTCATCGTAAAGGACATCAATTTTTATTCTCTTTGCGAGCACCACATGCTTCCCTTCTATGGTCGTGTACATATAGCATATATCCCCAATGGTGTAGTTACTGGTCTGAGCAAGATACCTCGTGTGGTAGATGTCTTCAGCCACCGCCTTCAGCTTCAGGAACGTCTTACCAAGCAAATCCGCGAAGCTATCTACGAGGCTCTGCATCCACAGGGCGTTATGGTGGTTGTAGAGGCTCAGCATATGTGCATGCAGATGCGTGGTGTGGAGAAACAAGGTAGTATCACCACCACAAGCGATTTCTGTGGCGCCTTCAATCAGGCCAAGACACGAGAGGAGTTCCTCTCGCTTATAAGAATGCGTTGAAATATTAGCATATTATAGAACCACTACCCTAATTTTGGGTGGTGGTTTTGTGTTGTACGCTCAGCATGAGCATTAGCTAACGGGTGTAAGTCCCGAGCGAGCCCTAATAGCGGGAATCGCATAGCCTAAGGCAAGGGTGTCCATCGTGAGGTGGAATCTGAAGGAAGCTGGCGGCAAACATCTGGTCTGAC
>JAFYMW010000131.1 GCA_017548165.1 Bacteroidaceae bacterium
AGTATCAAGCCTACCAATGGGGTAACACTCGCAAAGGCTATTGGCGGATAGCTGATAGTGTGATATTAAAACGGGCAATCCCTAATATATCGCTAAAGGTGGCTGGCTATCCTTGCTTGACGGATTTATATTTCAAATGGACCCCAAAATAGGAACCGCCGTATGCCGAACGGCACGTACGGTGGTGTGAGAGGTCGGAAAACGAAAGTAGGAAGAAAACTGCTTCGTTTTCCTCCTACTCGATTCGTCTTTTTGTAATCACATAAAAGTTTTTTACTATGAAACATCGGAGCATGTTGTTGGCACTGATAATTTCGTTGCTTTTTATGCTTATCCCAATCGCTTGTACGGGTGGTAGTAAGCAGAGTGTCTCGGGAGAAGAACAGTCTCTGGTGAACTTACAAAAGTCAGAGACTGAAACGACTAATGTAGAAACAATATCGAAGACCGACGTTAAAGAGACAGAGGCTGATAGTTGTTCCCTATCGTTAGTGCCAGGAAGAAAATGGACATTTGACTATACGTCCCCAACTTTTCCGTGCGACACCGCTTCGGATTGTGTTATCAAGGGATTTGCTGTTGAAGGTGACCAGACTTTCTATATCTTAAGTGGTAAGTCTGTTTGCATATCGCGCTTTGATGGTACTAAGTTGGTGGCTAGTATGCAATTGGAACATAGTTTAGACGATTCTTACAATGCCTTGTTACAAGTGACCTCAGATTCGATTTACTACATCGATGAACAAGCAAAAACTCTTTATGTCATCGACAAAGAGTCACTTCAGCCCACATCAGCCTATGCTTTGCCTATTGGGGAGGAGGATAGCGTCGCTTATGGAAAGATGAGTGATGATTCGTACTTCTTGCTGACAATGAAAAGAAATACCGAGTGCTGGAGGGATGAGAATCAAAGCGTGTGGCACTTTGAATATCCCAACGTAGTCTTGAAACGCTATCCTGGTGAATATTCTTTAGATAGTTTGTTTTGGGATGGTGTGACTTTGCGTGAGCCTCAGGAATTCTTCTCGTATTACGGTGAGATGCGCGGTTATAGAGTGTTCTTAAATTACCCGGAATATGATAGTTGTTCTGTGATATTGGCTGATTCTGTGGGTAATTGTGTTTATAGAGATGATATCAAGGGACTTCCACCTATTGCAGCCGTGAGTGGCTATGAGGAACATATTGGAGCTCTACAATCAGATAATCTTCGCACTATAGTTGGCGATAAACTTTATATGACTGGATATGATTTCAAAAAACAAGAGTTTTATATCTTGGAATATGTATTGTCGAAACTTGAGCAAAGTGCTAAGTCTGTCAATGCGGATTCGATAGTATATTACCTTTATGATTATCCAGATTCCGAATGCGAAGATAATATCATAGGACTCTGCTATAGGGAAGGACAGATTGTTGATGGATATTTCTGGGGAACTAGTGACGAGTTCTCTGACTCTAGAGAAGGGTTTTATCCTGGTTTCTGTGTTTTGAAAATGGAACAGATAATATGTCAGGGTGCAGATCTTAATTTTGTACTAGACTCAAGAAATCAAAGTTATTTCAGTGGACCAGTGGATGTCAATGTGCATTCGTCTGACGAGGCATTAAGACAAGGATATGGTCTGTGGTGCCAGAATCATGAATTCTTTCAAGATAGCATAGGGTATTGTGCAACATTTGAAGACGATGCTTTGATTCTTCATAAAGAGAAATCAAAGTTTACGTATTACAAAGATCATCGCTTTACTAAGATTTCTTCTGATTCTCTCAAAATGCTCAAACGCTATTGTTCGTTCGAGAAAGAGAACAGTAGATAATCCTGCCATACCTGTTTATATAAATGATATGAAGAAATCCCTGCAGCATGAATGCACTAGATTACATGTTGCAGGGATTCTTGTAATGTAGACCACGATATCTATGGTGTCAGTGTCAATATACGAACTTCACTCCTAGATGGTAGCAACGTGGTGTGCTGGGGCCATACATATAATCGGAGTCGCGCTCCCAACCTTTGTCAAAGTCATTCTGATATGCATTGGCAATATTTTGTACACCGCCGCTTATCTGCATACGGAAAGAGTCTGCAATAGGAACCTCGTATGTAACTTTGGCACTCAAGTTCATGAAGTTGGGACTTTTTACAATTTCTGGTACGGGTGTTCCAGAACCAGCATTGTGTCCAATGTACATACTGCCTGTATAATTACCAGTGAGGGCAATGGTGAGCTTACGTATAGGAGTGAGCGACGCTGTGAAGTATCCGTAGGTGTCAGGACTACGGAGTATGCGCTTTGTCTTTTGATCGGGAACATCCTCGTTCCATGTCATTTCTCTGTCGTAAAGGCTACGCTGAATGGTGAAACCAGCTTGAAGTTGGAACCATTTGGTCAGTGATGCACGTCCTTCTAGATTCACACCATATACATGTGCTCCATAGGCATTGTAACGTTCTTGGACAATATTTCCTTGAGCGTCTGTACCACTGAGTCGGCGCAAAGCAAAAACATTGTCAAGTTTGGTATAAAATCCTTCTACGAGGAAATTGGTCTGTACGTTGCCCAGACGAAAATACATATCGGAAGAAAGACTGAAACTATGTGAGCGTTCTTCTTTAAGGTTATCCGCCAAAACGGTTACCAGGCGCTCGCCGCCTACTACACCAACATGAAGATCTTCGTCAAAGGCTTGTGGCGCACGGAAACCACCGGCATACGAGGCACGAAGATTAATAGCTTCTGATGGATTATAGCGGAGATTGACGCGTGGACTGAAGATAATATTATTGATAAGGTTGTGCTTGTCCAGACGACCACCGATAAGAAAACTCCAATGCTTGTTTTTCCATTCGTTCTGAAGAAAACCGCTGGTAATGTGTATGTCCTGATTGAAATTGCGGTTGTAGCCAAGGATGATATCGTCAAGACCATCAAAATTGTATTCTACACCAGCTGTGAGGTCGGCAGGCATAAACAGGCAACGGTCGAATTTATACACATATTGTGTACCAACCACATAGGTAAAGTCTTTAGTCTGACCATAGGCCAAGCCAGCAGCCTCCACTTCTTCTTCTGAGCCAGAACCTGTGCCTCCGTAGTAACTATCGCGTTTTGTATATTGAAAAGAGAAGTAGGCATTGAGGTGGTGCTTGGTATCGTTGCTATAGAAGTCGTATCCCAGTCCACCACCATGTATGTCGTGTTCGGTTTGTTCCGCAATGTTTGCCGTATGAGGCGGTTGTTCCATCATATTACCTCCGCGTCTAAATTCGTTTATACCATGATATTGCAGACTGATTCGGGAGTTGGTACTCAGACGCAGGAAGGAATTGAGTCCAAGTGTGAGATTCTTCATCTTGGGTAGCTCGGTGTATCCGTCTCCATCGTGGTCATATTCCTGGCGATTACGGTTTTGACCATAAATAAATAGTCCGGCCTTGCGATTGTCGGTTACAAGGGAAGCATTGGCTGTTGTGACATTGTCAAACGAAGGACCTCCATCGACATTCAACAGAGTGTGACCTATCTCTGCAGAATTGCGGAGTGGTTCCTTGGTGATGACATTGATAGTGCCGCCAATGGCAGAGGCACCATATAGAGCAGAACCACCGCCACGCACCACTTCGACGCGCTCGATCATATTCGCTGGAATCTGCTCCAGACCATACACGCCGGTAAGAGCAGAGAAAATGGGGCGTGAGTTGATTAGAATCTGCGAATAGTGTCCGTCCAAACCATTTATTCTCACTTGTGCAAAACCGCAATTCTGACAATCGTCTTCGGTGCGTACACCGGGTTGATAGTTCAATCCCTGAGCAAGACATGTCGATTGTGTCGTTTCAAACTCCTTGCCATCCATTACGTTTACAAGGTTGGGGGCCTCGCGACGCTTTGTTTCGCTTCTGTTGGCAGAAACCACGATTTCATCAAGCGAGATGTCATCGGGTTGCATTACAAAGTTTATTTCCTGTGTGTGGTCTTTGTTAACAATGACTTTGCGTGTAATAGTGCGGAAACCTGTATATCTTACTTCCAATGTCAGAGTGTCCTTTGGCAGGTTTTTGAAAAAGTAATGTCCTGTACCATCGGTCATAGTGGAAATGGTAGTCCCCAACACTCGTATGGTAACATAGGGTAGATGTTGTTTCTCGTCTGCATCGATGACATGGCCAATGATGTGCGCATCGGTGTTCTTGTCATCGGCCCATGTGGTTGCGGTACAAATAAATGTTGTTAGTAAAAAGAAGATTCTTAGTGTCTTAATCATGTGAATCAATGTGTTATATGTATTATTTTAGTGCAAAGGTACTAATAAAATACTAACACTCATTGTACACAAAATAAGATTACCCACTATTGGGTATGCCGTTGTGGCATGTCGCAATAGTGGGTATGGGATATTAAGTGTAAAAATCACCCTTATTGATTACTCTTCTTTAAGTTGATGTCTAATAATTAGTAGAAGCCTGTGGTATGGTTTCATAAGACTTCTGAATCACAGTGCGAAGGTTTTTAAGTCTTTCTTCGCTGCGTTCAGGTTTTTCTGTCATTATGTATTCCGATTGGACATCGATGATTGTTTTGCCGCTATTGTCAACAAGCAGGGCTCCTGCAGGATAGTTGCTGTATGCAAAGGGGTAGTTATAGTTCTTGCTAAGAACATTGCGACTCCAAGGGAACTCCTCGTTATGTGGAATGCCCATCTGACTCAATATAGTTGCAACAATGTCGTTTTGCGCTATGATGGTATCTATGTTCTTAATCTTCTTTACTGCTCCGCCAACGAGGAAGAGTGGCATATGGAAGAACTCAGGTTTGTCGAAGGTTAGGTTGTAGGTGTGTCCGTGGTCGGCAAAAACAACGACAAGTAGGTTGTCCCACAGGGGAGTGCGACTCAAACTATCCAGAAACTGGCCAACGCAATGGTCGGTATATGCAAAGGCATTGTGAACCTTGTTGTCCAGACGATGATATGGCACTTCCCAGGGTTCGTGGCTACTGATGGTTTGGCATCCCCAATAGAAGGGTTTGTCGTTGCCATTCTCTTGCTTTGTCTGCATCATCAGAGATAGCATGCGGTTCATTGCAATACTATCGTTAGCACCCCATATATCGCGTTCTTCCTGACTGACGTTAATATCTTCGATGTCCCACACTCTATAGCCAACGGCTTCTAGATATTTGCGCTTGTTCATATGGTTGGCATTGCCGCTATACATATAGTCGGCGGTGTAACCGTATTGCTTTAATGTCTTGGCCAGACTGGGCAAAAGTGGCAGGCAAGAGTCGGTCATCATCAGCGAGGTAGTAGGGTAGGCCGGGTAGCCAGAGAGCACGCTGACGGTGCCACGATCTGTACGGAAACTTGTAGCCCAAGCATTGGTGAAGTTCACTCCGCGCTTCATCCATTGGCATATCTCAGGTGTGACATCCTTGACGCCACCCATACTCTCGATAAATGGTGCTCCCATGCTTTCGAGTTGAAGTGTGAGGATATCGGGACGCTGGGTGTTTAGCAATGTGTCGGTAATGTCCTCTGTGTCTTGGGGGAACAATTTTGCGAAGTTCTCGTCACATTCTTCTTTTGGCATCAGCAGGAACTGCTCATTAAGGTCTTTGCTATATGCATAGATGGAACGTGCCATATGGCCAACGGGGTTGATAGCGGCATGGTTGAGTAGCAACTTATTGCTATGGAAGGCACTTCTTTCATCCACCCTCTTTCCGTTTATTCCCCAAATCATCAGGCATAGCAGCAGACCTGTGATAAAATAAGGTATGCGATATTGGGGAGTATGTGCTTTGTGTCTTGTTCTATTGTTTTTGCCTCCAGCTATATGCTTAGGAGTGATAATAACGCTGAGCGAAGCTAACAATATAGAGGAAAGAATAATGGAACCAATGCGTGTGACAATATATAATGTTGAGGCACTGGCAGTTGCATTGCCTGGCGATGACATGTAACTGAAGACCGAAGCATCGAGCAGGAATTTCCAATTCTCGTACATTATGATGGTGCCACCAGTATTGCATCCCATCAGAAACACAACTATGGCCAAATATGGTCCCACTATCCAGCGAAGGGGCATTGAGGGCCACTTCAAGGTTAGCAGTGTCACAATCCATACGGGCATAATCACTGTTGCCACAACGTTCAGGTCCAAAGGCAGACCTTGCCACAAGACTTGTAGTAATTCGTTGATGGTAAAGAAGGTGATGTCTCTGTTATAGGCAAGAAATTCAATTTTGCCTAATAGTGTAGCAAATACCAATAGTGCTACAAGTGCCAATATGTATCGTGTTCTTTTCAATGTAGTGTGTGTTAGGCTTTTGATGATTCAACCAATTAGTTTACTTCCTTCCAAAGTCAGCAGGTATCTCTCCCCAGTTTTCAGTATCCCATTTCAGGATGGGAACTTTTATGGTATGTGTCTTTAGCCAATTCTCTGCTCTGGCAACGAGGTCCAGGGCTTTTTCTGTTTCTGGGGTTCTGGCAAGTGTGGTCTTGGCTTTTTTGTTCCTCACCCATGCCTGACCGCTGACGCTATCGCTATAGATGGGCATACTGATGCCTTTCTGCTCCATCAGTGCCAGGCCATGCACTATGGCAAGGAACTCGCCGATATTGTTAGTCCCTTGTATGGGGCCGAAGCGGAACACCTCCTTGCCACTGGGCAGGTGCACCCCACGGTATTCCATAGGGCCGGGGTTCCCGCTACAGGCGGCATCCACACAAAGGGCTTCCTTTATCTTGTTCATCTGAATTTTTACATTCTCTCGGGAACCTCAATGCCAAGCAATGACATACCATTCTTCACCACCTTGGCAACGGCAGAGCTCAGTGCCAGACGAACGGCCTGCTTGTCGGCATTCTCCTCGCGGAGCACGCTGAAGTCGTGATAGAACTGGTTGTACTCCTTCACCAACTCGTAGCAGTAGTTTGCTATTGATGCAGGGTTATAGTCGGCACCTGCCTGACGCAAGGTGGCGGTGAAACCGTTCAGGTGCTGGATGAGGCTGATTTCCTTCTCGCTCAGTTCTGTGTTGGTGGGCAGAGTTTCAGGAATTGAGATACCCTGCTCTGCCGCCTTGCGAAGAATGCTGCGGATACGAGCATAGGTGTACTGGATGAAAGGACCAGTGTTTCCGTTGAAGTCGATACTCTCCTCGGGGTCGAATAGCATGTTCTTGCGTGCGTCCACCTTCAGGATGAAGTACTTCAGGGCGCCCATACCCACGATGCGTGCTATCTCGCGTGTCTCCTCCTCGGTGATGCCTTCAAGTTTCTTTATTTTGTCCTCCGACATCTTGTAGGCATCCTCTATCATGGTTGCCACCAGGTCGTCGGCATCAACAACGGTACCCTCGCGAGACTTCATCTTGCCGTTGGGCAGTTCCACCATGCCATAGCTGAAGTGAACGAGGTCCTTACCCCACTTGAAACCAAGCTTGTCCAATAGGATAGATAGCACCTGGAAGTGGTAGTTCTGCTCGTTGCCCACAACATATATCATCTTGTCGATGGGGAAGTCCTGGAAACGGAGCTTGGCAGTACCGATATCCTGGGTCATATACACAGAGGTACCATCGCTACGGAGCAGGAGTTTCTCGTCCAAGCCCTCCTTGGTCAGGTCGGCCCATACAGAACCATCCTCGCGACGATAGAAGAAACCCTTCTCCAGACCTTCCTCTACCTTCTCGCGGCCCTCAAGATATGTGTCGCTCTCGTAATAGATCTTGTCGAAACCTACGCCAAGAGCCTTGTATGTCTCGTCGAAACCGGCATACACCCAATCGTTCATTGTCTTCCAAAGACCGCGCACCTCGGGATCGTTCTGCTCCCAACGCACCAGCATCTCGTGAGCCTCCTTGATAAGTGGAGCCTCCTGCTTGGCCTTCTCCTCGTCCATGCCCTCGGCAACCAACTGCTTCACCTCTTCGCGATAGTGTTTGTCGAAAGCAACATAATAGTCGCCAATCAGGTGGTCGCCCTTCTTGCCGCTCGTTTCGGGAGTTTCGCCATTGCCATACTTCTGCCATGCCAGCATGCTCTTGCAAATGTGTATGCCACGGTCGTTAACGATATTGGTCTTCACCACACGGTTGCCGTTGGCCTCCATCACCTGTGCCAGAGCCCAGCCAAGCAGGTTGTTGCGGACATGGCCAAGGTGCAGGGGTTTGTTGGTGTTAGGACTTGAATACTCAATCATCACCAATGGAGACTCATCGGTAACAGGCACGAAACCGAACTTGGGGTTGTGCTCAATATCCTCCAGCAACTTGATCCATTGCTCGGTGGCGATAGAAAGGTTCAAGAACCCCTTAACCACATTGAACTTACTGATGAGTTCGGGGCATTTCTGTGTCAGATACTCGCCCATATCCTGTGCTGTAGCCTCGGGAGACTTCTTGCTAGTCTTCAACAAGGGGAAAACCACCAAAGTCAACTCGCCCTCAAACTCAGGACGTGTCTCCTGTATCTGTATCATTTTCTCAGGCAACTCTGCACCATAGAGTTCCTTCACACCGCTGAGTGCGGCAGATATCAACTTTTCTTGTATGCTCATTTTGAATGTATTTGTTTCGCGTACAAAGTTACGATTAAGTGTGGAAAATACAAAATAATATTCTTATTATTTAGCATCAAAACATAATAAGCAAAAAGGACTGATATCATGTGAGTATCAGCGATTGTCTTGTTCAACTTGATGTGAGCTCAGATAGCTCAGTAATCAGTTATTTTATTTGCATACTTGGTGTAGTACTTTGCTATTAATACTTTGGAAATATTATTATATTACATATTATATAAATGTATAGTTATTAGTATATTATATTTAATACTTAATAAGTAGAATAATTACATGGCGCGATTGCCGTTAGTTTGGGTGGTCGCAGCTAGAGGGAAGGGGGTGAGAAATAATTAAACTGAAACTGAGCTATTTGAGCTATTAGGAGTTTGAGCTATGGAGGCATTTAGAGACGTTTTGTAAACGCTTATATGTGTGGATGTTTGTGAAGTGGCTGGGGAGTATAAGAATTTAAACATTCAGAGTAAGGGAGTGTGTTGCTGGGAAGACGTCGTATTGTTTTGGCTTAGACGATGTATCGAATGAATTACGACGATACATTGTGTTGGTGCAGACAATATGGTGAGTCGGGACAAACGATTTGGAGCAATATAAAATACCAACATATTTATTTGTGGAAGCTTCTCCTCCCTCAAAAAAACAAGAGGACCCTGCTTGGCAGAGCCCTCTTGCGTGGATAAAGTCTTTCTATTGTTTATTAGAGAGATGTTGAAGTCAGGATGAGCACCAACAGACCAAGGATGGCGTACAACTCGGGGAATACGGCCAATACCATGGTGGTACCGAAAGCGTTGTGACCGCCACCGATAGCGCTGATACCGTTGGCACAAACCTTAGCCTGGCGCAATGCAGAGAACAAGCAAACCAGACCACAAGCCAGACCTACACCGAAAACAGCACATGCTGTTACCATATCAACTGTTGGTGTAGCATGGCCCTGCAACATGAAGTAGCCAACGAAGCCGTACAGACCCTGTGAAGAGGGAAGTGCAGCAAGACCCATGTAAGAACCGCTAGCTGTGGGGTTTTTCTTGAATGCACCTACTGCTGCATTACCGCAGATGGTTACACCGTAAGCACTACCAATACCTGACAATGCTACACAAAGGGCAATGCCCAAATAAGTCAAAAAGATTTCCATAATGTTTTGTTTTAATTGTTATTTTGTTTGTTTTTTTATTTTGTTTGTATCCCCCCGACTGGGATGATATCAGGTGGGGGGAGAGATAATGTTGTGTTTAATCCTTAATCTTGCGGAATGGGTCGTACTGCTTGCCACCACCACTGAAGTCGGCATTTTTGAAGAACTCTACAAAGGTGAGTCGCATGGGATGCACAAAGGCACTGATCATGCTCAGGGCAAAGGTGATGCCATGACCCAAAAGCAGGATAATGACCATAGCCAATATGCGTATAGACCAATGCCAGCTTGCTGTCATGTCCAGAGCCAGGCTGTTGAACACACCGCCAAGTACACCGCCAGTAAGGCCGAGGGCGAACAGACGGATATAGCTGAGCAAGTCTCCCAACAAGCCAGTGGCCATGCCGTAGGTTTCCCACAGACCGCCGCCAATATTGCTGAGCACGCCCAAGGCGGGGTTCTTGTAGCTGGCGGGGTTGTTGTACAGGAATATTCCCAGTGCACTGACTCCGATTATGCCAAGAAGCATATACTGAATCCACGATGCCAGTTCTATGCCGCATGCGGGCAAACCATACAGCACGATAGCACCCAACAAGGCAACCACCCATGAGAATGTGCCTACAGCATAGGGCCAGCCATAGTTCCTTGCAGCTTTGCAGCCCTTCAGAGTCATGCCCAAAAGTATTTGGACAAGACCGATGATGACAGAAATCACCATCATGGGGCTGTAGCCGAAAATCGGGCCCACACCGTTGTCATTCAGGAAGAAGGGCTTCAGCGGTTGTGTGAAGGCCCAGTCCTGCTGGGTGAGGTCTATGCCGAACATTGTACCCGTAGCCAAGCCACACACCACGGTGCTACCGCCAAGCCACATGGCCAACTTGCCGTACGCCTTATTGTCCTCCGAACCTTTCAACACAAGCATCAGGCCCACCAGGAAGATGAGCAATCCATAACCAGCATCGCCCATACAGAGGCCAAAGAACAGCATGAAGAAGGGTGCGAAGAAGGTTGTTGGGTCGAGGTCGTTGTAGTTGGGCAGAGAGTACATCTTGAGGATGGGTTCGAACAGACGAGAGAAGCGACCGTTGGTGATTTTTATAGGAACATCATCCTCAAAAGCTGGGTCTTCCACCTCGTAGTAGATGTGCGACTCGTTGAGGTAAACTATCAATGCATCGGTAGAGCTTGCTTGTACCCAACCCATCATGAGACGGAGCACATCACCACAGGTGCGCTCACTGCTGAGGTGCACCTTGCTGAGCGAAATCTCGTTAAGCATCTCTGTCTGTCCCTTTTCGAGCACAGGGCGAAGCTTGTTGTTGATAGCCACCATCTCGGCACGAACATCATAGAGTTTGTTCTTTGCCGCATCCAACTCGCTGACAGCCTGAGAATAAGACTTGCGTGGAAGGAAAATCTGCTCGGCTGGGATGTCGGGGCACTCCTTGGAGAATGTCACGAAGTATACCTTCTTCTTTTCCTCACAGATGGGAGTGGCATAACATGCTTGTGCCCATTCGCCACCAAACTTCTTGGCTGTGCAAGAGAAGAAGCATACGTTTAGACCAGTAGCCTGTGTAAAGTGGTCGAGATGCTCAAGACTGAATTCACCCCAGGGTTCAAGAATTTTTACTTCGGCTTTGAGTTCGTCGATTTCGTGCAAAAGCTCGTTCTCTGCAGTTTGCAATCTTTCTACCTCGGAGAGCAACTCTGCAGGTTCTTGTATCTCAGGAGCATTGACTATATGTCCGCCAAGTTCCTTCTGTGCTTTCTTCTTCTCGTATTTCTTGCCAACAATCTTGAGGAAGTCCAGAGTACGACGATAGTCAGCCTCCTTTTGTATTGCTTCCTGGAGTTGAGGACTTGTGCCACCTTGAGCCAGTTGGGTTACATGAACCACACCCAGTTCGCGGATAGAGTCAATGAATCCTTCGTATTCACGATCAGTCACCAAGAAGGTGAACTTTTTCATTTTTTCAATCATAAGCCACTTCCTCCTCCTCTATTTCATAGGGTTCTGATTCAATATCCTGTACGCGCTTGGCCTGTAGGCTCTTCAGAATCTTCTGGCTGGACTTGGAGAGGTTCTCTTCGTCCTCCATGAAACGCTTGATCTTGCGTATAGCCTCTTGGAAACCAGGAATCTGGACTTTCTCGAAGAGGTTAACTTTCTGTGTGGTCTTGCGACGTGCACGATCCAAAAGATTCAACTTTGCCAAAACGAATTCGCGTTCGACGGCGGTCTTTGCCAAACCCTGCAACAGGTTTATGCCATCGAAATACCATTTAGGCGCGGAGAACAAGCCAAAGGGCTTAACGCTCAGGCTGATATTCGTCAGAATTGGTACATTGACACCAGCTATCTTCTTGCTGTCGAGCTTGACATCCTGAAGGGAAACCAGAGAAGCATCAAATTCGCCCCACAGGGCATACATGGCTTCGTAACCGGCAATCTGCTGACGCAGTTTTTCCTCCAAGACCTCTGCCTCCTCCTTGCACTTCTTAACCTCAAGGCGCAAGGCAGTTTCCTTGCTCTTGATGATGGGCAAGGTGCGCTGGCGCATTTTCAGGTTCTTCTCGAGTGCCTGTAGCGATGTCTTGTTAAACTGATATTTTATTGCCATAATAAATGACCTTTATCAAACTGGAATGTAGTGTTATATTATTCCTCAGTCCAGTACTGGTCGGTAAACTCTTTCTTGATATTTACCTCCTCAAGGCGGAAGTACTTGCGGAAGAGAGACCATGTTACATCCAACATTTCCTCTGTATCGAGATTTACGTCGATAGCAAGAAGTTTCTCGGCATAGTCCTTTGCATAGTCCAAGCAACGGTTGTCATAGTCGGTGAGGTCAAAACCATTCTCCAACTTTGTCTTTGCATTTGCAGCATCGGCATAAAGACGGATGGCTGCATTCATCACCTGAGCATGGTCCTTGCGAGTCTTCTTACCTGCAACCAACTGCTTCAAACGAGAAAGTGAACGGAAGGGGTCAACAACAACCTTGCCCACATCGCTGTCACGACGCAAATAAAGCTGACCCTCGGTGATATAACCGGTGTTATCGGGCACGGCATGTGTAATGTCGCCACCACTCAGTGTGGTCACGGCAATGATGGTGATAGAACCACCACCTACGCTCTCGGGGAACTGAACGGCCTTCTCGTAGATCTTCGCAAGGTCGGAGTACAGAGAACCAGGCATAGAGTCCTTGGAAGGAATCTGGTCCATACGGTTGCTCACGATAGAGAGTGAGTCGGCATAAGAGGTCATATCGGTCAGAAGCACCAATACGGTCTCATGTTTTTCAACGGCAAAGTACTCGGCAGCTGTGAGTGCCATGTCGGGAATGAGCAAGCGCTCTACGGCAGGGTCCTCGGTGGTGTTGATGAACGAAATAATTCTGTCCAGCGCACCTGCATTGGAGAAGGTGTTGCGGAAGAAATAGTAGTCATCGTTGGTCATACCCATACCACCCAAGATAATCTTGTCGGCCTTTGCGCGCATTGCCACCATTGCCATTACCTCGTTGAAAGGCTGGTCGGGGTCGGCAAAGAAAGGAATCTTCTGACCTGATACCAGAGTGTTGTTCAAGTCGATACCTGCAATACCTGTAGCGATGAGTTCGCTGGGCTGCTTACGGCGTACTGGGTTTACCGAAGGACCACCAATCTCAACCTCCTTACCCTCAATTTCTGGACCGCCATCGATGGGGTGACCATAAGCATTGAAGAATCGGCCTGCCAGGTCGTCGCTCACCTTCAGCGAAGGAGCCTTACCAAGGAATGTCACCTCGGCATTGGTGGGGATACCGCCAGTACCTTCAAATACCTGAAGGGTGACATCGTCGCCCACAATCTTTACCACCTGAGCCAAACGACCGTTGATGGTTGCCAGTTCGTCATAACCCACACCTCTTGCCTTGAGCGAACAGGTAGCTTTGGTTATCTGGCTTATCTTTGTATATACTTTCTGAAATGCTGTTGCCATACCTTATATATATATTATAACATTGCTTCTACCTGCTTCTTGAAGTCGTAGTACTGCTCGCTCTTGTACTCGGAGTAGTTCATCTGCTTGCACAGGTTAATCATCTTTTTGAAGTAAGTCACTACCTCTTCAAATTCGTTGAAAGAGTAATCCTCCTTGTCGCAGATAGCAGTAACAAGGTTCAAAATCTCTTCCTGACGTGCCAAGGGTGTTACGGCATCGATTTCGTCAAATGCGTCCTGCTGAAGAATAACAAAGTCGATAATCTCCGACTTCCAGAATACCACATGATAATCAACGGGTACACCATCGTCACCCAATATGTTAATCTGCTCGGCAATCTCCTTACCACGCTGCATACGTGTCTTCAGATTCAATACCTTGGGAATCCATTCCTCGTTGATGTGGCCCTTGATGTACTCGGCAAACTCGGGATATTCGAGATACTTAGAGTAAGAGTCGATGGGATTAACGGCGGGATAACGCTTCTTGTCGGCACGATCCTGCTCTAAGGCGTAGAAACAACGAGCCACCTTCTTGGTGTTCTCGGTCACAGGTTCCTTCAAGTTACCACCAGCAGGAGATACAGTTCCAAGGAAAGTTACAGAGCCCACCTCGCCATTCTTCAGATATACATAACCGGCACGACCATAAAAGTTTGCTACCAAAGCACCCAAGTCCATGGGGAAAGCATCGGGACCAGGCAACTCCTCCATACGGTTACTCATCTCACGCAGAGCCTGTGCCCAACGAGAAGTAGAGTCGGCCATGAGCAGAACGCGCAAACCCATAGAACGGTAGTACTCGGCCATTGTCATGGCGGTGTACACAGAAGCCTCACGAGCAGCAACGGGCATGTTTGATGTATTGGCAATAATGATGGTACGCTCCATCAGCTTGCGACCTGTATGTGGGTCGATGAGTTCGGGGAACTCGGTGAAGATTTCTACAACCTCGTTAGCACGTTCACCACAGGCTGCGATGATAACGATGTCGGCCTCTGCCTGCTTTGAGATGGCATGCTGAAGCACGGTCTTACCAGTACCGAAGGGACCAGGGATGAAACCTGTGCCACCCTCAACGATGGGGTTGAAAGTGTCAATGGTGCGCACACCAGTTTCCAGCAACTTGAATGGACGGGGCTTTTCCTTGTAGTTTGTCATAGCAAACTTAACTGGCCAGCGCTGAACCATGGTAACATTGATGTCCTCGCCAGCTTCGGTGGTGAGCACGGCGATAGTGTCGTTTACCTTGTACTGACCGGCAGGAACGATACTCTTTACCACGGCTGTGCCTTCCATCTGGAAGGGTGCCATAATCTTTAGGGGCTGATGGTTCTCCTCAACCTTGCCCAACCAGTCGCTGCTCTCTACGCGGTCGCCCACTTTTACGATGGGTTCAAAGTCCCACAGACGGTCAGCATCCAAAGGTTCGGTATACTGACCACGGCGCAAGAACACACCATCCATTTTGTCGAGGTCGTTCTGCAAACCGTCATAGTTCTTACTCAGCATGCCAGGACCGAGTTGGATTTCCAACTGGTGTCCTGTAAACTCGGCTTGAGAACCAACCTTCAAACCACGTGTACTTTCAAATACCTGAACATACACATCACTACCAACAACCTTGATGACCTCTGCCATCAAACGGTCGCCGCCAGTGGTAATGTAGCATATCTCGCCTTGCAACACAGGACCATCCACACGGAGGGTGACCATGTTGGAGACTACGCCACTAACTATTCCTTTAGTCATATCTTGTATATTTATTTTCTTTCTATTATTTCCCCCTTATCGAGGTTGACGAACTTTATACCTTGTACTCGCTGGGCACTCGTGCTTCGCCTCGGAGATTTTCGACAATCTGTTCAAATGTCTCCTTGCCCTTCTCTACATCCAGATTGGCCCAACGATACTGAATCTCCAATTTGCACAGATATGCAAATACGGCCTCGATGCCGAAGTTGTTGAAGAAGGTGTTCTCGTCCAACCATATCCATTTGAGTGCATCAATCATCTTCTCCTTCTTGACGGGATCTTCCTGCTCGGCAATCTGAATCAATTCCTTGAGATAGTCCAAATCGCGCGACAGGTCGAAGTCAGCGCTGTTTTCCTCGCGCAACTTGTCCTGCACATCGCCCTCACCCTTGATATAGTCGGAAATGTTCCATCCATACTTGCGTGCTAGCAGTGCGGTGAGCACATTGTTGATGTTCATGTTCATCTGATACCATTCTCGCACAAACTCGTTCTTGCAGGTATTGATGGCATATTCATAGAACAGATACAGTATTTCGTCTTCGGGATAGTAACCCTTCTTGTCTTTGTTAAAAGCCCATTCGCGTGCAAAGATACTCATGAACTGAGGGTAGCGGTGCACATTGAAATTCATCTCCGTGGCACTCTTTACAAGGTCGGTGAACTGTTCCTTGTTCATCGCACCTTCGTACTTCAATTCTGCTTCAGGATCTTTGAGGAAGGTTATGAGATTCTGACAATCTCGCAGAAGGAAAAAGTAGTTTGCCATCATCTTGGCATCCCAATAGTCGAGAGTATCGTTCATTTGCTCGATAAAATCTTCCATGGGCATGCCCGGTTGGGTGTCGGCCAACTCTATGTCGGGCAAACCGGCTATAAGACAGTAGTAATTAGCCATCTTCTTGTATTAGAACAACATTTGTACCAATTGTGGACGAAGGAATGACTTGAAGTAGTCCTCGAATTCTTCCTTGCCAAAGCTTACCTTGTAACTTCCGTCTGTAGGCTGGATGGTGAATAGGGTAGAACGTCCGTTGACCTTCTCTATACTTACCCCCTTGTCCAAGATTGCCTTTGCCTCCTTGGCGAAATATGCTTTGAGAGTGTCTGCATCGGCAGATTCGATTACGATTGGCTCGTTCTCTACCCACTTGCCAGCCAAGGCTACGGTAAACTTGCACAAGAAATCCTTGTCGGCAACTAGTTGGTCAACAGCCTGTCCAATGGTACTCGCGGTCAATACATTGGCAATCTCACTCTTCAGTGCGCTCAGCGACTGGGCGGTGTACAGCTTGAGTTCATTCTTGGTGTTTGCCTCCATCTCCACAACGCTCTTCTTGCCAGCAGCTTCTATCTCGGCAGCCTTCTTCTTTGCATCGGCAATAATCTGTGCGGCTGTTTCCTTGGCCTCGTTGATGATGCGGTCGGCTTCTGCCTGACCTTTCTCTACACCCTCACGGTAGATCTTCTCTGTGAGTTCTTGAATTTTTTCCATTTATCTTAGGTTTTTATTATGCTTCGTTTTTGGTTGTTTTTATTTCGCACCCTTTGCATATATGGGTGGCGATGGTTTGTATTTGTTATATTTCCTCGTAAAACGGGTATTAAAACCACGCAAAGATAGCAAAAAGAAACGATGTATCGCGTGCGCATGAGCACTATTTTAATTAGTTGGTATCAAAATGTCACAAAATTTATCTATTTCATGGTGTTTTGTTAACAATAATTTATAACTTTGATTACCATCTTAGTTACTCACACTCGGAAATGTCTAAATAAATTTGTCATTTCACTCATTTAATCGTAACTTTGACAACGTTATGGAAGAAAAATCACTGAAAGAGCGAACTGCCCGTGGACTTTTGTGGGGTGGTTTGAGCAATGGCGCAATGCAATTGCTGGGTGCCTTGTTTGGGTTGGCTCTGATGCGATTACTCACTCCTGCCGACTGGGGCAAGGTTTATATGCTCAATATCTTTGCTGCCTTGGCAAGCACTCTTCAGGAAAGTGGTTTTATAGCGGCTCTTTGTAATAAAAAAGAACCAACAGACAAGGAGTATAATGCCGTCTTTTGGTTCAATATGATTGTCAGTAGTAGTCTATACATTTTATTGTGGTTTTTGGCCCCTTTGATAGCAGACTTCTATGGCGATCCTGAACTTACGGGGTTGGCACGCTTCCTTTTCCTGGGTTTTTTGTTGTCGGGTTTGGGTACTGTTCAGAGGGCATATCTGTTCGGGCATTTGATGGTGCGCGAAACTAGTATCTGTGGTATCACTGCCATGTTCCTTTCGGGTAGTATTGGCGTTGTACTTGCGTGGCTCGGATGTGCCCATTGGGGCATAGTGGCACAGAGTGTGTCGTTTGTCTTCTTTGTTCAGATGATGAACTGGTACTATTCACGTTGGCGTCCCTCGTTAAAGATAGATTTGCGTCCAGCATGGCAGATGTTTAATTTTAGTAGTAAACTTCTGTTAACCAATGTCTTCAATATTTTCAACAACCATGCCTTCAGCGTTCTGTTCGGTAAATGCTTTGGCACCCAGCAGGCTGGTATATATGGTACGGCACGCAAGTGGGACGATATGGCAGCTGGTACTATTAACGGCATGTTGACATCGGTGGCACAACCCACCCTGGCGCATGTTGCTGATGATATGGGACGTTATGTACAGGTGTTTCGCAAGATGATGCGTTTCATAGCCTTTGTCTCGTTTCCTGCTTTGTTGGGTTTGGGCATGATTGCCAAAGAGTTTATTCTGATTGCGGGCGGTGAGATATGGATAGAAAGTGCCAATATCCTTGCTCTGCTTTGCATTCATGGCGCCTTCCTGCCCATAACGACATTGTATAGCAATCTTACTATCAGCCGTGGACATAGTGGTGTCAATATGGCTTGTACCATAGGTCAGTGCCTTGCCGTATGGGTTGGGCTCATAATACTATACTTAAATGGTTATGGCATGATACCTATGGTGATATTCTTCATTGCGTTGAACGTACTATGGCTAGGCATTTGGCAATGGTGGGCAAAGCGTCTTATAGGTCTGAAGTGGCGTTGGGCTGCCCTTGATATCCTGCCATTTTTAATGTTCACGTTGGCCGTTTTGGGCCTCACATGGTGGGCAACCAAGTCTATTGAAAATCTATGGATGTTGATGCTATCTCGCATAGCTCTTGCAGCTATACTCTATACAGGTGTGATGTGGTTCTCTCGAGCTCAAATCATGAGGGAAACTATAGGGTACCTCCTGCACAAGAAATAGTTTTATGGCTCGCTCCTCCCTATTCTCTTGGAATAGTTATAAGACCTTTGTTAGACAATACATTGTCTGGCTTTAAATAACACATTGTCTGAGGCGAAAGAATACATTGTTTGATGTAAAACAATACGAAGACTTTTTTGCTTTGCTGAAACAATTAGAACCAATGCTACTTTTGTGCATTGGTTCTAATCATTTCCAAATCCTTAGGATATGTTATTTTGATGTTAGTGACCTCTCCTTTCACTATCTTTATTGGCACATCGGGCAGATAAGTGCGCACTACTCCACAATCGTCGGTGGGAGCAAAGGCAGGGTCAGCAAGTCCTAAATCAAAAGCTTTTTTCAGCACTCCTTGTCGGAATCCCTGGGGAGTCTGCATATTACGCAAGACAGGACGAGGCAGCGTTTCCACTATGCAATCATTCTCGTCCACCCTAACAATGGTGTCGGTACTTGGAACTGCCACACCTATGGCATCATAAGATTTCAGTGCATCCACACATCTTGAAATTATGGCTTCACTTACGAGTGGACGCACAGCATCGTGTATAAGCAACAGGTCATCAGCATCTGTACACACCTCCAAAGCCGACAAAGTGCTATGATACCTTTCCTTGCCGCCAGGGCGCACATGCTTCACCTTGGGATAAAGGGTAGACATCTGGCGCACCTCCTCTACAAAATCTTGTCGTGTGATGATGATTATTTCATCTATCTGCTCTGAACGATGAAAGGCACGGATGCTATGTTCAAGCACGGTACATCCATCCACCTCAAGAAACTGCTTGGGACGGTCAGCACCGAAACGGCTTCCGCTACCTCCTGCCAAAAGTATAGCAATATTCATGTGTTCTAAACATTTTCTGATTAGATTCTGCGTATCAAGTACAAAGAATTTACTTCAGCATCGCATTACACGCTTCTACCTTGCCTCGTATCTCATCTATCTTGTCGGCATACATTGCATAGAGCCTTTTGCCGTTTCGTTGTGTTTGCTCCTGAGTAAATGAGCCATTCCATAGGCGCATACCTCCCACGCTGAGCGACTTGAACTGAGCATCATACCATCCAACTTGCAAATCCTTTGTCCATGCACGGGCACATAGTTCGTAGTCATCAAACTGGAAGGGTGCGAAACTGAAATCAATATGATGAAGATGTAGGCAGAACAACTCCTTGTTAAGCCACATAGGAGCACGGTTCACACTTACTACAAACTGGAAATCCTTGTCGTTGTCTGCCTTCTTGCCGCCATGAGCAATCTTCTTGTCGTGATCAATAGCTATATCCAATCCATCCTTACCACCCAAGATAGCCAATTGAGGATGCTCATCAAAATATTTCACTGCTTTGTCAATCCACGATGTGTCATCGAAATCATCGTCATCCTGCAACAGAGCTATATACTTTCCGTTGGCAAAACGTATGGTCTTGTCATAGGTAACATTCTCATAAAGATCATTGGCACGCACGAGAAACTCATTTGCACCTATCAGAGCCTCGGCCAAGGCCTGTGTATGGTTAATGTCAGATCCATCGTCAATAATGATTATCTCCAAAGCCTCCCCCCAAGCTCGAAGTTTGGGCAGGATGTGTTTTATCTGCAAACTCTTGTTGTGTGATTGTAGTACAATGCTTACCAATGGTTCCTTTACATATCCCTTTGCCACCCAGGTGGCGTAGCTCTTCTTTGTTTGTACTACTCGAGTACGCTTTTGAAAGGAGAGTTTCAATTTCTCGATGAATAGTCTAATATTAAACATGGTTTTGTGCTCTGTTCTTAGATGGATGCTGCTTAAATCTCTTTCGAGGTCGGACAAAGTTACGGATTTTTTTTGATAATACACAATATCTTCTTATCTTTGACCTGCGCTCTAAGATACTTACACTCGGAAAAACAAATGAATTTGTATTTTCTCTTGCAAAACTGTATCTTTGATACGCCTTAACCATTAATATACCATGAAAGAAGCCTTAGTAGATGTTTCTGTTTTAATACTATTCTTCAACCGTCCCAATCAGTTGGGACAAGTCTTCGAGCAGGTCAAGAAGGCTCGCCCTTCACGCTTGTTCCTGTATCAGGATGGTCCACGAGGCGAGAAAGACATGCCGGGAATATTGGCATGCCGCGAGGTGGTAAGCAATATTGACTGGGAGTGCGAAGTGCACACTATGTTTCAGGAAAAGAATTATGGTTGCGACCCGTCGGAGTATATATCGCAGAAATGGGCATTCTCTATCTCAGACAAATGCATTGTACTTGAAGACGATGACATACCAAGCATCAGCTTCTTCCACTTCTGCAAAGAAATGCTTGATAAATACGAGCATGATACTCGCATAACGATGATTTCTGGTTTCAATGTCGAGGAAGAGACAAAGGACATTGCGGAGGACTATTTCTTCAGCAGCAACCTCAGCATCTGGGGATGGGCATCGTGGCGTAGGGTTGTTGACCAATGGGACGAGCACTATACATGGTTGGATGACGAACAGACAGTTAGGCAACTGGACAATATCGTCAAGGAGCGCGGCTATCGCGATGACTTTCTACCCATGTGCCGTAAACACAGGAGTCAAAACAAGGCCTTTTATGAAACCATACTATGGTCACATATGCTTATGACAAACGGTTTGAGCATAGTGCCTAAAAAGAACCTTATCAATAATCTTGGTGCAACAGCAGACAGCACCCATTTCGGTGGCACATTGGAGACATTGCCACGAGGATACCGCCGTATCTTCACTATGAAACGCCACGAAATGGATGCCCTTTTGCCAGAAACAAAGGACACTAGTATGATAAAGCACCCTGCCCACGTTATGGAGCATGTACCCTATCGTCAGCGTGTGTATCGCATAATGGGTTGGATGAATCCCGGCATCAAGGTGGCAAGAAGTTTCGAGGAACTGTTCCTGAATCTGCGCTACGGCAACTTTTCATACATAGGACAAGCCATTCGCAACAGAGTAAAGAAGTGGTTGGGAAGAAAAGAATACAATTAGTTCGCTTATGAAGGTATTGATAATCTCCACCACCGAACGTACAGGAGGAGGGGCAATAGCAGCCAAGCGCCTGCTCACTGCCTTGAACAAGAATGGCATACAGGCAAAGATGCTTGTTAGAGACAAGCAGAGCAATGATGCCAATGTGGTGGCCTATGGCAATATCTTGCCTAAGGTTATAGAGCGTCTGCGCATTATGTTTGCGTTGCTCAAACCATTACGTAAAACGTGGCAATACGACTTTGCAACGGATGGAGTGGATATCCTTTCTACAAAAGAATATCAAGAAGCCGATGTGATACATCTGCATTGGGTGAATCAGGGAATGCTCTCTTTACGCCAATTACACCAAATGATGCTTTCTGGCAAACAAATAGTTTGGACTTTGCACGACGAGTGGCCTTTCCGTGGTATAAGACATTATACTGATGAGGCTGATGGAACTTCCGATAGTAGGGTAGAGCTGTTGGAAAAACAATTGTTTGACAGAAAGCAGAGCATATACGCTCAGGGCAGGATCAGTTTTGTAGGATGCAGTCAGTGGATTGCCGACCTTGCCCATAGGTCTATGCCATGTGCAAAAGTGTATCATGTCAACAATTGCATACCTCAAGAGATATTTTGTCCTATGGATATGCATGAAGCCAGAAAAGCATTTGCTCTGCCTTTGGACAAACAATTGATATTGTTCTCCTGTCAGAAGGTTACTGATAAGCGTAAGGGTATGTCATACCTGCTTAATGCACTGAAATATTTACATTCTCCCAAACCTCACCTTGTGATAGTAGGTGGAAATGCCGATGAATTGTCGGTAACCATTGGAGGTGTTGAAAAGGATGGCATGCACTTCATCCCTTATGTCAACGGAGAGAATGAAATGGCTCGTTTGTATTCGGCTGTAGATTGTTTCGTGACTCCCTCACTTCAAGATAATCTTCCCAATACCATTGCCGAGGCAATGTCTTGTGGAACTCCATGCGTAGGTTTTGATGCTGGCGGTATACCAGAAATGATAACTCATATGCAGAATGGTTATGTGGCAAAGTATTGCGATAGTAAGGATTTGGCTTTTGGCATAGAAACAACCCTTGCTCATCCTCAATGGCGCCATGCAGCACTAAGCAAGGCCAAGGAATCTTATAACGAACAAAGTGTAGCTCAACAATATACCAAATTATATGAAATTCTTTAGGAAGCACGTCTTTACACTATTTGCTCTATTGCTTATAGCCACTCTCAGCCTGATGCCATCTCAGGAGTTCCCACAGGTTAATGTTAGGTTTGCCGACAAGTGGGCTCATTGGGTTATGTATGGTTTTCTTACCTTGGTCATGGGCACAGAAATGATATTGGCAGAAACGAAGGATAAGAAGAAGGGTAAGGTAAAAAAAACAGGAGGAAAAGCTTTTGTGCAATTCCTCCTGATAACAGTATTTTCTTGTTTCTTCGGTGGACTGATGGAGCTGGGACAGGCTTACCTTACAACCTCTCGTCATGGTGATTGGTTGGATGTGGTAGCCAATAGTTTTGGCGCTTTTTGTGCCTTCGTCCTTCTGCTCCTGTTCCGTTTGGTCTTCAAACGATAGTCCTGATGTTATGGTTTGGTGAAGGTTCTCAGCACAAACCATAAATGCTGCCAGACGGCTGCGATACATCCATAGTGTCGGCACATAATGCGCAAGCGCTCGAGAAGTGACTTGCGCATATTTTTTGTTGTCATACCCTCCGACAGATAGTCGGTTAGGGTGGTATGGGTGTTGTGAAGCACCAGTCCATCATTTTGAGCTTCCTTCATTATGCGCACACACCAATCAAAGTCGGCGCTAAAGCGATAACGTAGATTGTAAAGGTGTTTGCGTGCTATATCAGTACGAACATAGAAACTTTGATGACATACCAACATTCCGTCCAGGAAACTACGCCATGTGAGATGTTCTGGAGCTTGCAAACGACGATGGCGCAGGAATTTGCCTTCGTCATCCACCAAATCTGTTTCTCCATATAACACAGCAGGCCATTTCTCTATCTCGTCCAAATCTTTCTGTACAGAAGTTACACTCTCTGCAACCAATGTAATAGTATCTTTGGAATGGAACTTGTCTCCTGCATTTAGGAAGATGAGATAGTCGCCATTGGCATTGTCGATAGCCTTGTTCATAGCATCGTAAAGTCCCTTGTCGGGTTCACGTATGAACTGGATGTCGTGAGGGGTTCGACACACCGAATTGTCTTCGGCATATTCTTGTATCAGCGACAAAGTGCCATCGTTACTTACACCATCCACAATAAGATGCTCTATATTGGGATATGTTTGCTGAGCCACACTTTCAAGCGTTCGCTCCAATGTGTGCTCGGCATTATAAGTTACTGTGACAACGGTAAACTTGGGTTGGAATGCTTTGTCCAAGTTGTTTGCCTGTGTGCTCGACGGAGGCACAGGCGAGGCAGGTTCTACTTCTGGCATTTTTTCTTTCTATATATTAATAAGGTGATGTTGGCTAATGCTATGAATCCCAGAATGGCAAGTGCACCGTAGGCAATGCTTTCGGTGGTATGCAGTGTCTGAGGGTCAAAGGTCATGATTATCTCGTGCTTTCCAGCAGGAACGCGTATGGCACGAAGGATGTAGTTGGCACGTGCAATGGGAGTTTCTTCACCAGAGACGGTTGCTTTCCATCCAGGATAGTATATATCGGAGAAGATAATAATACCACCATTTGCCGATTCTACTTCGTAGCGGAGTTTGTTGGCTTCGTACTCCACCAATTTTACTTTCTTGGTATGTGCATCGGCTCTTGTGTCAAGATCACCGCCAAGGGTTTCTTGGAACTTTTTGTCCACGATGGCTGTATTGTGAAGGTTGGTCTTGCCTATTGCTGCCAATTCGTCGTCGGCATTGTCAACCCAGTTGATATTGGAAACAAACCATGCGTTGCCCATAGCATGAGGGTTGAATACAGGCACCTTTTCCTTCTCGCTTGTCTGCATCAGTATATATTTCATGTTGAGCATGTTCAGCACGGGATACAGACTATCGGCCTTTACGGCAGAAAGGTCACCTCCATTGCTTATTACAGCTCTTTGCAAACGGCTCATCTCGGGACTTATGTGTGCCTCGATGACTTCCTGATAGCGACGAAGCTTGGCAGCGTGGTATCCGCCAATGCTCTTGTGCCAGTATGATGCGTCGTTGCTATTGAAAGTGCTCTCGGTCATATCCAATGTGCGATAGTATATGTCTGGATCCAACAATATCATTTCGTCGGCATGGGTGCGTTGAAAGTTCTGTTCTACAGGGCGTTGGCGAACAAACATGCCATTGTTGAGATAGCGCTTGTTTACAACCCACATGTCTACCAGACACAGTAGTATGATGATGGCTATTGGCAATCTCTTCCACTTGCTATAGTGGTGCACGGCCAACAGTGCGGTGCCGGCGGCAATGAACCCGAACGAACGGATGGCATCGGATGTGAACATGTGGCGGCGCATCTCGCTCAGGTTGTCAATGAAACTATTGTCGATATATCCGGCGCTGATCAGTGATTGTATGCCATGGTATTCGGTTGAGGATATATAGTTGCCGAAGAACACATCGGGCATCTGGTGGAACAACAGGCATATGCCGCCGGTGATGCAGAAACTCAACCAGAGGGCATTGACCTTCTTGCCAGTGAAGGGCAAGTTGATGTTGATACTCTCGGGCTCCTCGACAAACTTCTTCAGGGCCATCATGGCCATAAGGGGAATGGTGAATTCGGCAATGACCAGGATCGAGGCCACGGTGCGGAACTTGTCATACATGGGTACATAATCCAGGAAGAAATCCGTCAGTCCCATGAAATTCTTGCCCCACGACAATGCTATTGACAGCATGGTGGCCAGCAACAGCGTCCAGCATACCGGTCCACGGACAATCAGCAGGCACAGGACAAACAGCATGCACACAATTGCACCTACATACACGGGACCGCTGGTACCGGGCTGCTCGCCCCAATACTGGCCCAACTGCTGGTAAAGCGGACGGTATTCGGTCTTGGCTTTGGACATAGCCTTCTCGTTCTGGGACAGGGGCATGCTGGCACCACCCTTGGTGTTGGGTATCAGCAGGGTCCATGTCTCTCCAATGCCATAGCTCCATGCGGTGATGTAGCTACGCTCCAGACCGCTTGAGGTCTGGTCGCTAGGGTCCTTGGTCTTGTGTGTCAGTTCGCTCTTGCCACGCATGCTCTCCTTGCTGTATTCCCATGTGTGGTACAGGTTGGAAAGATTTATAGCTATACCCAAAAGGCAACCTATGGCAAATGTAAAGCTGCCCTTCAACCAACCAATAATACCCTTACGGCTCAGGTCAGATAAAAGCCAACCGAGTGAAAGCGCAAAGATGGGCACAAGGAAGTAGTATGTCATCTGCACATGGTTGGACAATATCTGCAATGCCATGAACAGACCGCTCAACACCACGCCCCAAGCATACTTCCCACGGTAGCACAGGGCCATACCGCCGATTGTCGGAGGAATGAATGCCAGAGTGTACAACTTCCAGATGTGGCCAGCCGCGATGATGATGAAATAGTAACTGGAGAAGGCCCATAGTATGGCACCGAGTGCCGACATCCATACCTTGAAATTGAAGCATCTAAGCATGATGTAGAAGCCTAGCAACATGATAAAAACATAGGATGCCACGGTGGGCAGACAGAGGCTGTACCATTGTTTTACCTCAGCCAAAGTGTCGGTGCTGTCGTATGATGGTGCCATCTGGTATGTTGGCATACCTGAGAACAGAGTGTTGGTCCATCGTGTTCGCTCGCCGTTGTGCTTCTCGCGATATTCGTTCATCTCCACGCCAGAACCAACTGCTCCTGTGTGGTCGTGACCAGAGAGAACCTTGCCATCCCTGATGGGTCCCCAAAAGTATACCATGCTGATAATGGCAAACAATGCCACCACACCAACTTCGATTAAGTATTTCTTGTATTTGTTCATATTTCTTTAGATGACAGGATTGATAGGATAGATGTTATAGATACTATATTAGAATTCTATACAGCCAGTTTTTACCTTTCCGTTTTCCGTTTCCATTTATCTCCCTGCGCGCTTTCTTTCCAGATGGTCGAGGATGACTTTGCGCATACGCATTGATTGAGGTGTTACCTCAACATATTCGTCTGCTTTGATATATTCCAATGCTTCTTCCAATGAGAATATAGTGGCAGGGATGATACGTGCCTTTTCGTCGGTGCCGCTGGCACGAACGTTGGTCAGCTGCTTTGCTTTGCACACATTGATTACAAGGTCTATGTCGTGAACATGTTCACCGATAACCTGACCGGCATATACTTGATCCTGGGGTTCGATGAAGAACTTGCCACGATCCTGCAGGTGGTCGATGGCATAAGCATAGGCGTTGCCACTCTCCAGAGCAATGAGCGATCCGTTGGTGCGGCGATTTATCTCGCCCTTGAAAGGTTGGTACTCCTTGAAACGGTGTGCCATGATGGCCTCACCCTGAGAGGCGGTAAGTACATTTGTACGCAAACCGATGATGCCTCGCGAGGGGATGTTGAACTCGATGTTTACTCGCTCGCCCTGGCTCTCCATACTGGTCATCTCGCCCTTGCGACGTGTCACCATGTCAATCATCTTGCTACTGAACTCCTCGGGTACATTGATGGTCAGTTCCTCAATAGGTTCGCATTTTACTCCATCAATCTCCTTGTAGATAACCTGTGGCTGACCTACCTGCAACTCATAACCTTCGCGTCGCATGGTTTCTACCAGTACAGAGAGATGCAGCACGCCTCGTCCGCTCACAATCCATCGGTCGGTGTATCCTTCCATGGTAGATACACGAAGGGCGAGGTTCTTTTCCAGTTCCTTGTCCAGTCGGTCCTGTATGTGTCGGCTGGTACAGAACTTGCCCTCCTTGCCGAAGAAAGGAGAGTCGTTGATAGTGAAGAGCATGGACATTGTAGGTTCGTCGATGCTGATGCTTGGCAGAGCCTCTGGATTTTCATAGTCACAGATGGTATCGCCAATCTCGAAACGTTCCAAACCTATCAAGGCACAGATGTCGCCGCTGCTGGCCTCTTCTGTCTTCTTACGTCCCATACCGGTGAAAGTATGTACCTCTTTGATCTTTGTGCGCTCTTTGCTTCCGTCGCGGTGCATGATGGTTACGTTCATTCCCTCGCGCAGAGTGCCACGATGCACACGGCCTACGGCAATACGGCCAGTATAGTTGGAGTAGTCCAAGCTGGTGATGAGCATCTGTGGTGTACCCTCCAATTGTTCGGGAGCAGGAACATGCTCTAATATCTGATCAAGCAAGTATGTTATGTCTTCTGTAGGGGCACTCCAGTCTTCACTCATCCAATTGTTCTTCGCAGAACCATAGATGACGGGGAAATCCAGCTGCTCCTCTGTAGCATTGAGGTCGCACATCAGGTCAAAGACCATTTCGTAAACCTCTTCGGGTCGGCAATTGGGCTTGTCTACCTTGTTCACTACAACAAGAGGCTTCAAACCAATCTCCAGAGCCTTCTGCAAGACGAATCGTGTCTGAGGCATGGGGCCCTCGAAGGCATCCACCAAGAGGATGCAACCATCGGCCATGTTTAGCACGCGCTCCACCTCGCCACCAAAGTCGGAGTGTCCTGGAGTGTCAATGATATTGATTTTAGTGTCGCGGTACATGATGGAAACGTTCTTGGACAAAATGGTTATGCCACGCTCACGCTCCAACTCATTGTTGTCCAGCATTAACTCACCAGACTGCTGGTTTTCACGAAACAAGTTGCCAGCCAACAGCATCTTGTCCACCAATGTGGTTTTGCCGTGGTCTACATGTGCTATGATTGCAATGTTACGAATGTCTTGCATATTTCTCTTTTTCTCGATGTTCTTTTTCTATAAATAAATGCGCACAAAGATACGCATAATAACGCAAATACCCAGTTTTCTTATGCCTAAAAACATAAAATACCGAGGGTGTACGAAAAAACTCACGTATATATGTGTTGATATTCAATACTTTTTCTTACCTTTGCACCCGCATTTGACCGGAGGCAGTGCCCGAACGTATGGAAGCTGCACGGCAAACAAGTTACACAATTCAAAATTCAACAAAACTATGTATTTGAATTCAGAGAAGAAGACCGAACTCTTCACCACCTATGGTAAGGGTGCTACAGACACTGGTAGCGCTGAGAGCCAGATTGCATTGTTCACTTTCCGCATCAAGAACCTCACCGAGCACATGAAGCAGAACCGTAAGGACCACAGCACCGAGCGTGCTCTGACTGGTCTCGTAGGTAAGCGTCGTGCCCTCCTCAACTACTTGAAGAAGCGCGATATCACTCGCTACCGTGCCATCATCAAGGCTCTGGGTCTGCGTAAGTAATGCACACAGAGGTCTTCTGGCAACAGAAGTAACTAACACACGAGGAGTTTGCTTAAAGCATTCTCCTCGTTTTTCTTTGTATAATGCTAACATGTTTGCTTTATTAGCTATCGGGGGCAACGGATTCATGTTGTCTTTAGTTGGTGGAGTTGTGTTCCAAAACAAAGACTCAGTTTGACTTTTGCCACGACATCATAGTTAAGCCTTATTGTTTAAGAGGGTTAGGTATGAAGTAATGGAATAAAATGCTCAACTTGATACTCTGTCATATATACTCTGTTGTTTATCCTCTGTAGTAGGGATATTATGCTGAAAAATATTTACGCTTTAAGACTGTTGTTGCTGTGTCTTATTGGTGATTGTAATATTCCTAGTGAGGAGTGAGCTTTATTCCTACTAAGGACGAGGGTGATTCGATACTAGGGCTTTGCTGAATCGCCATTGAGGGGGAGTGAATCGCTATTGAGGAAAATCGGTCGTCTTATGAAGATGTGGATGAACTCTTACGGTGTATTTTAACTTGTTGGTTTTTAGCTATGTTGCTGTTTGTGGTAAAGATGGTGTTGTGGAGGCTTGGTGTGTGGTTTGGGGACGCAGGTCAAAATGTGTGCGATGTGCTGCGAGGGCATGTGAATATTGAATTATTTTTACATAATTATAGATGGAGAAGTGGGCGTTTTATTGGTAGCTCAGGTGCTTCGTTTGCTTATTCGTAATCTCGAGCCTGCCTCTAAATTACTGACGTTCGGAAATAAAAATAAATCTTTATTTTGTAAATCGCTCACTTATTCGTAATTTTGTAGCCAAATGTAATAAATTAAGGAAGATGGAAAAGAATTTCAAGAGAACTACGGTTACTTCGGCTTTGCCATACGCCAATGGTCCTGTGCATATCGGACACTTGGCTGGTGTGTATGTGCCAGCCGATATCTACGTAAGATATTTGAGACTGAAGAAACGCGATGTACTTTTCATTGGTGGTAGCGATGAGCATGGTGTGCCTGTGACCATCCGTGCTCGCAAAGAAGGTATTAGCGTGCAGGAGGTAGTGGATCGCTACCACGGCATTATCAAGGATTCGTTTGAGAAATTTGGTATATCATTCGATGTATATTCTCGTACCAGTGGTCCTATTCATCACCAGTTTGCAAGTGATTTCTTCAAGAAGCTTTATGAGGAGGGAAAGTTTGTAGAGAAGGTTACCGAACAGTTCTTTGATGAGGCTACCGGTCGTTTCCTTTCCGATCGTAACATCAAGGGCGAGTGTCCCCGTTGCCATGCTGCCGATGCCTATGGCGACCAGTGTGAGAAGTGCGGTGCCACTCTCTCTCCCGAGGAATTAATCAATCCCTATAACGCCGAGACAGGTAATCCTTTGGTGCAGAAGGAGACCAAGCACTGGTATCTGCCCCTCGATAAGGATCAGAAATGGCTTGAGCAATGGATTTTGCAGGAACACAAGGAATGGCGTCCCAATGTGTACGGCCAGTGTAAGAGTTGGTTGGATGGTGGTTTACATCCCCGTGCCGTTACTCGTGACCTTGACTGGGGTATTCCCGTGCCTGTTGAGGGAGCCGATGGCAAGGTGCTCTATGTGTGGTTCGATGCTCCCATTGGTTATATCAGCAACACAAAGGAATTGTGCGACGCACGTCCCGAGTTGGGAAGTTGGGAAACCTGGTGGAAGGATCCCGAGACCCGTCTGGTGCACTTCATTGGTAAGGATAACATCGTGTTCCATTGCATCGTGTTCCCCGCAATGCTCAAGGCACATGGTGAGTACATCCTGCCCGATAATGTTCCCTCAAACGAGTTCCTGAACCTCGAGGGCAACAAGATCTCTACCAGCAAAAACTATGCTGTGTGGCTGAACGAGTATTTGGTGGATATGCCTGGTCGTCAAGACGAGTTGAGATATGTTCTTACCGCCAACGCTCCTGAAACAAAGGATAACGATTTCACCTGGGCCGACTATCAAGCTCGTTGCAACAACGAATTAGTGGCAGTATATGGCAACTTCGTAAATCGTGCTCTGCAATTGACTCAGAAGTACTATGAGGGTAAGGTGCCCGCATGTGGTGAGCTGACAGAGTATGACCAAGAGACTCTCAAGGAGTTCTGTGGCGTGAAGGAGAAGTTGGAAGCTCTGCTCGAGAATTTCCGTTTCCGTGATGCTCTAAAAGAGGCAATGAATTTGGCACGTATCGGTAACAAGTATATCGCCGATTGTGAGCCTTGGAAGGTTATCAAGACTGATCCCGAGCGTGTTAAGACCATTATCAATATATCACTTCAGCTTACCGCTAACCTTGCTATTGCATTCGAACCCTTCCTGCCCTTCAGCAGCCGGAAGTTGCGTGAGATGTTGGCTATGGAAACCTTCTCATGGGAAGATCTCGGTAGCACCACATTGATGCAGGAAGGTCATCAAATGCCCGTGCCCGAATTGCTTTTCACAAAGATTGAGGATGAGGCTATCGCTGCACAGGTTAAGAAATTGGAAGATACCGTTAAGGCCAACGAGGAGGCAGCTTATGTCGCTCCCGAGGTGAAGCCTACTGTATCTTTTGAGGACTTTGAGAAACTCGATATTCGCGTTGGTCTCGTTAAGGCTTGCGAAAAGATTAAGAAGAGCAAGAAGCTCCTGAAGTTTACCCTCGATGATGGTAGTGGCAAGGACCGCACCATTCTCTCTGGCATAGCTCAGTGGTACGAGCCCGAGCAGTTGGTAGGTAAGCGCGTGCTGTTCATCGCCAACTTCGAGCCCCGCAAGATGATGGGTGAGGAGTCTCACGGCATGATTCTCTCAGCAGTTAACTTCAATGGTGACCTCTCAGTTACCACCACTATGGGTGAGGTGAAAGGCGGAAGCCAGGTGGGTTGATACTCAATAACAAGAAAATATAATCACAACAAAATTATAGAATATTATGGCAAAGAAAGCACTTTTGATGATTCTCGACGGATGGGGAATCGGTAATCAGGGTAAGGGTGACGTTATCTTCAATACTCCCACCCCTTATATGGACAGCCTTTGGAAGAACTATCCCTGCAGCCAACTTCTGGCAAGCGGTGAGAATGTTGGTTTGCCCGACGGTCAGATGGGTAACTCCGAGGTAGGTCACCTCAACATCGGTGCAGGTCGTATCGTTTACCAGGACTTGGTGAAGATCAACCGTGCATGTGCCGACGGCTCTATCCTGAAGAACAAGGAAATCGTCAGCGCATACGAATATGCAGTTAAGAACGGCAAGAGCGTTCACCTGATGGGTCTGACCTCTAATGGTGGCGTGCATTCAAGCCTCGATCACCTGTTCAAACTTGTGGAGATTGGCAAGGAGTATGGCATCGGTCATACCTATGTACACTGCTTCATGGACGGTCGCGATACCGATCCTCAGAGCGGTAAGGGCTTCATCGAGCAGCTCTCTGCCAAGTGTGCGGAGACAGGCAACGCCGACATCGCAAGCATCGTAGGTCGTTTCTATGCTATGGACCGAGACAAGCGTTGGGAGCGTGTTAAGGTAGCTTACGATCTTCTCGTTTCCGGCGAGGGCAAGAAGGCAATCGACATGGTAGCAGCCATGCAGGAGAGTTATGATGATGGCGTAACTGACGAGTTCGTTAAGCCCATCTGCAACAGCACCGTTGACGGTACCATCAAGGAAGGCGATGTAGTTATCTTCTTCAACTACCGCAACGACCGTGCCAAGGAGTTGACCATCGTATTGACCCAGCAGGATATGGAAGACCAAGGCATGACTACCATTCCCGGCCTTCAGTTCTATTGCATGACTCCCTACGACGCATCATTCACCGGTGTTCACATCCTCTTCCCCAAGGAGAACGTTACCAACACTCTTGGCGAGTACCTCGCAAGCAAGGGCAAGACCCAGTTGCACACCGCCGAGACAGAGAAATATGCTCACGTTACCTTCTTCTTCAACGGTGGTCGCGAGACTCCCTATGAGGGCGAGGAGCGCATCCTGGTGGCAAGTCCCAAGGTGCAGACCTACGACCTGAAGCCCGAGATGAGCGCCTTCGAGGTTAAAGACAAGCTCGTTGAGGCTATCAAGGAGGACAAGTACGACTTCATCGTGGTGAACTTTGCAAATGGCGACATGGTAGGTCATACAGGTATCTACGAGGCTATCGAGCAGGCTGTCAAGGCTGTTGACCAGTGCGTGAACGAGGTTGTAGAGGCTGCTAAGGCCACCGACTATGAGGTTATTATCATTGCCGACCACGGTAATGCCGACAATGCCCAGAACCCCGACGGTAGCGTAAATACAGCTCACTCTCTGAACCCCGTACCCTTCATCTATGTTACCGCCAACAAGGAGGCAAAGGTAGAGGACGGCGTATTGGCCGACGTGGCTCCCAGCATCCTGCACATCATGGGTCTTGAACAGCCCGAGGAGATGACAGGTAAGTGCCTTATTAAAAACTGAAAGGTGAAAGGTGAAAACGGAAAACTATAGCGAACTGAAAGGTGAAAACGGAAAACATTAAGGTTTTAAACCAACAAACCTTAATCTCGTTTTCTAATAGTTTTCCGATTTCCGATTTAAGTTTTCCGTTTATGAAGGAAATACGCATGGAGGAGAGTTGGAAAGCCCAACTCTCCTCCGAGTTTCAGAAACCATACTTCCAGCAATTGACTGAGTTCGTGCGTCAGGAATACAAAAGTACACAGTGCTTTCCTCCCGGACGACTCATCTTCAATGCCTTTGACCAGACACCCTTCAACGATGTGAAGGTGGTGATACTTGGTCAGGATCCCTATCATGGTGTCGGACAGGCACACGGCTTGTGCTTTTCCGTAAACGATGGCATACCCTTCCCTCCATCACTCAAGAATATCTTTCAGGAGATACAGGCCGAAACAGGTGCGCCCATACCACAAAGTGGCGACCTCACACGCTGGGCACGTCAGGGCGTCTTCCTCCTTAACACATGTCTCAGTGTCAGGGCACATCAGGCATTCAGCCATTCGGGTCAGGGATGGGAAACATTCACCGATGCTGTCATAGAAACTCTCTCCAAGGGTAGGGAAGGACTTGTCTTTCTGCTTTGGGGCTCACCGGCAGGGCGCAAGGCAAAGCTCATAGATGCCTCCAAGCACCTCATACTACAGTGCGCTCACCCCAGTCCCTTGTCAGCATACCGAGGCTTCTTTGGATGCGGACATTTCAACCAAGCAAACAATTATCTCATCAGCAAAGGCAAAACACCCATACAATGGTAGATAAGAATGAACTGCCCCCAATGCTCATGGTGGGCGATGTGATAGTACACATAGACATTGTGACGGAACATTTCTGTTGCGACATAAGCAAATGCCATGGCCTTTGTTGCGAGGAAGGCGATGCCGGTGCACCGGTGACCATGGAGGAAATAGCCGGCATAGAGAACGACCTTGATACCATTTGGCCACAACTTAGTGCCGGAGCACAGGCAATGATTGACAAGCAGGGCGTGGCATATCCCGACCCCGAGGGAGAAATGGTAACAACCATAGTAGGAGGCAGAGATTGTGCCTTCCGTGGATGCAAAGGATGCCTTTTGAGCAACAAGCCCATCAGTTGCGACCTCTATCCCATCCGTGTAAAGGAGTTCGGTGGTGGTCTCACCGGCATAAACTATCATCGTTGGGACATCTGCAAGGACGCCGTCATCAAAGGCAAGGAAATGAACATGCCACTATACATCTTCCTTCGCGAACCCCTCATCCGCCGCTTCGGCAACGAATGGTACGATGAACTCTGCCAGATGGTAGAAGAGCTCAAGGGGCAAGGACTTTTATAGCAGCTCCCCCCCCCCCATACCTTATATATAATATACCACTATGAAGAAGATACTCCTTTCTGCCGCCATGCTTTTCAGCATATTATTTGGTGCCAACGCACAAGTTCCACAAGCATTGGAAGATGGTTACAAACTGGTATGGCATGACGAGTTCGAAATTCCTGGTCGTCCTAACCCAGCCAATTGGACATACGAACATGGTTTCGTGCGCAATCGCGAATGGCAATGGTATCAGGGAGAAAATGCCACGATTACAGAGGATGGCATACTTCTCATCACCGCACGAAAGGAAGACAGACCTTGTCCGTGGTACAAGGAAGGAAGCAAGGACTGGAAGCACAACCGCGAGCGCATAGAATGCACCTCGGCCAGCGTCATAACACGAGGACTGCACGAATTCCTTTACGGACGCTTCATCATCCGTGCCCGTATCCCTGCCAGTTGTGGTTCGTGGCCGGCAATATGGATGCTCGGAAGTAAGAAGAAATACGGCTGGCCCTCATGTGGAGAGGTGGACATCATGGAATACTATCCCAAGAATGGTGTACCCAGCATTCTTGCCAATGCTTGTTGGGGCAATGACAAGGGCGGTAGTGTCTGGGATGAGAGCGTGAAACCCTTCACACACTTCACCGACAAGGATCCCCTATGGGCAACACAGTTCCATATCTGGCGCATGGATTGGGACAAAGACTTCATACGCATATATCTTGACGATGAACTGCTCAACGAAATAGACCTGAGCAAAACTATAAACGGCAAGCATGGCAATGGTGACAACCCCTTCCATGCCCCCATGTATCTGCTCCTGAACCTTGCCATGGGTAGCACAGGAGGAAAAGTAGACATGGAGGCTATGCCCATGCGCTACGAGATTGACTATGTGAGGGTGTACCAGAAGTGATATTACAGGCTGGTGTCTATGTGGTTGATGGCAAGAAGAAGGTTGTAAGCAATTGACATTATACTATATAGCTATAAAAAACACCGGATGCACCATCTATGGACGCATCCTGTATTTTTATATGGCTATTTCTGAAAAATAACCTCTGTATAAGTAATAATATTTTACCGAATATTTAGTTTACTATTTTTGTTGTTTTAGATATGATATTGCTACCCGTAATCCAGATTTTAGAGAAATAGTCAGACACACATCTCTTACATTAATGAGATTTTTAATCAAAATTGGCATTTTTATGTTCTATTTCCATAAAAAACACCCCAACAGCTACATCGAGAAGATATACTACTTTCCATAGCAATAATACCTACTTTGCAAAGTCAGTACTATTGACTTGCGCAAGTCAGTATACTGTCATAAGAAACCAAGTATATTGCCCCATATAAAATGCCTCTTGAGAAGCGAATATTTGCACACAAGAAAAAACTCTGATAGCAAATATGCAATTCTCAAGGGGTATTTTGTAATGTTTTTGGAAAAGAAACTAAGGCTGCGCCTGAAATGACAAAAGAATTGATAAAAGGTTAACGGTTAACCACTCCTCTATCTCCTCATCAGCCGTTCGGCAGTCATCTGCTCATATTTGGTACCTAGTCGTAATGTAAGCATTCGGTAAAATACATATTGTAGCAGTTTTGGTAGTGTTGTACCTTTGCCATGCAAAATTGCAACCAACCCAAAACTGTTATTTATATGACAAAAGATGAATTTGTATCACTGCAGCTTCAGCACCAGCAGATTGGCAACGAAATTGAAAGCGGCAAAGCTGTTTATGGTGCTCTTCAGCATAACGACTACGACGAAGTAGCCAAACAGTACTTGATGCTTGTAGCAAAGAAAGCGGAGTTGGGTGACTTAAAGGAAGCTATGCTGCAGGCAAAGAGTTTTCTTGACATGCTGGTATGTGACGAACACCTGTATGGCTTGATAAAAGATGTTCCTGGCAACCTTCTTTATGCAAACCATTGGGTTCCGAAGTTCATTGCTGCCTTGCTGAGTCTTTACGCTCAGAGGTACGAGGATGCCTTAACTCTCATTGGTGAGGTTCTGGAAGGACATCAATGTGCAGAGGCTCTGTACATCAAATCTCGCGCATTGGCAAAACTTGAACGCTACACTGAAGCAGATGAAACCAACTGCCTGTTGGCTAACGTGTTTGAAATGTCGACGCCTGATGCAAAGGTTCTTTTCATGATTGCCATGCTCAATGAGATGCATATAGGTGATCCTGGACTTGATCTCATGCGTAAGCTGGTGGAGGCACGCCCAAAGTATGACATTGGTATTCTTGCCTTGCGCACATTGATGCAGAGTCATTGTTTGCAACTCGACAAGTTGTCAGATAATAATTGCGAGTTGGTGGATCTCTTCAACTCTGATGCCACAGAAGAGGAGTTCCTTGCTCAGCTGAAGTTGTGTCGCGAGAAAGCGCCAAAAGCTGTTGCATACCTGATTCGCAGAATCAAGAAACAGGAGTTCAACGAAGAGCAAGCCATTGAGGAATGATGGGAGGCTCTTCTTTGATACTGCAATAGAAGCCGAAAACCATTCTGTGATTTGTGGCGCTTTCGTTTGGCGGTGCCACAAATCTTCCCCAATGCGCTTGGACGTATTGGGGATTTATTGTATATTTGCATGGTGAAACGAATAATAACGTGGCAGGTATGAAGTATCCTATAGGTATACAGCAGTTCTCTGAGTTGAGAACCAATGGGTGGGTGTATGTCGACAAGACAGCGGTCATCTACCGTCTTTTGTCGAGTGGCAAGTACTACTTCCTGAGCCGTCCCCGCCGTTTCGGCAAGAGTCTGCTGATATCTACACTGGAGGCTTATTTCAAGGGGCAAAGAGACTTGTTCCAGGGGCTTGCCATGGAGCAGCTGGAGACAGAGTGGGTGGAGCATCCCGTGCTGCATCTTGACTTGAATGCCGAGAGGTATGCCTCTATAGATGAGTTGAGAAATCTGCTTGACACGTATTTGCGTGAATGGGAAGTGAAATATGGTTCCAATGAGGATGGTAACCCCAGTCTCTCGCAACGTTTTCATGCCGTTATCCGTGCCGCCAAGGAGAAGACCGGTCGCAACGTGGTGGTGCTGGTGGACGAGTACGACAAGCCATTGCTTCAGGCCATAGGCAACGAGCAGTTGCAGGATGAGTTCCGCAGTGTTTTGAAGGCTTTCTATGGCGTTTTGAAGAGTGCTGATGCCGACATACGATTTGCCCTGCTGACGGGTGTGAGCAAGTTTAGTAAGGTCAGTGTGTTCAGCGACCTTAACAACATTGAGGACATATCCATGAGTCCGCACTACTATGATATATGCGGCATATCGGAGAGTGAGTTGCACGAGACGTTTGAGGACGAAGTAGGGGAATTGGCCTTCGTAAACGGCCAAACCAAGGAAGAGGCCTACGAAACCCTGCGCCAGCGCTACGACGGATATCATTTCAGTCCTGATACTTCAGGCATGTATAACCCCTTCAGCATACTGCTTGCGTTAAAGAATCAGGAATACGGCAGCTACTGGTTCAGTACTGGTACGCCAACCTATCTTGTGCAGCTGATGAAGGAGTTTGACCTTAACCCCAAGGAACTGTCGGGCTACGAGGCAAGTGCCAACGAACTGGACAGCGTGCAGATAAAGGTGGACAACCCCATTGCCGTGCTCTACCAGAGCGGCTACCTGACCATAAAGGGCTATGACAAGCGCTTTAGGACATACACCTTGGATTACCCGAATGATGAGGTGAAGGAAGGATTCGTGAACTTCCTGCTGCCGTACTACACCTATTCGCGTCAGGTAAACAATGCATCCATTATAGGTCAGTTCGTTCAAAGCCTGGAGCGTGGCAATGCCCTGCGCTTTATGGAACTGCTTCAGGCATTTATGGCCGGCATCCCTTATGAACTTGTCAGAGACTTGGAGGTTCATTACCAGAATGTCATATATATCATCACCAAGCTGATGGGCCTATATGTGCAGGCAGAATACCGCACCTCAAGCGGCCGCATTGATTTGCTCGTCGGCACCGACAAGTACGTCTACATCATAGAACTGAAGCACGACGGTACTGCCGAGGAAGCCCTTGCGCAGATTAACTCCAAGGACTATGCCTTGCCATTCGCCACAGATGGCAGAGAAGTGGTGAAGATAGGCGCCAACATCACCAGCGAGACACGCAATCTGGAACGCTGGGTGGTGGAGTAAAAACGGTGAGCGGTGAAAGTTTAACGGTGACTTGCGAAGCTTGATGAGTGCAGGCGAATAACGATTAACGGTGAGCGATAGAAATCGTTCACCGTTTGCTTTTCGCTTGCTTAATCGCAAATTTGACATTTCGCTCACTTAATCGTACCTTTTAGGCAATGCCTCTAAATTACTCACGTTGACCTTCGGTCTTCCTCCTCCTTACAAGGCATAGTATGCGAGCATCCTCTGCTCTTGTTTCGCGCGTCGGTTCGGAAAAATCAAATTTCTTTTGCTTTTTCGCTCGCTTATTCGTAATTTTGTAGCCAAAATAAATATAAGACTATGCAACCATTTTTAATTTACAATACTTTGACCCGACAGAAGGAACTGTTTCGTCCTTTGGTAGAGGGTCGTGTGGGAATGTATGTGTGCGGTCCTACCGTGTATGGCGATGCACACTTGGGACATGCTCGTCCTGCTATTACTTTCGACCTTTTG
>JAFYMW010000132.1 GCA_017548165.1 Bacteroidaceae bacterium
CTACCCTGTGAAGTTGCAGGGCATGCTGGGCGAGGAGTACGAGGTGGGCAACTTCGGCAAGCCTGGTGCCACTCTGCTCAACAAGGGACACCGTCCCTACACCCAGCAGCAGGAGTATAAGGATGCCATTGCCTTTGCCGGAGACATTGTGGTGATACATCTGGGTATCAACGATACCGACCCCAGAAACTGGCCCAACTATCAGGACGAGTTCATCGAGGACTATCGCTCGCTTATCAAGGACTTCCGTGAGGCCAACCCCAAGGCGCGATTCCTGATAGCACGCATGACTCCCTTGTCCGACCGCCACTGGCGCTACGAATCGGGTACTCGCGACTGGCACGAACAGATTCAGGAGGCCATTGCCTGCGTGGCACGCGCCGAGGGCATACAGATGATAAACTTCTTCGAACCCCTGCATCCATATCCCTTCATCCTGGAGGATAACATACATCCCAATGCCGAGGGTGCCGAGATGCTTGCAAAGATAGTGTACAGCGGTATCACGGGCGACTATGGAGGTTTGCAGATGTCGCCTTACTACACGGACAATATGGTGCTTCAGTATGGTCGCCAGATAGAGTTGCAGGGCATGGCAAATGCCGGTGAGAAGGTGAGCGTGAGCATTGCCGGACAGAAGCATCGTGCCACGGCAGACACCGACGGCAAGTGGACGGTGGCTCTCTCCCCACTGAAGGCTGGCGGACCTTACACCCTGAAGATTGAGACCGGCAAGAAGAAACTGGTGTACAAGAACGTGATGGCCGGTGAGGTGTGGCTCTGCTCTGGTCAGTCAAACATGGAGTTCCAACTGAACCAGTCAGCCACTGGCAAGGAGGACATTCCTATGGCTGAGAACAGGAACATCCGTCTCTTTGACATGAAGGCGCGTTGGCGCACCAACCCCGTGGAGTGGGATGCTTCGGTACTTGACTCGCTCAATCATCTGCAATATTTCCACGACACCCGGTGGACAGAGTGCACACCACAGACGGCGGCTCGCTTCTCTGCCATTGCCTACCACTTCGGCAAGATGCTTCAGGACAGTCTGCAGGTGCCCATAGGCTTGATTTGCAATGCCGTGGGTGGTTCGCCCACCGAGGCATGGGTATCGCGCCGCATGCTGGAGTTTGAGTTCCCTGCCATCCTGCGCGATTGGACAAAGAACGACTTCATCCAGGATTGGGTGCGTGGTCGTGCCGCACAGAACATACGCAAGTCCAAGGACAAGTTCCAGCGCCATCCCTACGAGCCCTGCTACCTCTTCGAGTCTGCCATCCTGCCCATGCAGCAGTTCCCCATCCGTGGCGTTATCTGGTATCAGGGCGAGTCTAACGCTCACAACATAGAGGCACACGAAAAGTTGTTCGAGCGTCTGGTGCGCAGCTGGCGTCAGTATTGGGAGGACGAGGATATGCCTTTCTACTATGTGCAGTTGTCAAGTCTGAACCGTCCCTCATGGCCTCTTTTCCGCGATAGTCAGCGCCGTATGTTGCAGGACATCGACAACTCGGGTATGGCGGTAAGTACCGACAAGGGCAATCCCACCGATGTGCACCCCACGGAGAAGCGCGAAGTGGGTCAGCGCCTGGCATATTGGGCACTGAACGAGACATACGGTTTCAGCAATGTCGTTCCTTCCGGTCCTCTGTACTCGGACGTAGAGTTCAAGAAGGGTGCGGCGTATGTAAGTTTCGACTATGACGAGGGACTTCGTCCTGCCAAGGAAGGCGAGGAGTTGCTTACCTTCGAGATAGCAGGCGAGGACCACCGCTTCTATCCCGCCAAGGCCGTTGTAGAGGGCAACCGTGTGAAGGTGTGGAGCAAGGAAGTGAAGAACCCCACCATCGTGCGCTATGGATGGCAACCCTACACCAAGGCTAATCTGGTGAACGGTGCAGGTCTGCCAGCATCAACCTTCCGCTCGGACTATTGAAACGGAAAGGTGAAAACGGAAAGGTGAAAACGGAAAGGAGAAAACGGAAAGGAGAAAGAAACCGTGAGTAGTGAGTGGTGAGCGACTTATCCACCCCCTCCGCCTTACAAAGGTGAGAGGTGAAAGGTGAAAACGGAAAACTCTATGCCGAACGACTAAGACTAAGACTAGGACGTTGACGAAGACGAAAGCATAAAAATAAACCGTCCCGGGAACATATTGGCGTTCTCGGGACGGTTTGTTTATTTAACCCAAATTGACCGATTGGGTTTTAATGATGTAAAGCCTTATTCGCAAATCTTTCTAAGTTGTCTTATTATCATCCAGCGATGGAAGAGAATGAAGACAACGGCGAATGCCACGGCTACAAGCCATAGGGGCAAGAGCGAGGCAAGCTGGAGGTCGGGAGAAATGACGGAGATAAAGGCAAAGAGGCGTGGATAGGCAAGACTAACCAATGCTATGGCAATGAGCCATACGATGCCGTCTACCATGGCAACGAGTATGGTGTAGGGGCGTGCTATCTGAGGGACGGAATAGCCCATGGAGTAGAGGTTGACGAACTTCTCCCTGTTCTTCTCTATCAGCAACAGGATGCTGATGAGCAGGAGCGAGAAGGCCAGTATGGACACTATGCCACCGATGCCGATGACAACCCATAGGATGCCATTGACGAGGGTCTGAAGTTTAAGACTCTCTGTGTCGCCCTCGATGCGATAACCTTTCTGAGCAAGGAAGTCAAGAAAGTCGTTCTTGCCTTTGTCTGAATTCACCGTGACGATGAGTCTGGAAGGAGCCTCGTTGCTGGTGGTGGCAAAGCGGTCGTTGGCCTCCTTCAAGAAGCTTTCGGGTACAAGGATGGTGTTTAGCCTGTCGGTATAGCCCACTATCCTTGCATTGTAGGATTGTCTGTGACCATTGCCGGCAACATTCATCATGATGGGGAATGCCGAGGTAAGTCCCTCTGCCAGTTGGGGAAGTCCCTTGGTGGCGGCATAACCATAGTTGTATATATTAAGGTATTTGCGCGGTATGATAACAGGCACGAAATTGCCGTCCACACTGGCATGCCAATCGGAGGGGGAATCGAACTTCACATCGATGAAGCGGTCGGGCACAGACTCCATGAAGAGGTCGGTGGAGATACCAAGGTCGCCTAGAGAGAAACTGCCCCTAATCCTGAAGTTTGCCGAAGAAAACACACCCACATCGCTGACGTTGGGATGCTGTCGGAGCTCCTCTATCTCATTGGTGCGGAACACAGGTTTCATCCCAACAAGGCTACTGATGGTGGACAGGGTGTTTACGGGTTTGGTGACCACCACATATCCCTCGGACAAAAGACCATTCTCCTTCTTGACGAAGCGGTCGAAATCCTGATATGCCTGTATGCCCACAAGCACTATGGCACCGCCAATGAGGTTGGCGATGACGAAGCCCACGGTTTGCCAAAGGCTGATGTTCTGCCTGAGTAGTTTGAAAAGCAGTCTTATCCGCTCGCTCATGAAATGTGTGATAGTGTTATAGTTTGATGATATTGTCGTATTCGTAGGGTAGTCTGTTGCCTATGGAGGTAACAATCACTCCGGCACCATCCTTCTGTTGCCTCTCTTTGAGCATGGCGCTCATTATCTCGGCATTGGCCATATCGAGATGGCTTATGGGCTCGTCGAGCAGGAAGAAGTCGGCAGGTTGGGCAAGTGTTCTGACGAAAGCCACCCTCTGTTGCTGGCCCAATGACAAGCGTGCGCATGGGGTGTCGAGTCTGTTCTGAAGGCCCAACTTGATGAGCATCTGTCTGACCTGCTCTTCGGTATAAAAATTGGTAAGCAGGCTTTTCAGCATTACATTCTCCACGGCCGTAAGTTCGGGAAACAGACGATGGTCCTGAAACATCATTGCCAACGACTGACGGCGAAGGATGCACCCCTCGTCCTTGGTCTTGCCGATGGCATGGCCCTGTGCATCGAGCAATGCTATCTCGCCCTGATAATCGGAGCGAAGACCGCACAGGAAGGTGCAGAACGACGACTTGCCTCTGCCCGAGGCAGCCTCTATCAAGTAGGACTTGCCACGATGGAAATTGAGCACCTGTTGCCAAACGTCTGAAGGCCCGCCCTCGGGGAGCGAGCCAACAAACACGTTTGGTATTACCGAGTTGAAACGAATAGTCTCAATCATCTATCCTACAAGTTAATTAAAAAGCAGAGCTGATAGCAGAAGAAATAGCCATGTCCTTGATCTGCTTCAAGGCATTGGTATTGGCATCCTGGAATGCTATAATCCATTCTACCTCGCAATCCTCGTTGGTGGTCAATGTGGTGTATGAGAACTTGCGGAGAATGTTCATCATGGCTTTGTCGGACTTGCTCTTGGCCAATCCCATCTCCTCCAGAATTTGTGCAACGGCTTGTGCATCGATAGCAATACCACTCTTGTCGCCAATCAACTTGGACAATTCCTTGCCATGGATGTTCTCAGACAATTCCTTGGTAGAACCATCAGCGCAGCACTGAGAGAACAGGGTGCTAGGCATTACAACAATCTTGTTGTCTACATAGGCGATGTTGTAGAGGTTCATGATAGAATAAACATTCTCAGAGGATTTTATAACGAGATTCTCGCTCTTGAGCACTTCGATGATGAGTTTGAACAGAGCATCGTCCTTGCACTCTGCCATCAATACCATCTGAGGAATTGGCAGGATAGAGCTCTTGTCTGCTTCGGATATGCCAAAGATGATACCACCATCAAGTGAGTTGAGCGCGGAGGTGGTCAGTTCGGCATTGATGCCTTTCTGCTTCAGCTCCTCGTTAGCCTTGGCCAAGGCATCTTCCAATGTCTGACGCTGTGCTTCGGGGATGCTTGAGATAATGTCCTTAGCACCGCTTTGCATGAATGCATAGTTGACAGTAGGGATGAACTTTTGAAGGTCTGTCTCAACCTCTGCAATATTTTTCTTGGCATTGTCCATAAGTTCCTTTGCACCCTCCATCTTTCCGTCAATGACAATCTTGCCATTTTCGAAATTGATGTTGCAAATCATTATGGCATCTTCCAACTGCTTGGTGTCTGTCATAGCAACAGCTTCGGGGGCAGCAGCCTCGGCAAGACGCAGAATGTCTTTGTAGGCTATATAGTATGACATGTCATCTTTGGAGGTGATAAATTCCTTCAAGGCACTGCTCTTTTTGCTATTGTCGGCAGCTGTGAAGTATTCTGTGGCATCATATGCTCCCTGAGCAAATGCTACAACCAACTTGGTGTCGTCAAAGGCCATGACATTAGCATTGTCAGCCTTCAAAAGTGTGTAGTCGCCTTTCTCTTCAAGCAAAGCTTCTGCCTCGTTCTCGAGCATGGCATTGAGAAGTGTCTTTACCTGCTCTGCATCCTTAACGGCAAACAAAACAAAACCCTTTGCCTGCTCGAAGTTTTCCATCACCACGAAAGCTGGTTGCTTAAGGTCCAAACCGCAGTTGGATGGGTCGTCAAGGATACCACGCATTAGTTCGCGTGAATTCTCAGGAATCTCGTTGATAGCACCCTTGAGGAAACCAGCAACTTGATTGTCCTGAAGGATTTCGGATTCGGTAAGAAGGTTGTTGACATTGGCCTTTACTACCAAAACTGGTTCGGCGGGGATTACTGACTGATAGTCAGCAGACTGGCTACATGATGCCATAATGATGGTTGTCATAAGAATGACTGCCCATGCAAAGAAATTACGCATTTTCATAATTGTTTTAATTTATAGGGTTAATAATATGTTTTCTGTTTTAGAATCGCCAACCGAAGTGTATGCGTGCACGCCATTTGGCTGTATTGGCTTGGAATCTGCTTGCCTCGCCTAAAGCACTGAAAGTGCCAACACATGTGATGCCTGCTACATATCTGTTGAAATTGCCCACCAGCGATGCACGTCCTACAATGTGAAAGTCGGGGAAGTGTGATTGGCTATTTTTCCATTCTGTACCATCCCAGATTGAAGTCTTGTTCCAAAGTATTAGTGTGGGCAAGGCAGAGGCATGGAAGGTGAAATTCTTGGAAAGAACCAGATTGTAGCCATAGCCTGCTCCGAGACTGAGGTTAAGACTCTTGTATTTGTTTATGGGGAGAACTGTTGCTGCATCTTTCTCAGGTTCAGCCCATTGACCTACGAACGACAATCCCATAAGCCATGAACCAGCACTGCGCTTTTGTATAAAGGACTGGGAAAATGCTGTTGCGGGAATAGAGAATCTTTTGCTATTAAAAGCATAAAAGGTGTTGACGTTGAACGTTTTGCTATGAAACGAGCCGTCAGGAATATTTATCTTGTTGTTATCGCCATATTGCAACCATCCACCAGCACTCGTTTGGGCGTGGTACATGAAATCAATTCCGAAACGGTTGCTATTAAGAGCGAAATTGAATTCGAAGTCATTATATTTGCCCTTCCATTTGGCAGGATTAGCGGACAAACCGACGAACAGACCAATGTAATCTATGCCTACACTGACTGAACTATTGTAACTTGGGGTTAGGTCTGCGTGTAGAGGCTTTCCCTGATAGTTGCCACGCATACAAGTGGCTGAACCACTGAGATTGCCAACTCCTTTTAATATCCATTTTGTCTTGGGACGAACAACATACTGGGTGTCTGTCTTTGCCGAGAAGTACCATTTGGTAAGGGCATGGTCAACCTTGTATATCCATGTTCGTTTCCACCAATTCTCTTTTTGCTCTTGTGCCATGGATGTTGAACACAAGAGACAAGCAAACAGAGAGACTAAAAAAAATCTTTTCCTATGTGACATATAAAAAAACTCTCGGTTTATAATACACAAGATGCACCATAGCGCAATATGATTTTACGCTAATGGTGCATGCTTGTTTTGATTTATCTGGATAGGTGTTTTTGCATAGGCATCAACACATCATCTAATTATTTTTAGAACATCTTGTCGGGGTACTGACCAGCCTCGTGCAGGGCAGCAAGCTTGGCAACGGTCTCGGGGCGATCCTCGGGATAGGTAACACCGAACCACTTTGATGTGGTATCAAGAACCTCGCAGGTAGCCTTGCCTTCCTTGATAAGAGTGTCTACCATCAAGGGGATGAAGAACTCGCTCTTGAGGTTGCTCTGGTTCTTGGGATCAGAGAGGAATACCTTGAAGAAGTCCTCGCTGTACTGGAAGTAGTCGGGAGTGAAGCCCCAGAAGTTCATGCTGGTGGGAGCTGTGTCGGGGATACCAACCCATGTGGTGCCGTCCTCGTCCAGATACTCTACAACACCATTGTGACGCTCAATCTTGGTGCGCTCTACAACACCGGTCAACAGGTGTGTCTCGGGATCCATCTCGCAGATACCACGGCTAACGGTGCCGCTCTCTGATAAGGTGTTGTCAACACGGAAACCAACCATGGCATACTTGCCCTTGCTACCCTCGGGGAGAGAGGTCAGGAATTTTGCCATTACCTGGAATGCATCGCGATCATAGAAGTCGTCACAGTTCAATACGGCGAAGGGCTCGTTGATAACGTCCTTACCCATCATAACGGCGTGGTTTGTACCCCAGGGCTTTTCACGACCTTCGGGAACGGTGAAGCCTTCGGGCAGTGCATCCAATGCCTGGAAGCAGAGTTCGCAAGGAACGTGTCCCTCATACTTGGCCAGGATCTGCTCGCGGAACTGCTGCTCGAAATCGCGACGGATAACCCATACAATCTTGCCAAAACCAGCCTGGATAGCATCGTAAATGCTATAGTCCATAATGCTCTGACCTTGAGGGCCGAGGGTGTCTAACTGCTTCAAACCACCATAACGGCTGCCCATACCTGCAGCCAAGAGGAATAGTGTAGGTTTCATTGTTTAAAATGTTTAAATTGGTTTGTTATACAATGTTCTTTGCTACAAATATACAAATAAATTGGGAACATTGCCTAATAACAGATAAAAAAATCCCCACTAAATTAATAGTGGGGAGATATTTAGTAGAATTGTATTGTATATAGAGTGAAAAAATGTAGTTAGAATGGATAGCCTACGGCAAAATGGTAGCCAAGTGACTTAAAGAAAGAGGGCATGTTGTAGTATCCGCTTTTTCCTGTGTCGTATGGTGCATGCAGACCTATGCCGAGGTCGAAGCGGATGACCAGAAATTCAAGGTCGTAGCGAAGGCCTGCACCTGTGCCAAGTGCAAGTTCTTTGCCCAGATTCTTCCACTGAAAATGTCCTCCGGGGCGTGCTTGGTCTTCTTTGGTGAGCCATACATTTCCCGCATCAAGGAAAACGGCTCCGAAGAGGTTGGCAACGATGGGGAATCGGTATTCGACATTGCATTCAAAGCGGATATTGCCCACTTGGTCAAGGTAGGAGTAGTTGCTATGTGCAGGGTTGTAGCTGCCAGGACCTATGCCACGGACACCGAAGGCACGGATACTGTTGGCACCTCCAGAAGCGAATAGGTCGGAATATGGTGCATTGTTGTTGCCATAGTTCCAGATGAATCCCAGATAGCCTCGTACTACGAGTTGGCTACGTGGAGAAACGCGTAGCATGTGGGAGTAGTCGGCGGTGTATTTCTGGAATTGTAGAGCTTGTTTGGTGTAGAGAGAGATGCGTCCTTGGTGTTTTTGTACCTTGGGACTTGTCCAGGTGAAAGCATACTCTATGCTTGGTACCAGTTTGTCGCGCAGACTTTCGTACAAAGCAGGGTTTTCGGACATGAGTTGTTCAAAGCGTTCCGATGTGCTTAGAAGATAGTTGTATTCCAAATGAATAGGAGTGACTTCGTGCAAGATGTTCTCTCCCTTTTGAAAGTTCCACTTGACTCTGGCGCCTACACTGGCACTACCATAATATCCAGCGCGGTTTAACCATTTGACATCGGCTTTGAATAGAGTGGATGCTAGTATCTTGCGGTTGAGCTTGCGCCAAAGGTTGCCAAAGAAAACAAAGCGTGGGTAGGAGAGGTTGATGTTTCCGCCCAATTCCCATGAGTTGATACCGGTCTCGTCGCCTTGCATATTGGCTCCAGTCTGCCATTCGTATGAAGCATTGACACCAAGGGTGAGTGTTTCTGCTCCTCGGAAGGCATTGCGCTTGTTGATGGAGTAGGAGGCACCAGGGCCAAGAAGACCATTGGTCTTGTTGGTTATCTTAGCTTCAAACTCGCTATCGTATGGCTTGTCCAGTGTACACAGAATCTCCATGTCCAAAGTGTCGCAGGTAAGTTTCGAGTTGTGATTGCCACGAAGCAATGCACTGTCTCGAGGGGTATAGTTGACTTGTACAGACGAGAAAATACCCATAGCAGAGAGCTTGTTTTGCGTCAGGCTATGCATGTCTTGATTGTACAGGTCGCCTTTCTTCTGGTATAAGAATCTGTAGAAAGAACTAAGACGCAGTGATGGTTTTTGTTTGTTGCCACCGCTCCATTTCATGGTGAGACTGCGAAGCTTTATGGAATCGGTAGCTTCGCGTGTATTGTATTTGAGTATGGTGATGCGTGTGTTGCCCACATAGAAAGGCTGTTTGGCTGCCTGACTGATGGTGGGAGAGGGGACTACTTGCAATTGTACATGATCCTCACGTTGAAAGGTGTCTGCCTGATATGCTATATGGTCGCTTCGGAAGTAATAATGTCCTTGATCGCGGAGTATGGATGCCAGGCGTTCGCGTTCCTCTGAGAGTGTAGTGGTACTGAATGGTGCAGCTGTTTTCAGTAATGTTCCAGACATGTTGGCACGTATGAGGCTGTCTATGCCTGGAGTGAATTTGCGATATTCTACCTGATCGATATGGAACAATGCTCCAGGAAGAACCTGATATGAGATTTTCTTCTTTCGAGGGTTTTTAGTATCATCAATACGGTATTTCACATCGCCTCGGAAGTAGCCATAGTTGCGCAGAGTATTGCGGGCCACTTGTGTGCGTATCTTGGGATTGGCAGTGCTGATGTATCTGGGGGTAGCTCCTAAGGTGTTCATCATCCATTTGCCAAAGGCACTCTCGCTTTGACCATATCGATTCCATACCCATAGTCCTATGGTAAAGGGATGTGTCCATTGGCTGGAACCCATAAAAGAACCATTAGGGGCATATGAAAGAGCACCTATTACCTCGGCTTTTGTTGTGTTGTAAGCTTCCTTGTCGATAAGTGATTGTTGTTTCAAACTATCCTGCTCTTTTTGGGTAAATTGTATGGATAGTTGTTCTGTTGTATTCGTAGAGTTGCCGCTCAACACGCTCTCAACAGCATTGTATGCATCTGCCACAGCTGTGATAACACCAGTGCTATCTTTGGTTTTCTTGTTTTTCTCTCCCCAACGATAACCATATGCCAATTCGTTTATGCCAGCATAGAGATATTCATCTTCCGGAATGTTCTTTGTCTGGTAGCAACCGCTCATCACGATTAGCATGATGGCCAAAAGTGATGTCGTCAATACCTTATTATATATATACCTTCTCATAAGGATAGAGTCGTTTGTTATTGGGTTGCTTTTGTTTTGGTGTTAGTTCTCTGTTGATTCTGTTTCTTTTTTGTGTCGCGGAAGATAAACAGTTCGCTAAGATTTTCTGTTTTTCTGCGAAGCACAAGGCTGGCACCCATTTCCATAACTTCGGAATCAAGTATAGACTCGGTGTCCTTGTTGTAGAATGCCTTGACATAGCGAGTGCCAGAGTTGTCAAGACGATATTCTATGGATACATTGTCAATGATGCTCATACCGGTATTGCGCGCATCGTTACCCGAACTTACCTTGCCTCCGATGATGATGCTGATACGATTGCCCCAGAAGCGTTTTGCAAAGGAGAAATTGTAGTCGGTCTGTGCAGCACCTGTGGCACTGGTGGTGTTGTCTATTCCGAAGCCAATGTCTATGGTAGAGAGTGCTTTGCCAGCAATGTTGGAGATCTGACTATTGAGGAAGGAGTTCAGTGCACTGGTGGCATCAAAGTTGCCTCCTCCGCCACTTCCATTGGGTGAAAGGTACATACCGGTGGTGAGCATGGCCACGGCGGCGCGTCCTCTTTCTTCTATGGACATGGAGGATAGTTCGTTCTGTATGGTGATGTCCTCAGGGGCTTTTAGGGTGAATTCCAAACCAAGGTCGGAGAGTGTCTGAGAGATTTTCAAACCGACGTCGAAGTTGACCGTGCGTGCGACATTATTTGTGGTAACGGAAGCTTTCTTCCTTTCGCTGGCGCTGATGCTAAGCTTAGGGTCGAACATGTCTCCGCTGAATTCAACAAAACTGCCGTTGTCTATCTGGAAATTCTTCAGTGAAACTACGATGAGGCTATAGTCCATTCGACCAGAAAGAACTGTGTAACGTCCGAACAATTTCATGCCAGAGAGCATGTCGTATGTCATTCGCAATTCTCCACCACCTTCAAGGTCAATCTTGTCCTGACCATCTTCGCTCATCAAACAATGTATTGTAGTTGCCTCGTCAATGTTAAGTTGTAGGTCCATCTTTATGTTCTGTTCCGGCAAGCGCATTGGAGGAAGTGTCAGAGTGTCACTGAAATCGGTAAAGGTGACCATGCTGCTTAATTGGTCTTCGACAATGAGCGGTGAGTCTTTCATCACGTAGGTGACATTAGTCTTGCCATTGACATTGAGACGGCCGCGTATATTCAGATTGTCGAGTGTTCCTTGCATTAGTCCGAAGATGTCAACATATACCTTACCATAAGCTTCTGCTCCTTTGCGTTTGGGAGCATTTATAAGGTTGAAATCACGTGCAACGATGTTGAGGTTCAATTTGGCTTTCTCCAACTCTCTAAAATCAATCGTGCCATTTAGCGTGAGAGGATTGTTGCCGTTGGCAAAGGCCTGAATCTTGTCAAGGTCAAGGAAATTATTTCGGATGACAATGGTGTCATCGGGTAGTCGCAAGCTGATGCTATATGGGTCGGAGCAAATGTGCATGCTATCGGTGCTAAGTGCTCCGGAGAGTTGTGGCAGAGAAACAGGACCATGTACATCCAATATACCACTGATGTAACCTTCTAGGCGAGCCAGATTGTCTGTGATAAAACCATTGGCCATGTTCAGTGGCAAGCGTTGCAGATGTGTTTCTGCTTCTATCTGTCCTTCTTCGTTTTCGGTCCAATATTTACCATTGACAAGTATGATGTCGCGTTGGTTTTGCGAAAGTACACCATCAACCAGATGCGAACCATCGTTATTGGGGAAATAAATAAGTCCAAGTCCAATATCACCAAGGGGGCTACCTTCGTATCCCATGTTCTTGACATCCATATCGACGGATAGAGTGGCTTGGTCTGTTTCCTTTACGGCATGTACATCTCCATTGAGCATGCCAGTAATCATGGGCATGAAGGGTAGAACATTGGACAATTCTCCAAGGTTGAAATTCGTGATAGAGAGTGTTACATCCTGTTCGGCGTTGGTGTCGGGTATACTATAAAGTCTCAGTGCCGTACCATCGTCGGCAAGCAGATTCATATTTGCTTGGATATGATTATTACGGTTGAGGGTTATGTGATTGTCTGCATTGACACTAAACTTACGATAGGCAAGGATGGGGTTTAGGGGAGTGAGGCTAACCTGGAAAAGACTATCGGTTGTTTCGAATTTAACCCCCAGGTCTATGCCTTTACGTCCTTTGGCGTCCAGGAAGACAAGGCTTGTTTCAATGCCGTGGGTTGTGATAAGAGTATTTAATGTAGATTCGAAGTTAACAACCTTGTTTCGAGGTCCGTTTTTAACACGTGTTTTTATGTTTATAGCTTCGGTCAATTGTGCTATGTCCATTGAAATGGAGTCCAGGATGACGGCAGGAGTTATTAGCTTGTGCACATGAGCCTTGCCATTAACACCGCTCTCAGGATTGAGTATGAGGTCAAAGGCCATCTCGTTCAGTGTTGTGCCAAACATACTGCGCATTACATTGGCAAGAGGATTATTGTTGCCACAGAGTACGTGAAAGTCTACCTTGGGCAAGAATTCTTGTATCTTGGTGTAATCAATTACTCGCGTGCTGTGCTGCTTGTTAATTTCTGTTGTAATAGCATTTAGCTTGTGTATGAGGGAATCCACACCCTCGCTAGCGTGAAATTGAAACCAAAGGTTGCCAGCATTGGTGCGTGCCAATACATCTTTATCGTTGGTCTTTACCTCGATATTCAGGTCGAGTGGGTAGTAAGTGGTGTCGGGGGTGGCAAGTTCAATGCTATGCATGCTACCGACAAGGCGGTGGTGCTGTTTCATGTCCGTTCCGCCATCTATGTTGAGAACCATAGATGCAATAACGGAATCTTTGCTTATTCCTAAAGCCTGAAAATTGATTTTGTTAAGTGACAAGGCGAAGTCCAGTTGTGAGTTGTCTTTGTCTATGTCTGCATTAACACATGCATTGGTCATTAGAATCTCATTGTCGCAATGCAATTCTATGCTGGCCTTTCCTCTTTTTAAAAGTGCTGTGAGTCTAGCATTGTCAATATCCCAGTTCTTGTATTCCAGATGCTTGAGGTCAAATTCGCTATTAAACCCAGTAGCTTTTGACATAAAATCCGTGCCATGACCTTTAATTTTGGCAGAGAATGTAAGCATGCCAAGACTATCGTTTGGCAGAAAGTCGCGGATGTTGATGTCGTTGGCATATAATTCTGCATTATAGGCCATATTGTCCAGATCTATGTAGGCATGTGATTTCAATGTGCCATTACCTCTGTTGATGGTTGCCTCAGCCTTGTACTTGTTGCCATCTATACGTGTGTCGGCCTCAAGTTTCATCGAGGGTATGTTAACTCCTGATAGTCCTAGATATCTGCGTACGAAATCAAGTTTGACGGTATTAGCAAGCCATGTGAAGTGTGCCCTAATGCTGTCGGTGGTAAGAATGTTGGCAGCATAACCCTGACCTTGAAGATTAAAGGCTGTGGGCATTTGCAGATGTAGGGTGTCAATGCTGAGAGAGTCTATGTTGCCGTTAAGCGAGATGTTTGCATTAAGAGGTTGCTCGGGATAAACCCTGGCAAGGTCGGCAGGAATAAAATCGCCAGCAATTCCTAAAATATCACTATGCGACAATGCTGCCTCTATGTTTGCAGACAATCGTCCATTTGATTTGCTTGTTAAGGAATTGAAGTCGAAATATATGTTGCCCAAAAGATGACTTTGTGATGCTTCTGGCTTGTTCGTTGTAATGCCAAAATGTTGTAAGGACAAAGCAAGTGTGTCCATATACAGATTCTCGGCACGTAAGGATGTACTAGAAAGAGGGATGGCAATACCAGAACCTGTGCTATCTTTGATACAGAGGCTGAGAGTGTCCAAATCCAACCCAATGGATTCCACGAGGTATTGGCTTTCGAGCAGTCGTATATCTCCTGCTTTTGCCCAAGCTTTCTTGATGCCTGTTTCTACCGATAGCGAGTCGCCTGCAGAATGGAAGGAGATATGGCTGTTTGTGATGTCCAGGCCTCCAACCTTTATTGTCCATGGTATGGTGGCGGATTCGGTGGTGTCGACAATAATGGTATCGTTCATGCTGATATTGAGCATGCATCTGTCTATACTAGCCTTGCTGAGATGTGCCAATCCGTTGCGTAGGTCGGTATCTTCGCGGTCAAGGTGTAGTAGTCCTAGTGTACCATTGATGTTTAGTTCTGGAATCAATTCGAAAGTGTTGAATGCTCCGTTGACTATATCAATACCTTCGATGCCTAATTGTCCATGGAAGATGTTGTTAAAATCCATGTCGATGACAACTTCGTTTGTGTGAAGCAGAGTGTCACCTTGTATTGTGGCCGTAAGGTCGTAAAATTCTATGTCGAGCGGAAAACTGATACCAACTCTGGATAGGTTGATGTCTATGCCTGTCTGTTCCGAAGCAATAGCAATGGCTTTCTTTACTGCCCAATTCTGAATAGGTGGTACATACAGAAGGGCGGCAAGCAAGAAGGGTATCAGCAGAATTGTTGCAAGGGTTATACCCGTCCATTTGAAAAAACGTTTGATAATGCTCAAGGTATAGGGTTAGGTTATAGGTAACTATTCGTCATTTTGAGTTGCACAATGACTAATTGCAAGCCAAAGTTTGTCGTTGGGTACTGGGGCGGTGATGGAGATGCTTTCGTGGCTTACTGGATGTTCCAATGTGAGATTGCGAGCGTGCAAGGATATGCTTCCGTCGGGGTTGCTACGTGGCGATCCGTATTTCAAATCACCTTTTATGGGGCATCCCATCTTTGCCAACTGGCATCGTATCTGGTGGTGCCTGCCTGTGTGTAGATGTACCTCAAGCAGGTGATATCTTTCGCTCGAGGCAATGAGTTTGTAGTCCAAGACCGCTTTCTTCGAACCAGGAACTTCGTGGTCGTAGGCACGGGCAGTGTTGTTCTTTTCGTTGCGGGTGAGCCAGTGTGTCAGTGTGCCTTGTGGGGCTTCTGGACGATTTTGTACTATGGCCCAGTATGTTTTCGATACTTTGTCGTGCTCTGCAAACATTTTGTTTAGACGTGGTAGTGCCTTGCTTGTCTTGGCAAACAATACAACACCAGAGACAGGTCTGTCCAAACGGTGTACTACACCCAGATATACATTTCCGGGTTTGTTATGCTTCTCTTTCAACCAATCCTTCACTATATCAGAAAGGGGAGTGTCGCCGGTCTTGTCGCCCTGCACAATCTCCCCTGTCTGTTTGTTTACAATGATAAGATGGTTGTCTTCGTATAAAACGGTCATCTGTATGTTTCTTACATGTTCATGCCACCATCAACCTGAATGACCTGTCCAGTGACATAGCTTGAAAGGTCGCTAGCCAGATATAGTGCAGTGTTGGCAACATCCTCTGTTTGACCAGCTCGGCGCAGAGGAATCTTCTTCTTCCATTCATTGCGAACCTCATCGGGGAGTGCTTCGGTCATTGCCGTCTCAATGAATCCTGGAGCTATGGTGTTCACACGAATACCCTTGGGGCCCATTTCCAGAGCTACGCTCTGTGCCAAAGCAATCATTCCGGCCTTTGAAGCAGCATAATTGGCTTGGCCGGCATTGCCGTGAACTCCCACAACGCTGGACATATTTATGATAGAACCTCCACGTTGGCGCATCATTATTGGTAGACAAGCATGGATGAAGTTGAAGGCAGATTTGAGGTTGGCATTGATGACGGTGTCCCATTGCTCCTCGGTCATACGCAACATCAAACCGTCTTTGGTGATGCCGGCATTGTTTACGAGGATGTCGATAGAACCGAAATCTTCTTTGACTTTCTTTACGGTTTCCTCTGTTTGAGCAAAGTTTGCTGCATCAGATGCGTAAGCGATGCATTTTACTCCCAAAGCCTCGACTTCCTGACGTGTCGCTTCCAAAGCAGCAAGCATCTCCTCGTTGGCTCCTCGACCTGTGAATGCTATGTTTGCTCCTTCGGCAGCAAATTTCAGTGCTATGCCTTTTCCTATGCCACGTGTTGCACCAGTAATCAGTGCGGTCTTTCCTTCTAATAGTTTCACGGTGTGCAGTGTTTTAGCTGTTATACTTCTTGCTCAGTGATCGGTGGATGATTTTGTGCACTACACCTCGTATCATGCCCTTGGGCATACCATCGGCAATGCGACCATAGATGAATGGTACTTCCATACCTCTGACTGAGTATCTGATGATGTCTACCATCAACGAAAGGTCGTCGATTTCGAACTGTCCTTTTTCCACGCCTTCGGAGAGTATAGTGGTGAGAAGAATCTTCTCGTTGCGGTCAAAACGTTGTCTGATGAGACTTACTCTCCATATGTCGCGGAAGAACTCGGCACGGATATTACCGTTGCGTTGCACTACCTCTTTGATAGCTGTGAGGTGGGCATAAATCAAGGCAACAAGTTTGTCTTCTGGGTCCATGTCCTGTTGGGCAACTTCTGACATTTTTTTTGCCATAAGTTCCAATTCGTCCTGTACCACGGCATCGTATATGTCCTCCTTGCTTTTGAAGTAGGTGTACAAGGTACGTCGCCCTTTGCCAGAAGCCAGAGCGATGTCGTTCATTGTGGTTTCCTCAATGCCATTTTTGGCAAACAACATTCTTGCCACCTCAATCAACTTGTTTCTCGTTTTTTCTACCGCCATCTCTTTTATTTGTATATAAGGTGTGATTTTGTGCAAAGGTATGACTTTTATTGCACAAAAACAATATTTTTGCATTTTTTTGGTGAATAGTTTGGTGGTAAATGAAAAATGTTATACCTTTGCACTCGCAAACGAGAAATGACGCCTCAGTTGCTTCTTGCTTGATAATAAACATCGCGGGGTGGAGCAGTTGGTAGCTCGCCAGGCTCATAACCTGGAGGTCGCCCGTTCGAGTCGGACCCCCGCAACTGAAGTGGTGGTGGAACTCTCCGGTTAAAGATTTTTCTTTGCTGGAGAGTTCTTTTCTTTTCTACAGGACACGATGAAGGTACTATACATACATGGATTTGCTTCGGCCGGTAGCACAGGCAGTGCTACCCAGTTGCGTAGTCACTTCTATCCCAAGGGGGTGCAGGTGCTTAGTCCCGATGTGCCCGTGGAACCGCTTCGTGCCATTGCCTTTCTGCATGATTATGTGCAGGAGCACCAGCCCGACCTTATCGTTGCCACCTCCATGGGTGCCATGTATGCCGAGCAGTTGCGCGGTATCAAGCGTATTCTGGTGAATCCTTCCTTCCATATGGCCAAATTGCTCACTTTCCGTGGCATGGGCCGACAGGAATTCCGCAACAAACGAGAGGATGGGGCAAAGGACTTCAAGGTGGACAAGCAGATGATAGCCGAGTTCAAGGAGGTGGAGAAGCAAAGTTTTGTTGGTACGACCACCGAGGATAAGCAAAATGTGTGGGGATTGTTCGGCACCAGGGACAAGAATGTCAATTGCCAGCCCGACTTCCGCAAGCATTACGGTGCCGACAGGATGTCCTTGTTTGATGGCGAACATTACCTGAACGGTGAAGTGCTGGGTAGGGTTATTATCCCCTTGGCAGAGACGATACTTTGTATGAGGTGAGACAATACGACGTCCTTGCCGAGACGATACGACGACAAAGGCAAGACAATACGACGACATTTTTAGGACGAAATAATATAATAAATAGGATATATGTTTGAAAATCTTTCGGAGCGTCTTGAACGCTCGTGGAAAATACTGAAGGGTGAGGGTAAGATTACCGAAATCAACGTTGCCGAGACCCTCAAGGATGTGCGTCGCGCTCTTCTCGATGCCGACGTAAACTATAAGGTGGCAAAGACCTTCACCGACACCGTGAAGCAGAAGGCTCTTGGTCAGAACGTGCTCACCGCCGTCAAGCCTCAGCAGCTGATGGTAAAGATTGTGCACGACGAGTTGGCAGAACTGATGGGTGGTGAGACAGCAGAAATCAATCTGCCTGGCCGTACCGGTGAACCCTCTATCATTCTGATGGCTGGTTTGAATGGTTCTGGTAAGACCACCATGAGCGGTAAGTTGGCCAAGATGCTCAAGGAGAAGAAGCACAAGTCTCCTCTCTTGGCTGCTTGCGACACCTTCCGTCCTGCTGCTATGGAGCAGTTGCGCGTGCTTGGTGAGCAGGTTGGGGTGCCCGTATATATGGAGATTGGCGCCACCGACCCCGTTCAGGTAGCCCTCAATGCCATTCGAGAGGCGAAGTCAAAGGCGCATGATGTTGTCATTGTCGATACCGCCGGTCGTCTGGCTATCGATGAGGAACTGATGCAGCAGATCTCCGACATCAAGAATGCCATCAATCCTCACGAAATACTCTTCGTGGTTGATGCTATGACCGGTCAGGATGCCGTGAACACCGCCAAGGAGTTCAACGACCGCCTTGACTATACCGGTGTTATCCTTACCAAACTTGACGGTGATACCCGTGGTGGTGCTGCTCTCTCTATCCGTACCGTGGTGAACAAGCCCATCAAGTTCGTTGGTACTGGCGAGAAGATGGAGGCTATCGATCCCTTCCATCCCGCTCGTATGGCCGACCGTATCCTGGGCATGGGCGATATCGTTTCTCTGGTAGAGCGTGCGCAGGAGCAGTTCGACGAGGCAGAGGCAAAGAAACTTGAGGCAAAGATTCGCAAGAACAAGTTCGACTTCTCCGACTTCTACAACCAGATTCAGCAGATCAAGAAGATGGGTAACCTCAAGGACTTGGCAAGTATGATTCCCGGTGTGGGCAAGGCATTGAAGGATGTTGACATAGATGACAATGCATTCAAGAGCATTGAAGCCATCATCCAGAGTATGACTCCCTATGAGCGTGAGCATCCCGAGTGCCTCAACACCTCTCGCCGTCAGCGTATTGCCAAGGGCGCTGGTGTAGATATCCAGCAGGTTAACCGTCTCATCAAGCAGTTCGACCAGACACGCAAGATGATGAAGATGATGACCGACAAGTCCAAGATGGCACAGTTGGCAGGTATGATGAAGGGAAAAATGTAATTAGGATTAACGGTGAGAGGTGAGCGATTAACTTTTAACTTTTAATGTTTACCCCTTGATATTCCGCTCACCGCTAATCGTTAACCGCTAATCGTTATACTATATGCAGATAATTGATGGAAAAGCAACCGCCGCGCAGATAAAGGCGGAGATAAAGGCTGAGGTAGAGGCTATTGTTGCCAAAGGTGGCCGTGCCCCTCACCTTGCAGCCGTATTGGTGGGTCATGATGGAGGTAGCGAGACATATGTCCGCAACAAGGTCCTGGCTTGCGAGGCATGTGGTTTTCAGAGCACACTGCTTACATTCGAGGATACCATCACCGAGGAGGAACTCCTTGCCGTGGTGGACAAACTCAACAATGATGAGGCCATAGATGGTTTCATTGTCCAGTTGCCATTGCCCAGGCATATTGACGAGCAGAAGGTTACAGAGGCAATCCTCCCCGAGAAGGATGTGGATGGTTTCCATCCTGTCAATGTGGGGCGTATGTCCATCGGTTTGCCAGCTTTCATTTCGGCAACTCCTCTCGGCATACTCACATTGCTTCAGCGTTATAATATAGAGACTCGTGGCAAGAAGGTTGCCATTCTCGGTCGTTCTAACATCGTAGGCAAACCCATGTCCATGCTCATGATGCAGAAGCAGTATGGTGACTCCACCGTCACCGTTCTGCACTCTCATTCCCAGAACCTTGCCGAGGAATGCCGTCAGGCAGACATCCTGATTGCTGCTATTGGTAGTCCTGCTTTTGTCACCGCAGATATGGTTAAACCTGGTGCCGTTGTTATTGACGTAGGTACCACCCGTGTTACAGACGAGACAAGGAAGACAGGTTTCCGTCTTCAGGGCGATGTAGACTTTGAGCAGGTTGCTCCTTTGTGCTCTGCTATCACACCAGTACCAGGTGGTGTAGGTCCAATGACAATTTGTATGCTGATGCTTAATACTTTGCAGGCATATAAGAATGCAATTGGATAAGCCTGCAGCTCCAATGTGATGCATCCTTGAAGGTACATAATGCAAAAAAAGTAATTAAAATAGCAAAAAAGTTATCCAATCATTTGGATGATTAAAATAAAAGCTATACCTTTGCACTCGCAAAAAGGAAACAACAATGTTCCTTCCTTGCAATACTAACCAAGATGGTGACTATAGTTCAGTCGGTTAGAGCGTCAGATTGTGGTTCTGAATGTCGTGGGTTCGAATCCCACTAGTCACCCTCCCTCCCTCCGAGTCCCCGGTTAAGCCATTTGGTTTGCTGGGGATTCTTTTTATACTCAATCCTTTTCTGAGGTTCATGACTTCTCTCTCATCCAACAGATTTCTGTAGTTAGAACGGGTCTGCGGATATTTCCGGTTGGTGTAACAATATTCAAGAATAAAGTGCTATCTTTGCCTTATGAAATCAGATCAGCTACTTCGCGCCATCCTTCCGGATGTGCTTATAGACAACTTTGATGTTGTAGATTACCAAAA
>JAFYMW010000133.1 GCA_017548165.1 Bacteroidaceae bacterium
ATTTGATTGATTATTTGATTGATTATTTGATTGATTATTTGATTGATTATTTGATTGATTATTTGATTGATTATTTGATTGATTATTTGATTGATTATTTGATTGATTATTTGATTGATTATTTGATTGATTATTTACATATTATATTATTATATATATGTATAATTAATATTATATTTATAAATTATTATTACTATATAATTATATATATAATATATTTATTATAAATTATTTAATATATATATAATATATAAATATCATAATAGTAATAAATAAAAAACATGGAGAAAAGACATAGGAAGGCAAAGGAATATGTGTGGAAATATTCTAAATATAAGAAAAAAATACTATATTTGCATAGCCAATAAAAATAATACTATGAATATTAAACAATTAAGTTTTGGTGCGCTGATGCTATTGAGCATATTGCCAGTAAGCGCACAAGAGGATGCTAAGTTCTCTAAAGAGAGTTACAAGAAGATTCTTCAAATGGAAGAACAGAGTGCAAAATACGCTGAGAAATTGCAAGAAATTCCTTCAGAGATCAAGGATGAGTACATAGCAAGCGCAAAAATGAATGCTGACGGAAGAATTTGGCTTTTTAATTTTGATACTCCATCAGATGCAGAGTGTACTTTCCTTGTCCTAACTACAGACCCGTCAGCACCTGCTGATTCCATGGACAAGATTGTGGATATTGTTTACCGCCGTTATATGGAACAGGATCCTATATATCCCATTTATTTCTTCAGGGAAACACTAAATTCTAAAAAGCCATCCAAAGGCAATTCTTATACATACGAGAGAAGGACACTTCTGTCTGAAAAATACAAAAAATATGATAAGATATATAAGATGCTCACCTCAAGAGAGCGTATTGCTCCTCCGCCAAGTGCCGCTCCCAGAGTTGTTGAGATTATTAAGGTAGGTTCTATAAAGGATGATGATGGAATTAATGTAATACGTATGCCTGAGGTTGTTATGTCCCCGAAAACTCCAGTAAAAAAGGTTGTAGGAGAAGAACTTGTTTATGATATTGTAGAAATCAATGCGGAATTTCCTGGCGGAGATGAGGTTTTAATGAAGTGGCTTTCAAACAATCTTCAATATCCCGAAAATTGCATAAAGAAAGGTATAAAAGGAAAGGTGATTGTTTCTTTTGTTGTAAACGGAAACGGAGATGTCAAGGAAGTTAAAGTAGTAAGAAGTCCGGATAAAGAATTGTCCAAAGAAGTTGTTCGTGTAGTAAAGGCAATGCCTAAGTGGAACCCTGCACTACAAATCCATAATGACAAGGTATTAAAGACTATAAATACAAGCTTCACTTTGCCAATATTCTTTAGATTACCCCAGACAATCAAATAACAACTTTATACCAAACCAAAATATTATACATAAGGGTATGCTTATTTGGCATGCCCTTGTTTTATAGATGAATAAATAACCTCAAGAAGTGCTTGATTTGGTTATATTTTTATATTTTTGTTGGCGAATAGGACTATAAAACACCAAACGTACACTATGACAAGGAAGATATTTATCATTGCCATACTGATGATGAGTGCAATGGTGGGACATGCATCAAACAAAAAGGGTGAAACACGAAAAAAGGCCGATACGCTAAGTATGTGGAAAGACTATTTCGTGGGAAATATCATCTTTCAAGACAAGGCTCCCGAAAGCGAAGGTTCGAGTATATATCATAGCATCATCACACAACCCGAGGAATATATAAAAGAACAGGCTCGTGCCGTGCTCAATACACTATATTTTAGTCCCGAGGACAGCATAGTACCTGTGCACAACCTTAGATACACGCTGGAGGACTCTAAGGGTATATCTGCCAAGGGTGGCTCCAATGGCGAGATACGCATCTTTTATAGCACCCGACACATTGCCAGTTCCTTCCAGGGCAACGATACCGCCAAGGTGGCTTTTGAAACTCGTGGTGTGCTACTTCACGAACTTACACACGCCTATCAATTAGAACCTCAAGGCATTGGCAACTATGGTAATAATAAGGTCTTCTGGGCCTTTATCGAGGGTATGGCAGATGCCGTGCGAGTGGCAAATGGAGGTTTCCATGGCGAGAAAGACCGCCCCAAGGGAGGCAGTTATATGGATGGATATCGCCGTGCTGGCTATTTCTTTGTATGGTTGCGCGATACCAAAGACCCCGAATTCTTGCGCAAATTCAATCGTAGCACTCTGGAAGTTGTACCATGGTCGTTTGATGGTGCCATAAAGCACGTTCTCGGGCAAGAATATGACATCGACACCCTATGGCACGAATACCTCACCGCCATGGGCGATATCAAGCAAGGAGAAGAAGAAAAAGAGTAGGAAGGGTGTGTATGTTGGCACCAGAGAGCCATCGCACGGATTATGGTTCGGTGATGGCTATGCACACCTGATCCTGGAAGTCGCGACCATGGCTTCCGCGCTCTACACCCTGGTTGATGATACAGAAGGAGAGGACATGACCATTACCACCATTGGCATAACCTGTCAAGGATGAAACACCAGTAACTGTACCCGTCTTGGCATATATATTGTTGTAAGCATTTGTTCCATGAAAACGCTTCTTCAATGTGCCATCAACACCACCCACAGGAAGTGAAGGGATGAGGTGCAAACGTATCTCTGGCTGAGACCATGCATATACCAGTAAAGCATTGAGCATATTGGGTGTTATATAGTTATAGAGAGACAATCCACTACCATCTGCTATTCTATAACCAGTGCCAGGAGAGATACCAGCCTTTTGTAAAGTTTTTTCTATATTAACAACGGCAGATTCCAGTTCCCCAAATTTACCTTCGGAAAGTCGAGACAATTGCCAGAAAAGACTTTCGGCAATCTTGTTGTCACTATCCTTCATCATCGGTTGCAATATCTCTGTCATTGTCCATGAGCGACGCTCGCGATATGGCATCTGAGAAGTGATGTCATCATCCCAGCACCAACCCTCGCCAGCTTGGTCTATCTGTGGAACGAAGCTATAGTTTCCACCCAAAAGGTCGAGTGCAGAGATGGCGGTAACAAGTTTTTGACACGAAGCAGGGCGAAGGCGATGGTCGGCATTGAAACTGAATATTTCCTTGCCAGCCGTGATATCATAGACAACAAGTCCCAATTGTGTGCTTATAAACATGGGTTGGTTGCACATCTGTGTGAGTCGCTGTTGCAATCTTCCCTCCCAAGTGTCGGCCGCACATTTGGGAGCAGCATTGAAGTTGCGCCACCCCTGATTCCACATCTTCAGAAAGTCCATTTCCTCGTCGGTAACGGTGTTTTTGGCAGCTTTCTCTATTATAACGGTTTTTATCTCTGGTTCTGCTTGCACCACCTGCTTGCTAGAACGACAAGAGAAAAGTGTGGCCAACGCCAATATGGCTACGAATATTTTTTTCATATCATCAAATTAAAAAACGTGGGAATATATGTACACAAAAGTACAATTATTTCCCGATAAAACCAGATACACAAAGGTGAAATAAGGAGTGAAAGCCCAAAATCGCGGGCGCGTGCTTGCGTGTGTGAAGTTATTTTCATAACTTTGTGCAAATTAAAATATCTCTGAATTCCGCGCAAACCTACATAAAACAGGCTGACACAGGATTCAATATCCAAACACTAAGAAGAAAGAAAATGATTAAAAAATTTGATTTTCTCGTTATCGGAGGTGGCGTAGCAGGTATGAGCTATGCACTGAAAGTGAGCCAAAGCGGTAAGGGCAAGGTTGCTCTTGTGTGTAAGACTTCATTCGAAGATTCCAATACTTCGAAAGCCCAGGGTGGTATAGCCTCGGTGACAAATCTGAAAGTAGACAATTTCGAAAAGCACATAGAGGACACCATGATAGCTGGTGACTATATCTCTGACCCATCTGCCGTGGAACAAGTGGTAAAGGGAGGTCCCGCTGGTATTGCTGATTTGGTGAAATGGGGTGTGAATTTTGATAAGAAAGAGGATGGCGAGTTTGACTTGCACAGAGAGGGTGGTCACTCGGAATTCAGAATATTGCATCATGCCGATGATACTGGCTTTGAGATTCAACGAGGACTGATGGAAGCCGTGCGAAACGATAAGAACATCACTGTGCTGGAAAATCATTTTGCCGTGGAGATAATCACCCAGCACCATATTGGTGTTCGTGTGACAAGACGTACGCCAGATGTTGAATGCTTCGGAGCATATATACTGAATTGCGAAACAGGCAAGATAGACACCTATCTGTCCAAGATAACCGTGGTGGCAACTGGTGGTACAGGTGCCGTGTATTCCTCTACCACCAATCCCAAGATAGCCACTGGCGACGGCATAGCCATGGTGTATCGTGCCAAGGGTAAGGTACAGGATATGGAGTTTGTGCAATTCCATCCAACTGCCTTGTATAATCCCAAAGAGAAGCATCCTGCATACCTCATAACCGAAGCCATGCGAGGATATGGTGGCATATTGCGTTTGCCCAATGGTGAGGAGTTCATGCAGAAGTATGACGAGCGCCTTAGCTTGGCACCTCGCGACATAGTGGCTCGTGCCATAGACAATGAAATGAAGATTCATGGTATAGAGCATGTATATCTCGATGTCACACACAAAGACCCAGAGGAAACAAAGAAACACTTCCCAAATATATACTCAAAGTGTCTGTCGATAGGTATTGACATTACCAAGGATTATATACCTGTGACTCCATGTGCACACTACATGTGTGGTGGCATCAAGGTGGATCTTGACGGATTGAGCAGCATCAGAAGACTATATGCCTTGGGTGAATGTTCGTGCACAGGTTTGCACGGAGGCAACCGTTTGGCTAGCAATTCTCTGATAGAGGCAGTAGTATATGCCGATGCAGCAGCACGACACTCGGTGGAGGCAATAGACAAGTACTACTTCAACGAAAACATACCCGAATGGAACGATGAGGGTACGCTGAGCAACGAGGAACAAGTGCTTATTGCCCAGGATATGAAGGAGGTTAACCAAATAATGTCAACCTATGTGGGTATCGTACGAAGCGACCTTCGTCTGCATCGTGCATGGGAACGACTTGACCTTCTCTATGAAGAGACAGAGCATCTGTTCAAGAGAGTAAAACCCACAAAGGATATATGCGAACTGAGAAACATGATAAACGTGGGTTATCTGATAACACGCCACGCATTGGAAAGAAAAGAAAGTCGCGGATTGCACTACACCATAGACTATCCCAAGCATGCCTACGATAAATGAAGAAACACGTATTTGGCATACTTCTGCAACTTGAATCGCTATTCCTGATTCTTACAGCACTAATCAGCCTCTTGTACAAGGAAAAAGATTGGTGGGTGTTCATGTCGTGTGCCATAATAAGTTTTTTCATTGGTGCCGTATGCATATCCATAAGCAAGTGGCAAGCCAAAAGGAATGGCGAGAAGAAATTGCTTTCGAGAGCAGATAGTTTCATGGTGGTAGCACTTTCGTGGGTACTATTTACTCTCATTGGCATGCTTCCGTTTATGAAACTTGAAGGCATGGGAGTGACAGATGCCTTCTTTGAAACCATGTCTGGATTTTCCACCACTGGTGCTTCGGTGATATCGGACATAGATGGTATAGGATATGGATTGAAGTTCTGGCGCTCTATAACACAATGGATGGGTGGATTGGGAATAGTGGTTTTCACCTTTGCCCTAGTGCCTACGGGAGAAATGCGCAACAACAACATCTTCTCTGCCGAGGCAACAGGAATAAGTCTTGACAAGTTCAGTCCTAAGATAGGTTCCACGGCCAGACGCTTGTTGGCTATATACCTGATACTTACCAGTGCGTGTGCTATGTTCTACTATCTGGGACCTATGAATGCCTTTGATGCTATATGCCATTCGTTAACAACTATAGCAACAGGTGGTTTCTCCACTCACACGGCAAGTATAGCATATTTCAATTCGCCATACATAGAATATGTCTGCTCGATATTCATGCTATTGTCTAGTCTTAACTTTGGCATGTATTACTATGCTTTCATCAAAAGATGGGACATAATACGCAACAATGAGGAACTCAATGTGTTCTGCAAAGTGGTGATGATTGGAGTGGTGGTGTTTATGCTACTCTTTAATTTCTCTTCTTATACTTTAGACAATATAACATCACTTCCAATTGAATTTGAAGAGCAATTCAGATCGGCACTTTTTCATGTGTCAACAATAATAAGCAGTAGTGGTTTTGCCGCAACAAAGTTTGACTATGTAGCATGGGGCGATGCATATATAATGCCAACAATTCTGTTGATGATAATAGGTTCTTGTGCTGGTAGCACATCTGGTGGTATCAAGGTGGTAAGATTTGTTGTAGTGGTAAAATCCATAAGAAACGAATTCCTTAAACAACTTCATCCAAGAGCAATATTGGGTGTGACATTGGGTGGACGAGTATTGAGCGACGAAAGAGTAAAGCGCACTCTGAGTTTCATTATAATATACATGGCACTGGTTATTATAGGAATAACGATAATGTCATACTTCGGCATGAACACGATAACTAGCTTCGGTAGTTGTGTGAGCGCACTGAGCAATATAGGACCAGGTGCCGGAATGACAGGACCTGCCAACAACTATGCAGAGATACATTCGGTGGCAAAATGGCTTATGAGTTTCTATATGCTTGTGGGTCGCTTGGAGATATATACTGTACTCTTCTTGCTGATGCCAAGTTTATATAAAAAGTAAAAAGATAATGACTGTAATATATCCTTCACCCATATTCGGACCTGTAAACAGCAGAAGACTCGGAATATCTCTTGGCATAAACCTCATGCCTGGAGATGGCAAATGGTGCTCGTTTGATTGTGTCTATTGCGAATGTGGTTTGAACAAAGACCATAAACCAAAACTACCTCTGCCAACATTGGAGGAAGTGGCAGAAAAACTTGAGCATAAACTTAGGGAAATGAAAGAGAAGGGAGAAAGACTTGATGTCATCACCTTTTCTGGCAATGGCGAACCTACCATGCATCCAAAGTTTCCACAGGTGATAGACATTGTTATTACCTTGCGCAATGAATACTTCCCTGATGCCAAAGTATCGGTTCTTTCAAATAGCACACAGGTGCATAGAGAAGAAATAAGACAAGCTTTGCTCAAAGCCGACAATGCCATAATGAAACTGGATACATCAAACAAAGAATATATACATTTGGTTGACCAACCCAACGAGGCATATAACTTGAACGCGGTGATAGAGAGCCTTACAAAAATGAATGGAAAAGCCATAGTGCAAACCATCTTCATGAAAGGCAATATAAAGGGGAATAATGGTAAAACAATGTCGGTAGACAATTGCAAGGATGAGTATATTGTACCATACATCGAAACACTAAAAAAGATAAGTCCACGCAAGGTAATGATATATACCTTAGACAGAGAATGGCCTACTGAAGGACTTGAAAAAGTCGACAAAGATACAATGGACACCATAGCCCAAAAATTGCGCAATGCAGGATTTGATACAAGTGTAAGCTACTGAACAAAAACAAATGAAAAAAATACATATCATAATGTTAATGCTAATGACACTCTGCCATACCGCAAATGGTCGGAATGTCGTAGATAATGATATGTATATTTCAGAAGATAGTTTACCTACAACATATAAATTGAGATTGCAGAGATATATGTATCGCGAACCATACATATTTGAAGGTGATACATTGAAACAATATCTTTTACCCGAACTACCTGTATATGCTGAACTAGTATTTAAAAACAAAAAACAAAGACAACAATACAACAAACTCGTATATAATGTTAAGAAAGTTCTTCCTCTGGCACAAGAGGTCAATGCTATCATAAAGGAAACATACGAAACATTGGAAATGCTTCCAGATAAAAAGAGCAAGGATGAGCATATCAAGATGGTGGAGAGAGAGATTAAGAGAACTTATACTCCCATAATGAAGAAGCTCACCTACTCACAAGGAAAACTGCTAATAAAACTTGTAGACAGAGAGTGCAATCAGACATCCTACGAGATAGTACAAGCTTTCCTTGGCCCTGGCAGAGCTGCAGTCTATCAGGTATTCGCATGGACATTTCGTGCTTCGCTAAAGAAGGAATACGACCCTGAAAACGATGACAAACTAGTAGAAAGGGTAGTGGTTCAAGTAGAGAAAGGCTTGCTATAAATACAGATGATACAAGAGTAAAATTATTAAAACTTGGCATAAACATACCAATTAAAAAAGCTCAATAAACATATCTAAAATAGACTATAGTTATAACTACAAAGTATAACAAGATAGAACAGAAAAACTGATAAACTCTAAACCACTATAATGAGAAAACTGAAAGTAACAGAGATGGGGCGCATAACCCCACAAGAGTTTCAAGCTGCCGACAAGAACCAATTGGTGGTTGTTCTTGATCATGTGCGTAGCTTGTACAATGTGGGTAGTGTGTTTCGTACGGCAGATGCCATGCGTCTGGCAGGAATATGTCTTTGTGGCATAACAGCAACTCCACCAAACGTGGAGATACACAAGACTGCCCTTGGTGCAGAAGACACCGTAGAATGGAAATACTTCAAGCAAACAGAAGATGCCATTGAGTGGTTGAAACAGGAGGGATACATCATCATGGCGGTAGAGCAATGTGAAGGTTCTACTATGCTAAACGAGTTCATTCCAGAGAAGGGAAAGAAGTATGCCGTGGTAATGGGAAACGAGGTGAAAGGAGTGCAACAACATATAGTGGATATGGCCGACGGATGCCTAGAAATACCTCAGTTCGGTACCAAGCATAGTATGAATGTTTCTGTCACCGCAGGCATGATAATATGGGATTTTATGGTGAAAAGTTATCTACATTCGTGTTGATAACTCTTATAATAACCCTTCCATAACCATTAAATTGATGAAGACAAAAATAGAGATAAATAGTTATAAACATAGCAAAAATAGTAATAAACAGTGTTATCTCAATGGTTGTCAACATACATAAAAACATACCTAAAAAAAAGATTAACAGATAAATAGATATTTTAAGCTTATAAGTTATCTACACTATCAACATCGTATTATTATCATCATAGATTATTAAAAATTAAAAAAGGAATAATAATAATGAAAAACATTAAGGAAGAAATACGCAGGATGTGCCGTGAGAAGAATGCCGTGATAATGGCACACTACTACACCGACGGTGAGATTCAGGATATGGCAGATTTCGTAGGCGATTCTTTAGCATTGGCACAGAAGGCTGCTACCACCGATGCAGACATTATAGTAATGTGTGGTGTGCACTTCATGGGCGAGACAAGCAAGATACTTTGTCCCGACAAGAAGGTTCTTGTTCCCGACCTCGAGGCTACCTGCTCCCTGGCAGAGAGTTGTCCTGCCGACAAGTTTGCCGAGTTCGTAGCACAGCATCCCGGTCATACTGTTATCAGTTATGTAAACACCACAGCAGCCACAAAGGCAGTGACGGATATTGTAGTTACCAGTAGCAATGCTCGAGAGATAGTAGAGTCGTTGCCACAGGACACTCCCATCATCTTTGGTCCCGACCGCAACCTGGGCGGATATATAAATAGTATAACAGGCAGAAACATGCTCCTCTGGGATGGTGCATGCCATGTGCATGAGAAGTTCTCCGTGGAGAAGATTATTGAACTGAAGAAGCAGTATCCAGATGCCAAGGTATTGGTTCATCCCGAGTGCAAGGGAACTGTTGTAAAGTTGGCAGACAAGGTTGGTTCCACCGCCGCCCTTTTGAAGTACAGTATCAACGATAGTTCAGATACCTTCATTGTGGCAACAGAGAGCGGTATTCTCCACGAGATGCAGAAGGCATGTCCAGAGAAGACCTTCATCCCTGCACCTCCCAGCGATAGCACCTGTGCATGCAACGAGTGTTCATACATGAAGCTCGTCACCATGCAGAAGTTATATGATTGTCTGAAGAACGAAGCACCAGAGATACATGTAGATGCCGAAGTGGCAGAGAAGGCCATAGTGTCAATAAACAGAATGCTTGAGATTTCAGAGAAGCTGGGACTTTGAGAAAACGGAAATCTGCGAGTAAGCGAGAGCAATGAAGTTACTTCAATTGCCGAGCGTGAGCAGATTAAATCCGATAAAGTCGGATTAAAGGTAAATTTATCTAGATTATCTAGACTATCTAGACCTTCTAGACTATCTAGATTTTCTAAACCATCTATAAAAAATAAATAAAATACAATTATAAGAAATGAAAGCAGGTATAGTAGGACTCCCTAACGTAGGTAAATCAACATTGTTTAATTGTCTTTCCAGTGCCAAGGCACAGGCAGCTAACTTCCCATTCTGCACCATCGATGCACAGTTGGGACAGGTTAGTGTGCCCGACGAGCGTCTGACCAAGTTGGCAGAGATAGTCAAGCCAGGCCGCATAGTTCCTGCCGTGTGCGATATTGTGGATATTGCCGGTTTGGTAAAGGGAGCAAGCAAGGGAGAAGGATTGGGAAATCAGTTCCTCGCCAATATTCGTGAGTGCGATGCCATCATTCATGTGCTTCGTTGCTTCGACGATTCAGGCATCGTTCATGTTGACGGTAGTGTGGATCCTGTCCGCGATAAGGAAATCATCGATATGGAACTTCAGTTGAAGGACCTCGAGACACTTGAGAACCGTGCCAAGCGTGTGGAGAAGGCAGCACGAGTTGGTGGCGACAAGGCAGCCAAGATAGAGATGGATGTTATCGACACCTATCGCAAGGTTCTTCTCGAAGGCAAGAGTGCGCGCACCGTTAGCTTCGACACCGAGGACGAGATTGCAGCTGCCAAGTCTCTCTTCCTCCTCACCGCCAAGCCTGTGCTCTATGTATGTAATGTAGACGACAAGAGCGCTTCCACCGGCAACGAGCATACCGCACGTGTTGCCGAGGCCATCAAGGATGAGGATGCAGAGATGCTCATCATCAGTGCACAGACCGAGGCCGACATTGCCGAACTCGAGACTTACGAAGAGAAGCAGATGTTCCTCGAGGATATGGGTCTTACCGAGAGCGGTTGCAATCGTCTCATCAAGGCCATCTATAGTCTTCTTACCCTTCAGACCTTCATCACCGCTGGTGAGATGGAAGTTAAGGCATGGACCTTCCGCAAGGGATGGAAGGCACCCCAGTGTGCTGGTGTCATCCACACCGACTTTGAAAAGGGTTTCATCCGTGCCGAGGTTATCAAGTACGACGACTATATCCATTACGGAAGCGAGGCAGCTGTCCGCGAAGCCGGCAAGATGGGTGTAGAAGGTAAGGAATATGTTGTTCAGGATGGCGACATCATGCACTTCCGCTTTAATGTATAATGTAATATGAATATACCTGGATATATTCTTTGGAATCCTGATGTAGTGGCATTCAGCCTTGGACCAGTGGAGGTACGTTGGTATTCTCTCCTTTGGTGCATAGGCCTGTTTGCTGTATATCATCTGATGCACTATCTGTTCAAGGAGCAGAAGTTGGGCGAGGACAAGTTCGAACCTATGTTTCTCTACTGCTTCCTTGGTATACTTATAGGAGCGCGCCTTGGTCATTGCCTTTTCTACGAACCTGGATACTATCTCTCCCATCCCATGGAGATGATTCTGCCTATGCGCAAGTTTCCAGACGGCGAGTGGCACTTTACCGGATATGAAGGTCTGGCATCGCATGGAGGCACACTTGGTCTGATGATAGCCATAGTCCTGTATAGCCGTAGTGTGAAGTTGAACCTCATGCATGTATTGGACAATGTGGCCATAGTAACCCCCATTTGTGCATGTGCCATACGTCTGGGCAACCTTATGAATTCGGAGATTATAGGCAGTCCCACAGATGTGCCCTGGGCCTTCGTCTTTGAGCGTGTGGACATGCTTCCACGCCATCCCGGACAGTTGTACGAGGCTCTCTGCTATGCCATGTTCTTCTTCATAGGCTGGTTCATCTATCGCCTCTCGTTGAAGAAGGAAATCATAGAGAGATATACTTCCAATGACAGGAAGCCTCTGGTGGATATCAGAGTAGGTTCCGGATTCTATTTCGGTCTTTGTCTTTTCTTGATTTTCTTTTCCAGAATATTCATTGAGTTGACCAAGGAGAATCAGGTAGACTTTGAATCCGGTATGATGTTCAACATGGGACAGTTGCTCAGTGTGCCATTCGTGGTGCTTGGCCTGTATTGCATGTTTGGAGGCAAGTATTGCCGCAGAATAAGTGAATTCAAATAAACAAATAACCTAAATAAACTATTGTTATGATTAAACTTTCAAACTTAACCACAAAGAGAATTCCGATTTTCCTGTTATCGGGTTTCTTTGCACTATGTGCCAGTTCGCAGACGGTGGGTAGCATCTACCGCATTGTGTCTTCCAACACTGGCAAGGCAATGACCAACAATGGCAATCATAATCCTGATGCAGCCATCGTGATGGGTGAACTCTCCGAGAACGACAAGAGTCAGATGTGGGCGCTCATCAGTGATGGTAGCGAAGGTTCGTATGGACTCTACAATATGGGTTCAAAGTTGAGCATCGACATGGCTTTGCAGAGCAAGAATCCTGGCAAACTCCTTCACTGGAAACCCAATCTCAACAATCAGAATCAGGTTTTCAACATTCAATCTCCTGGTATTGCAGGTTCTGCCATCCAGTTGTTATGTGCCGCTGAGCCAAACAAGGCAGTAACGGAGTACGACAATGGTGAGTTGTGGATGAAGAACGACCTGAGCAACACC
>JAFYMW010000134.1 GCA_017548165.1 Bacteroidaceae bacterium
GGTGTGCACCTTCTCGAGCGATGTGATAGCCGAGGCCGTGGGCTTTGAGATGAGCCGAAACGGACAGGTCTACATAGTGTCGAACCGCATATCCTCGCTACCCGAACTGGAGAGCATAGTGCGCAAGTATGTGCCCGATGCTCGTGTGGTGACGGGACACGGACAGATGTCGCCCGAGAAACTGGAGGAGATAATCCTGGGCTTCGTGAACCACGACTACGATGTGCTCATCTCCACCACCATAATAGAGAGCGGCATAGACATTCCCAATGCCAACACCATCATTGTATGCTCGGCACAGAACTTCGGCCTGTCCGACCTGCACCAGATGCGCGGACGTGTGGGACGAAGCAACCGCAAGGCTTTCTGCTATCTGCTGGCTCCACCCATGTCGGGCCTCAATCCCGAGGCACGCCGACGCCTACAGGCTATAGAGACTTTCTCCGACCTGGGAAGCGGCATACACATAGCCATGCAGGACCTGGACATTCGTGGTGCCGGCAATCTGTTGGGTGCTGAGCAGAGCGGTTTCATTGCCGACCTGGGCTATGAGACATACCAGAAGATTCTCTCCGAGGCGGTGAAGGAATTGCGCAACGAGGAGTTTCAGGACCTGTACTCAGAGGAGGACAAGGAATATGCCAAGACTTCGAGCGCAACGGACTTTGTGGACGAATGTCAGTTGGAGACAGACCTGCCTGCCCATCTGCCAGAGACCTATGTGCCTACGAGCAGCGAGCGCATGCTCCTGTATCGCGAACTGGACCAGATGGAGCAGGACCATCAGATAGAGGCTTTCTGCACCAGATTGAAGGACCGCTTCGGTCCCATACCGAAGGAGGCTATGGACCTGTGCAACCTGGTACGATTGCGCCGACTGGGCAAGGAGTTGGGAGTGGAGCGCCTACAACTGAAAAATGGACAGATGCGTCTGTATTTTGTCAAAGCAGAAAACAGTCCTTATTATATGGGAAACACCTTCGGACAGATAGTGGCATACTTTACAACCAATGCTGCAAATTGTCAACTCTCCGAGCGCAATGGTCATAGATTCCTCAACATCTCAAGCATAAAAGATGTACATACAGCCATAGCTGTTTTGGACAATATTCTACAGATAAAGCTTGATTAGACAAAACAATACATATTATGAAAAAATACTTACATAAAAATCTTCTCGCTACATTCTCGGTATTATCTCTTTTGGGAGCAACAAATACTATGGCACAGGTAGAGAAAGAGTGGTATTGCGATTCTACGCTGAGAATGGATATGATATTTGCCGGAAATAGCGACTCGCAATCAATATTCTTGGATAAGATGAAGGTGTCTCAGGGATGGCATGGTCGACGTGTGAATATGAACACCTTGCCATTGATGGGCAACGGTGTGATTTGCGTGAAAGATGCAGAAAGCCAGGACACTCTCTATGTACATAGCTTTTCCACCTTGTTCCAGGAATGGCAAACAACAGAAGAGGCCACTCGCGTGTCGAAGAGTTTCGAAAACACTTTCCTCATTCCAATGCCAAGAAAAGAGGTATATATATCTATAGAACTAAAGAATATACACAACAGTACAAAGTCCTACTTTAACTATACCATAAATCCTTTGGACAATCTGATAGCGAGGCACGATAGCAAGAAGACATTGCCTCACACTTATCTGCACCAATCGGGAGACAGTAAAAAGAAAATCGATGTAGTATTCGTACCAGACGGATATAGCGCTAAGGAGATGAAGCAATTCATAAAGGATTGCAAGGAGAGTATGAAATCGATTTTCGCACACACACCATTTGACAAACTCAAGGACAGATTCAACTTCATAGCAGTGCAGGTAGCATCTGAAGACTCGGGTGTGAGCATACCACAGAATGGCGAGTGGAAGAATACTTGCTTGGGAAGCCACTTCAACACCTTCTATAGTTCGCGCTATCTAACAACCTCCAACATACAGAAACTTTATGACATCCTGGACGGCATTCCATGCGAAAGCATCATCATTCTGGCTAATACCAAAGAGTATGGCGGAGGTGGTATATACAACAACTACATGCTCAGTTCTGCTCAAGGCAGAGACTATGCCTCTGTTATAGTGCATGAGTTCGGACATTCGTTTGCGGGCCTTGCCGACGAGTATTACTATGATGACCAATATGTGACGATGTATCCCGCCAATATCGAACCATGGGAGCAAAACATCACCACTATGGTAGACTTTGCCTCGAAATGGCAAGATATGCTACCCGAAGGCACACAAATTCCGACAATAGCCGATGGCAAGGAGATATATACAAAAGTAGGTGTCTACGAGGGTGCGGGATATCAATCCAAGGGAGTATTCCGTCCCGTACAGGACTGCCGGATGAAAACCAATCAGGCACCAGGTTTCTGTCCCGTGTGCCAAAGAGCAATTGGACGTTTGATAGAATTCCTGACTCATGAGAATTAAGCAAAGATACGAAGCACTGATAGAATACTTCCAGGAAGCTATGCCTGTTGCAGAATCGGAGCTTAATTTCACAACTCCGTTCGAACTGCTTGTAGCCGTGATTCTGAGCGCACAATGCACCGATAAGCGCATCAACCAGATAACGCCAAAACTCTTCAGCGACTTCCCCACTCCATCCTCCATGGCATCTGCCACTCCCGATGTGATATACGAATATATAAAGAGTGTATCATATCCCAACAACAAAGCCAAGCATCTTGTGGGCATGGCACAGATGTTGGTGAGCGACTATGGCGGAGAGGTACCCTCCATGGGCGAGGAACTAGAAAAACTACCAGGTGTGGGCAGAAAGACCGCCAACGTGATTCAGGCCGTCATATTCAAGAAAGCCAAAATGGCGGTAGACACCCATGTATTCAGAGTTAGCCATAGAATAGGATTGGTCACCCCAAAGTGCACCACACCACTTTCCGTAGAGAAGCAATTGATAAAATACCTACCCGACGAGATCATCCCTTTGGCACACCATTGGCTCATATTGCACGGCAGGTATGTATGCCAATCACGCACACCACAATGTGAAAAATGCGGTTTAACTGCCATTTGCAAACATTTCTCTTCAAAAGGTTTGCAGATATAAATCCTTTTAGGTAACTTTGTGTGCAATTTAGTTTAACCCATATAAAAATTAACATTCAAGTTATGACAATCAATCAGTACAACTTTGCCGGAAAGAAGGCAATCGTTCGCGTGGACTTCAATGTACCCCTGGACGAGAATGGTAACATTACCGACGATACCCGTATCAAGGGTGCTCTTCCCACACTGAAGAAGATTATTGCTGATGGCGGTGCTGCCATCATCATGAGCCACATGGGCAAGCCCAAGGGCAAGGTAAACCCCAAGCTCTCTTTGGGTCAGATTCGCGCTGCTGTTGAGGCTGCTTTGGGTTGCCCCGTAGCATTTGCCGAGGATTGCGCTAATGCTGCTGAGGCTGCTGCTGCTCTGAAGATGGGTGAGGCTCTCTTGTTGGAGAACCTTCGTTACTATCCCGAGGAGGAAGGCAAGCCCGTAGGTGTTGAGAAGGGTACTCCCGAGTTCGACGAGGCTAAGAAGGAGATGAAGGGTCGTCAGGCTGAGTTCGCAAAGACCTTGGCTAGCTATGCAGACTGCTATGTAATGGACGCATTCGGTACAGCTCACCGCAAGCATGCTTCAACTGCTGTTATCGCTGACTACTTCGATGCTGACAATAAGATGTTGGGTTACCTGATGGAGAAGGAAGTTGAGGCTGTTGACAACGTATTGTCAAACATCAAGCGTCCTTTCATCGCTATCATGGGTGGTTCTAAGGTATCTTCAAAGATTGGTATCATCGAGAACCTCTTGGGCAAGGTAGACAAGCTCATCCTCTGTGGTGGTATGACATACACCTTCTCTAAGGCTCACGGTGGCAACGTAGGCAACTCTATCTGTGAGATGGATAAGCTGGACGTGGCTCTCGGCGTTGAGGAGTTGGCTAAGAAGAACGGTGTTGAGTTGGTTATGGCTCCCGACGCTCTTTGCGGTGACGACTTCAAGAACGATTGCAACACTCAGGTATGCCCCTCTGACAACATTCCCGAGGGTTGGGAAGGTTTGGACGCTGGTCCAGAGGCTCAGAAGTTGTTTGCCGAGGCTATCAAGGGTTGTAAGACCATCCTTTGGAACGGTCCTGCAGGTGTATTCGAGATGGAGACCTTCACTGGCGGTTCTCGCGCTATCGGTAACGCTATTGCCGAGGCAACAGCCGAGGGTGCTTTCTCTCTCATCGGCGGTGGCGACTCTGTAGCTTGCGTTAACAAGTTCGGTTTGGCCGACAAGGTATCTTACATCTCTACTGGTGGTGGTGCTCTTCTCGAGGCTATCGAGGGTAAGGTACTCCCCGGTGTAGCAGCCATCAAGGGCTAATCCTTGCGGATAAAACTGCTACCTGATCTATATGTTGGTACCAACCCGAATATAGACATAATAAGGGGACGAGCATAGGTTGCCCGTCCCTTTATTTTTTAAGGTAGGTTCTATACCTTAACAATATTCACACACCAAGCCATCCCCACTCTACTACAATTTTAAGATGCTCAGCTTCGTCCGTAAACATCTTCTCGCATTGCTATGGTGCTTTATATTATCGGCATGCAATACCACCAGCAACAATGACGGCAACGAGCCTGTCACTACCGACACACTCTCGTTGCACATTGCCCTTTTACCCATACAGGAGTGCAATGTGCTCAGACATGCCATAGATAGCAAACTGGCCAATAACATGCAGTTGCCCTTACGACTTCTGCACTACGATGCCCTCATGGACATCGACACTGCCATACTCAGTTCCATGGCACATGTGTATTTTGAAGACTCGCTGCGCATATCACGTATAAAACAAGATTCGCTACGTCCACGCCTTCTACTGAACATCCCCGTAAGAATGATGCTCATAGCCAACAAAGACAAGGACATACAATCTATCGCTGCACTGAGAACCAATATGGTGGCACTGACCAGATGGAGCCAGATGGAAGAATGGTTGAACAACACACTCACCGACAGCGCACTAAACCCAACCGATGTCTATCATGCACAAATCAATAGCATACCTCTTCGCTACAAAATGCTGCACGACGGACTCATAGATGCTGCCATAGTGCCACAACCATGGGCCGACTCTTTATTGTCGCAAGGTCATCGCCTACTCATGGACACCATCATCCATGGCATGGGACTTTATATCTCCTCATCAGCACAAACCGATTCTCTCCGTAGATGGCAATCTCAGCAACTACGCAAACTCTATCTCGAGTCGATGAAAGACATGAAGTAGAGGGATAGAACACCACCCAACCATACATTATATATTAATATATAGCACATACTATAAACTACATGCCACTCTCTCTCGAACTCTCCTACCTGTTCCTGCAATGGCATCTGCACGATGGCAAACCCAGCAGATATGCTTCACTCCTCTCTCTGCTGAATATATGGCTTTGGGATGCAAAGGAAATGAACCATTTCCCTCATATGCATGCCGATAAGCTATTGGCATGGACCAAGAGCGACGACAGACAGGTACGCGCTACAGCATGGAGTGGCATAGTACTGATGCTCATCAGACATGGCCACAATATGCCACAGAGTTTCATCGACGATGCTATGCTACTCTCTACCGATGCCACTCTGAAGGCAGAACTCGTGGAGATACAAAAATACTTCTTCACCTCTATCATTGGTCTTAAGACACAGAAGCAGATACAACACGAAATCTTCGACAAAATGCAGAAAGAGCAGATGAAGATACGCGAGAAAATGGGTATGACAGACGATGAAGAGCAACGCATGGAGATTGCCGAAGAGGGCAACAAGAACATGCAGGTCTATGTCGAGAAACTCAACAAGATGGCACAGGATGGCATAGATATGAATCTTGGCACCTTTGCTTCGTTGAGCAAACTCGAGATATTCCACCAATTACAAACATGGCTTGTAGATTTCAATATCGACAACCCAGCCCTCAACGACCTTGGCGATGCCAAACCCTTGGCCAATGCTATCTTCGGACATGCCGAACTGTGCGACATCGACAAGTATGCATTGTCCAGTGCCATCAACAAAATCACCTCTATCGATGCCATGAAGAAACAAATACCACAACAGATTCTTGACACCGATAACGAACGACTCGTTCAGATACGACAAGCCGAACGAGACCAGAATGCATATCGATACACCTTCCAGACTCTTCTGCGCTTCTTCATGTTCTCGCCATGGCACCACACCACCAGCAACCCCTTCAACCTCACTCCATATTTCACAGAGAGTCCCATACTACTGCCATTTATCGACGACAACTTTCTTCTCGAAACCAGCCGTCTTTTTCTCAGGCATGCCAACTATATACACTCTGCCACATATCTTCGTTCATGGATGCACCGCAACGGCCAGACAGAGGAAACCCTGCGCATGCTTGCCCAGTGCGACAAGCACCTTGGCGAAAATACAGAGAGACTGCAATGTCTCATGGAACTGGAAAAGTCCAATCCCGATGACATGCACATCGTCCAGGAAACAGGTCTATGCCTAATAAACGAAAAACGTTATGACGAAGCCCTAAAACGCTTCTTCCATCTCGAAATCAAAGAGACAGCACCGCGCACCTCTGCCCGAGCCATAGCATGGTGCTCCATGATGACAGGCAACCTGACACGTGCCCAACGCTACTACCACAAACTCCTCGAATGGCAAGGTGGTCCATCATGGGAAGACCTCCTCAATGCCGGTCACTGCACATGGTTGTCTGGCGACCCTGTAGAAGCATCGCGCCTCTACAACAAATACCTCGCCATGCACCCCGACGACCTCTCCGCCTTTGATTCCGACCACGACACCCTCCTCGACCTCGGTCTCACCGAAAACGACATCACCCTCATGAAGGAAACCATCCTGATGTAACGTTTAGCGGATGAGCGGTTAGCGGATGAGCGGTAAAATTAAACGTTGAGTGGATGAGCGGTTAGCGGATGAGCGGCAAAATTTAACGTTGAGTGGATGAGCGGTTAGCGAATTTGATTAACGACGAAAAGAGATTCCAGCAACACAGTTGCAAAGACGCTATACAGAAAATAGAATTAGAGATACCGCAAATGGACTTAGCTTTTTTGCGCAAATTAGTAAAAAACATGGAATGGGTCATGAAAAAGAAAACTACGCACAAAAAAACTGGATACGAGCTTGCTTTGGATGATATAAAGCATGGACGTATACACGAATACAATAACCTTGATGAGTTTATCAAAGAAATAGAGAACGAATGAAGTATTCTCTGCGAATGACCAGTTAATTCAAAAAGGATGTCAAACTTTGTAAAAAGAGGGGCTTCCCCATGGATGAATTATAGAAGGTCTTGGAGATTTTGATAGAGGGAGGTTCTTTACCGAAGGAATATAAACCTCATAGGTTAAAGGGCAATAGATCTGGTGAATGGGAATGTCATATTAGACCAGACTGGTTACTAATCTGGGAACAGAATGATACAGATTTGATTTTATTAATGATAAACACTGGTACTCATTCTGATTTGTTTTAAACAAACTGTAACCTCTCATTCCTTTTAAATTAATTCCGTCAGATTCGCGTGATCCGTGTTCAATTTAATAGCTTCCCGCTCCACGCTCACCGCTAACCGCTCACCGTTTATTACTAAGATCCGTGTAATCCGTGTTCTATTAAATTTATCACCGCTCATCCGCTCACCATTCCACGCTCACCGTTCATCATCTAGATCCCCGTGATACGTGGAACTTCAAAATCACTCACCGCTCCACTCTCAAACTGTCCCCCTGAGACAGGGTGGACGAGCGAAGCGGAGGGGGTGGATAAACTCCGCTCACCGCTCATCTCTCACCGCTCCTCGCTCACCGTTCACCAATTAGAGATTCCACCTCGTTCTCATAACAAAGTGCCAAAGTTTGAACAAAGGACTCCACAGTACTTCTGACGGATAACTCCTTACGAAACGGAAGTTACGACCAACCCTGCGAAGAAAACCATCCCACTCCCCATCATTCTTCTCACGCTTTATCCTCTTGTCATAATGCCCGAAGTTACCAGCCATCATTATCTCATTCAGAAGGAAGCGACCCTCTTTTTCATTCGGAGGCAATAACAGATATCTGTCCTCCATACCAAACACCCTCTGCAACACATACATCACAGCACCAGCAAAGCGCCCCATCTTCAGCGACTCCAGCACCTGTAAAGTCTCCCTACGCTCCGCTTCTGTAAATCCCTGACGCAACACATAGTAATAATCCATCAACTGACGCAAGCCTATGCCCTCGCTAAACAAATGTCGATATATATGCACCAGGATAAACACCCTGTTCAGTTCCAATGTTGGCACAGGAATCCTCCCATCATCTCCCACCTCGTCCAAAGCATCTTTAAAACAATCCAAAGCCTTGTCAGCAAAGAAACGTTGCAAACACCTATTGCTAAAATAACTATTCATCCACGTTGGCATGAAATGCACCTCTATATCCGTACCACCTATAGGATAGAAATCGGCATGATGATATACCACCTTACACTTTGGCGCAATACCACGCAAATAGGCCGCAACCCTCTCTCTCCCACCCTCAACCCATATATCAATATCTCCCGGAGTACGATAACTGGCATCAGGATACAGAGTTGCTATCCCCTGCCCCTTCAATATCACAGACCTAAAGCCATCCCTCCTAAAACGCCTTGCCACTGCCACCACCTTGGCATTCATCTCGGCATTCAAAGCCTTTAAACGCTCTGTTGCCGAATACCATTTCATCAGCAAAGGTTTTGGAGGACGCTGCTCCAACGGCAAACGCTCTATACCATAGAACGCCACCCCTGTCAGCGTCTGCTTCTCAGCCAAATCAAAAAGTTCTCGCCACTCCTCCTCAGAAGGCAATGACGAGAACCATTTTCTATTCCCTGCTGCAATCTGCAACAGTTCGAAAAACATATTCATAATATCTAAATTAACGGTGAGCGGTTAGCGGTTAGCGGATGAGCGGAGTTTATCCACCCCCTCCGCTTCGCTCGTCCACCCTGTCTCAGGGGGACAATTTGAGAGTGGAGCGATGAGCGGAGATAAATTTAATAGAACACGGATCGCGCGAATCTTAGTAATAAACGGTGAGCGGGTGAGCGGTTAGCGGATGAGCGGTGATAAATTTAATCCGTGTGAATCAGTTTAATCACGTTGATAAAATATTAATCTGAACCTCCCGTGCTTTTGATCAGATTCCAGCAACATCGTTGCGAAGACATAGTCAGGTTAAGAAACCATACATGCTCAATTTGAAATCCACTATTGTGACTCAATCTATCAATTGTAGATTTCTTGCTATATCCTCATTAATGACCTTTAGGTTACTATCAGGTATTCCCCAACATTTCAAGATTGGTTTCATTTCTTTTTTAAGAGCATCACTCACAGGGAGAAGCCATTCCATGCGGTGATTTTTTATAACAAGAAAAAGTTTATATTCTGCCTTTCTCCAATGGAATTTCTGCATTGCATTTGGCAATATTTTATAAATATCTTCACGACGCTTAATCGCGGCAACATTCATTAGAGTTATTGAGTTTTGGAATTTCTCTATTATGTCTCTTATATAAATAGGGAACTTCGCAGGTTCAATACCTTAGGGATTCGGAGCTGATGTCTTTGCCTCAACAATCCTAACCGTAGAGCCTCCCGTCAAAGAAACAAATTCAGCAGTCTTCACTCTAGACATTCCGTTAATGCATCCTGCCTTCTCTATTTCGAATGTAGTGTCTCCATCCACCACAAATGCCATCCCCGATTCTGTTATTTTCTTCGTACTCATAGCAAATCATAGCATAACTTCTTCCTGATACAACCTTACAGACTCAGCTATGATAGGATTATCGGGCATCTCCTCTTTCAAATCATATTGGTTCCACCCATTCTCTTCTTCCATTGAGAATATCGGCACTGAGATGCCATGCTGATGAGCCAACAAATACATTTTTTTTATGACGAAGTAGGAGTGAGTAGCAATAAAGAACTGTATGCCAATCTCTGACAGAGTATAGATAATATCCATAAACTTCGATATCAGTTCCGGATGCAGGTTAGCTTCAGGCTCATCAATAAACACTACAGAATCTTTGGATAGATAATGGTTCCCAAGCAATGCATCCAAGACCGCAACCTTTTTGACCCCCTCAGCAGTCATCCCTATGGCGTATGTTCTATTTGCATTATCTTTGAATATCCACTCCTTTTTATCCTTATCGTATTCAATCCTCCCACGAATTGTCTTGTTCAGTTCCTCTCTTGCCGAAGCAAAAGCTTTGTAGTTTTTCCCTTTTGTAGTTGGAGTCAATGCCATAGCGAGGTCATAATAAGTATCATCAAAACCAAATGCATTATACTTTTCGCTCCGCGACTCCTTGATGATTTCTTGCAATGAAACAATTTCCTTTGCAGGCAGGAATATAGAGTTTACATCTGTTGTCTCTACTGTATTTACTGGTGCTAAGATTGTTTTAGATGTACTAGGACCAAATCCGAAGCTAACGTTTCCCAACCTATTCCCAACCATCATATCCATATCCATCTCCAGTCGGTTTTCTCCTCTTCTAACAAGATCCCCGATCTTTTCAGGTTGAAAAGTCCAATACAATTTATCTTGTAGCAGTTCTGCAAATGTTCTCTGTTCTTTACCTCTTTTATACTGTTCTGTTACTTTGGTCGCTGCATACAAGGCTTTAAGCAGGAAAGTCTTTCCCTTCCCATTACGTCCGATAATCAAATTCAAGTTCTTTAGCCCGTCTGCTTCCAATGAGGCGATAGGACCAAAATTGGACATTTTAATACGATGAATCATATTCCAAACACATTTACGATGTTGCAAAGATTGTAAAAAAGAATAAGATTCCGCTTATAAGATATTTTTTCTTCGCGAGAATGCTCGCTTAAAGGTTTATATTTTATTATTGCTGTCCGGTAAAACTTTTTTACGATATTTAAATTAAGGGCTGACACTTCTCACGAGGTATCAGCCCTTTTGGTTACCTTTGTCTTTGCACAAACATAATTGTAACCATGGGCAAAGATAGTTATTTTACCGGA
>JAFYMW010000028.1 GCA_017548165.1 Bacteroidaceae bacterium
ACTCTGATGGTACTGGAGTTGGAGTGATGTAAACTCGTCTTTAGTCATAAAAATAGCAGTTTTAGTTTTGTTGCAATTTTGCAGGGCAAAGGTACAACACTACTATAACTGCTACAATATGTATTTTATCGGATGCTTACTATGATGTGACGTTCCTCCAATCTCTTACGATATCCAAAGTGCTGATATTGCCACCCTTGATCAGAATGCAAGATTAAGCCTTCAAGATTATCAAATTTTTCAAATGCCTTGTCAAGCATATCATACACCTGCTCCAAATTGGGGCTGTCAGAGATATTATAAGAGATTATTTCACCATTATACATATCAAGTATAGGCGACAGATACAATTTGGATGAACCAACGTTTATTTGAGTTACATCTGTAGCCCATTTACGATTTGGAGATGTTGCAACAAAATTGCGGTCAATAACATTGGGGGCAACTTTGCCTATTTCTCCTCTGTAGGAACGGTAGCGAACTTTACGAATCTTGCATTTAAGACCCATTTCACCCATAAGACGCTGCACGGTTTTATGGTTTATAACATAATTTCTATTTCGCATCTCTGCGGTTATCCGTCTATAACCATAACGACCTTTGTGCTCATGAAAGATATCCTTGATTTCTTCCTTTTCAAGAACGTATTTTTCTTTGAGCTTCATTCTTTTGATATGATAATAGAACTTTGAGCGAGCCATCTTTCTTAACCCTAAAAGTAGGGCAAGAGGATATTCCGACCTTAGTTCCTCGATGGCTTTTGCCCATTGAGACGCGCTCGGGCTTCCTGTTCCTCGACTAAGGCCTTCACTTTTTTTAGCAACGCATTCTCTGCCCTCAGACGGAGATTCTCTGCCTGAAGTCTCTCTAATTCTGTCTGTGCTTCTTTCTTCTTTGGTCTTGCCATACCTGGTGGTCGTCCCCTTTTTCGGTTTTCAAGTGAAAGACCTTGACGATACAGACGCACCCAGGTCTTTATGGTGGATCTGTTCAAATCATACCGGAGACATAACGTTTGCAAAAATACTCCTTTTTCTACAAATTCTTTTACTATTGCAAGTTTTTCATCTGCCGTATAACGAGAATAACGAGTACCACGTAAACCTTCTTCTCCATACTTCTTATAACGCAGATACCAAAGACGAACCATCTTCTTGTCCAATTTCAACTCTTTGCACAGAGGTTCAAGAGATTCTCCAGATTGCAAACGACTTACGATATTTAATCGTTCTTCAAAGTTATGATGTCTGTACATAAAACACCCCAAAAGTTTTGTGTCTAACTTTTGGGGTGCAGTTCAAAAAGGAGAAACTGGGGAGTTTTTTTGTGGTGCTCAAAGCATACCAATGCACCCATGATGACGATTTTCATTCTCACTCGGGATTTTTGGAGTCCATGACTATAGTGACAGGTCCATCATTGATAAGACTTACCTGCATGTCTGCACCAAATTGGCCTGTTGGTATGTGTTTGCCAAGTGCACGCTCCAGTTCTTTGACGAAATATTCGTAGAGCGGAACGGCTATTGTGGGAGGTGCAGCATGGATGTAGGAAGGTCTGTTGCCCTTACGGTATGAAGCCATGAGGGTAAATTGACTCACCACCAATGCCTCTTCTTCAACATCCAGTATGCTACGGTTCATGACTCCATCTGTGTCGTCAAAGATACGTAGGCGAGAAACCTTGCCAACAAGCCAGTCTGCATCGTCTGTGGTGTCTTCGGTAGTTACGCCAAGAAGGATGAGCATTCCGTGCCCTATAGCACTAACAACCTCTCCATCAATGGCAACATGGGCTTGTGAAACTCGTTGTATTACTATTCGCATGATACAGTGTCTTGGGTTAGTGTGTCAATGCTGGGAATGGTTTTACCCTCGCGTATAATCTGTAGAGAGCGTATCACAGCAGGGTCGTCTTGATTGAGGAAACGCAGATAATCGTTCATTTCGCTGCTGTTGTATATAATGCCCGAATAGATAGAGCGGTAGAACAATTTCTTGCTTTTCTGCATCATGATGTTTCGGCGAGGCAGAGAGTGTTTCTGTCCGTAGCGTGCAAAACTCTCAATGATGTTCTGCTGGTCCAACCATTTGATTTTATCCTCCAAAGTATGTAGACCGGCCAGTGTTTCTCTATTCTGATCCACAACCTCAAAACAGAATTGCGCTATCAATCCCTTATATACGGCATCCTTGTAATAGGAAGTAATTCCTGTGGTATCGTCGGGAACGAAGATGTCGGGGCGTATGCCACCACCGCCATATACAGTTCTGCCTATGCTCGTATAGTATTTGGGACCATCCTGACGTATGGAGTCTTCGACATAGAATTCACCACGTTGGTAGCGTAGGAGAAGTTCGTTTTCGTAATCTTCGCCATGCCCCTTTTCATATGGTTTCTGAATGCAACGACCAGAGGGTGTGTGGTATCTTGCAATGGTGAGTCGCACTTCGCTTCCGTCTCCGAATTCCATAGGTTGCTGCACCAATCCCTTACCATACGAGCGTCTGCCGATGACAATGCCACGGTCGTTGTCCTGAATGGCTCCAGCAAAGATCTCGCTTGATGAGGCACTCATTTCGTCCATAAGGACTACAAGTGGTAACTTTTGGAAGGAACCTCTGCCGTTGGAAATAAAATCGTTGCGTTCGACATTACGACCTTCAGTGTAAACGATGAGTTGGTTTTTAGCCAAAAATTCATTAACCATCTGTATAGCAGTGTGCATGTATCCTCCACGATTGCCGCGCAGGTCAACGATGAGAGACTTCATGCCGTTCATGTGCAGATGCGCAAGGGCTGTCAGCATCTCTGCATAGGTTTGTTCGCCGAAGTTCTTCACTCGAATGTAACCAATCTCCTTGTCTATCAAGAAACTGGCATCAATACTTTCTATGGGTATGTCGCCTCGGATAACATTGAATTTCATAGCTTCTTTGCTGCCATGACGTATGATTTCAAGTATTACCTCCGAATCTTTCTGACCTTTCAGATGCTTCATCACCTCTGATGAGTTCATCTTGCATAGCGACACTCCATTGGCACTGATGATACGGTCTCCTGCCAATATGCCAACTTTCTCTGCTGGACCGCCATGTATCACGCTCATTATAGTGACAGAATCGTGTTCCATGCGGAAACTGACACCTATTCCAGAGAACGAACCCTTTAAATCTTCGTTGGCCTGCTCTATGTCTTTGGCAGGTATATACGATGAGTGGGGGTCTAATTCAGACACAAGTTTGGGTACTGCTATTTCTATCAGCGAATCCATGTCGACAGAGTCTACATAGTTGTGGTCGATGAGTTGTAGAAGATAGCTTATCTTGTTGGTGCCTTTAGCGTTGAAACCGTTATTGTGTTCTCCAAGCGTTGTTGTAACAAAGGTTCCTATGCCTATGCCTAATGCTATACATAAAGAAACGAGCAATGGAGTACGGGATTTGTTGTTCATCTTGTGATATGAAAATAATGTTCAATGTTTTGTCAGAGTCTTATTCTATGGGTAGAAACTCTACGATGATACCAGCGCGGCTCAATAGATCCACACCATCGGTAAGACGATACTCACGGCTATAGACCACGCGTTTGATTCCCGCCTGAATGATGAGCTTGGAGCACTCTATACATGGTGAGTCGGTGACATACAAGGTGGCTCCGTCTGAATTGTTGCCCGAGCGTGCAATCTTGGTGATGGCATTGGCTTCGGCATGTAAGACATATGGATGTGTTACATTGTTGTCGTCCTCGCAGATGTTGGGAAATCCGCTTGGTGTACCGTTGTAACCATCCGAAATAATCATCTTGTCCTTAACTATAAGTGCACCTACCTGTCGGCGTTGACAATAACTATTTTCACTCCAGATGGAAGCCATACGAAGGTATCTGCGATCAAGCATTGTGTTCTTTTCTTTGGTCATATTATTAAAAGTCTAATGTCTATGGTCTAAAGTCTATTTTTTTTCTGTGCGTAAGCAAATCGTTAATTGAAGGCTCAGAGTGCTCAGAGTTTTGATCTTTGAGATTTCATCGCACTTCAATGTCGTTTCGCTTCAGCAAAGCATCTATGGTTGGTTCGCCACCACGGAAGTTCTTGTACAGGGTCATCGGATGCTCTGAGCAGCCGCGAGAGAGCACCTCACGACGGAAACGATTGGCCGTTTCGGCATTGAATATACCCTCCTTCTGGAATACGCTGAAGGCATCGGCATCCAATACCTCTGCCCATTTGTAACTATAGTATCCAGCAGAGTATCCTCCCGACATGATGTGTCCAAAGCGTACGCTCATACAACTGTTGTCGAGTGTATCGAGTACCATTGCTGGAGCCCATGCTCGTTGTTCAAACGTGGGAATGTCTTCGGTAAGTGGTGTTGTCAGAGTGTAGTATGCCATGTCCAACAAGCAGAAACTAACCTGACGGCAGCATGCATAGCCGCACTGGAAGTTGCGACTTTGTCTAATGCGTTGTATGTATTCTTCGGGTAGAATCTCACCAGTTTTATAGTGTCTGGCAAAAGTGGCAAGGAATTCGGGTTCTATAGCATAGTTTTCCATGAATTGCGATGGCAGTTCGACGAAATCCCAATATACATTTGTACATGACAGAGCCTCGTAGCGGACTTGTGAGAAAATGGCATGCAATGCATGTCCAAACTCATGAAGGAAGGTCTCCACCTCGCCCAGAGTGAGCAGGGCTGGACGGTCGCTGGTTGGTTTGGTAAAGTTCATTACTATGGAGACTATGGGACGCACATTCTCACCAGTGCTTTCCTCTACCCACTGTTCGCGGTAGGTTGTCATCCATGCACCAGATTGTTTGTTGCTACGAGGATGGAAGTCGGCATAGAGTACAGCCAGGAAACTGCCATCGGCATCTAAGACACGGTATGCCACCACATCGGGGTGATACACAGGAATGTCGTTGGCATGCTCAAAGTTAATGCCATAGAGTCGTGTTGCCAGTGAGAACACACCCTCCTTTACCTGCTCGAGTGGTAGATAGGGGCGTAGCATCTCGCTATCTATATTGTAGCGCTGCATCTTGAGCAGATATGCATAGTGCGAGAAGTCCCATGGCTGGAGTTTAAAGTCTTCACCTTCTGTCTGGCGTGCCATTTGTTCTATCTCCTTTACCTCCTCTTCGGCAATGGGACGATAGGCACTTAGGAGTTTGTCCATCAAGTCATTGACGTGTTGAACATCCTTGGCCATACGGCGTTCAAGAACGAAATCGGCATAGTTTTTATAGCCCATAATGTGTGCTATATGTTGGCGCATATTCACCAGCGAGCGCACATTGTCAAAGTTGTTGTTCTCGTTGTCATGTGTACATATGGAGTTCATTGCACGATACACCTTCTCGCGCAGGTCGCGTCGTTTGCTGTATTGCATGAAAGGTCCATAGGATGGAGCTTGTAGTGTAATCACCCAACCATCCAGTCCTCTTGTCTCTGCCTCTTGACGTGCTGCAGCAACGGCACTTTCTGGCAGTCCCTCAATATCTGCTTCTTCTGTGAGGTGCATGAACCATGCGTTGATGTCGTGCAATTCGTTTTGAGAGAATTGTAGCGATATTTGCGACATCTCCTTTCTCAATTCTGCAAGTTCTTCTTTCTGCTCCTTGGGTAGGTTGGCACCAGCACGAAGGAAACCATCATAAATTTTCTCCATCAAAATTTGCTGCTCGGAGTCCAGTATGTGACGGTTTTCCCAAACATGCTTTATGCGCAGAAAGAGTTTCTCGTTCATGGTAATACGATTGGAGTGCTCGCTGAGTAGCGGAGCCATCTTTTGTGACAGTTCCTCCATTTCTGGACTATTACATGCTGAGAGTAGATTGAAGAACACGCTGGTGACATTTTCCAGCATTTCGCCAGTCTTGGGCAAGATGGTGTTTTCGAATGTCGGTTCTTCGGGATTGTTGCACAAGGCTTCTATGGCCTCATTCTCCAATCGCATTCCTTCCATCATTGCTGGTTCGTAGTGTTCGAAGCGTATTTTGTCAAATGGAGGAACTTCGTGTGGTGTATTGTATTTTTTGCTAAAAAAAGGATTTTCCATTGTTTATATCAGGTAAGCAGTGTTGGTAATGTGTTGTTTTTTTATAACTTTAGCAGTGTTATTTGTTCTCGTGTCAGTGCCACATCTCCGTTAGCTTGCATCTGGTGCAGTGTCTTGGAAATATTGAGACGTGTCTCGTCCAGAAGTTGCGCCAAAGTAGTCATTTTAATTTTTAGATGTTTTGGTAGACTATTCGTATAGGAGATGTCGCAGAAGAATTGCTTTATCTTACTTTGTATATCTTGTTGCGAACGTGTTTGTCGTGACGTGTGGTATTTTTCCAATCTTGATGCCAGTCTGGTAAGCAGGTTTATGCGGAACACCTCGTTTCTCATCATCGTCTGCATCACGTGTCTTCTGTCTATGACAAGAAGTTTTCCCTCGCTCAATGGTTGGTATGTGTGATTGTATCGTTGTGTCAGACTCCATACAGCTTCTTCCTCTAATATGGCAGGAGCTTTTATTTCCTCGGTCAGCGTCCAACTATCACCATTTGAAGTGCACAGCATACTGCCTTGCATGAGCATGGTCAAAGTTTTGCAATACTGCCCTTGCACTATTATGTCTCCTTCTTCGGGTTCTATGCTCACGAGCCTCAGTATTCCCTTCTCCTGCATATCCAGAATATCTTCTGCCGAAACTCCTTGGAGGAGTGGTAGGGTTGTAGCTAGAGTATAGAAATCCAAGTGTGTCATTTTTATCTTTATTGTGCAAGGTCAAGGTTGTTCCATGTCTGGAAGTTGCCAGTGCTATCGTTTTCGGTATAGATGAAATACGCTTGCAGATTATTGTTACGCATCACTATCTCCTTGGCTTTATCAAGTCCCATGACCATAAAACTGGTGGCATAGGCATCGGCCATGGCACATGATGGTGCAAGTACAGTGCTTGACAGGAGACTGTGTCTTACAGGATAACCTGTTTTTGGGTCGATGGTATGTGAAAGTTTTCGCCCATTCTCGTCAATGTAGTAGTTGCGATAGTTGCCGCTTGTTGCCATGGCGCGGTCGTGAATGTCAATGATTTTGTGCACTTCGTTTTCAAAAGCGGAACTCTGTTCTACAGGAGTGTTTATTCCCACATGCCATGCCTCTCCCTTGGGATTATTGCCACGGCATACTATCTCTCCGCCTATTTCAACGAGAAAGTCCTTAACACCTCTTTCCAACAACAGATTAGCCACCTGATCAGTGCCATATCCTTTTGCTATGGCACTGAGGTCGATAATCATATTGGGGATTTGTTTTTTTATCAAACCATTCTCTATGCATATGCTCTTGTAGTCGACCAAGGCACGCAGACTATCCACTTGAGCGTCTGTGGGCAGGTTTTGGCTTTTGAAACCAAATCCCCAGGCATTTACAAGGGGGGCTACGCTGATATCAAAGGCTCCGTCGGTGTCTTCGGAAATGCTTAATGCCATAGGTAGAATATTCAGCAGATGTTGGTCCAATGTGTCCGTTTCGTTGCGGTTGATGCGAGATATGGTGCTATTGGGGTTGAACATAGACAGAGAGGCATCAACCCCTTGTAGGCATATCATGATGGTGTCGTGAAGGTCTTCGGGACATGTATATGTCACGTTCATTATGGTTCCGAAGATTTTCTCTGTAAACTTACGAGTTTCTTTGGACTGTTTTCCTCCATTGCTATCGTTGTTGGTTAGGGCAACGTAGATTGTTCCTGCAATCAAAAACAGGAGAAAGAATATTTGATTTTTCTTTAGTTTCATATTTTATGTATGTTTGTATCTTGGTCTCTCACCTCTCACCGTTAATCTCTCACCGCTCCCCGTTAATCTCTCACTTCTCACCATTAATCTCTCACCGCTCACCTCTCACCGTTAATCTCTCACCATTAATCCCTCATCGTTAATCGCTCACCGCTCACCGTTAATCTCTCACCGCTCACCGCTCCCCGTTAATCTCTCATCATCGTCCCTTTTTCATTGTTCTGCCAAAATCAAAGATCACGTTTACCGTTCCTCCCCAGCAGTTGGCACCATTGGGACCATATCCTGGAATGTACCATGGTTCTCCGTATTCGTAGTGCTTTTGCGAAAAACGGAATTTGTAACGGGCATTCCATCCCAAACGCAATAAACTCCATATTTTTGCCTCGAATCCTAAGACAGCTTCGCCCCACATGGCACTTCCTGCAATTCCCTTCATGTCGATGGGGATGTTGTCTCCCCAAACGGGATCTTGTATGGCGGGTCCCACAAAGTCGTATTTGAAGGAACTATAGCCATATCTGAAACCTACCATAAGTCGATTGGAGGTACGCTTTTTGTTTGCATTGACATCAAAGCCGATACGGAAATAAGGTGCTGTGGTGTGGAACTCGTTGTCCTTGGAGTTTCCCAAACGTGTGCTTTCTGCCACACCAAGTTCAAATATAGGAAACACTTTCTCTTTGATGTTCAACCTTCCGGCTATCTCTATTTGTGAGAAATTACTGCCCACAGATTTCATTATCAGTCCTACAACATCGGCGCTTACTGCAAAACCAGCGAGGAAATATATTTTCTCCTTTTCCGGTTCTGTCCATTTTATGGCGCCAGGTCGCCCTTTGTTGTTCTCGCTAGCCAGGGTGCTATCGTTCACTATCACGGTATTGTACTCGGGAACTATAGCACGTGCTTTGTCAGAGAGGAGACAGAGAAATAGTATTGTCAGTATATGGACTATCTTCATACAGATGTCGTTGTTGTGTTTTATCAAACCAGTATTCTTTTTCACTGGTGAATGTAGAGCTTCAAATGGGTAACTTCTTCAAAATCAACTTTTACGTGATTCACTTTTACCGAGTCTATAAAGGCATTGGTGCAACTTACATTCTGTATAGTGTGCATCATCACTGTGGGACAATCGGGCGACTCAAAGTATATGTTGTTGGTTTTCTCAACGACGAGAGTGTCCTTGCAACTGTAGTCTTCTCCATAATTATGCAGAACGAAGGTGTCTGCAGCTAAATGGTAGCTGAGGGGCAGGAGTATGCTCTTGGTGTTGGTGCTTCTATTCAGCAGTACACTCTCCGTGCCCGATGCTGTGATGCTGAGTGTGTCGGGTAGGGGAGTGTTGACGCCATCGGTACCGCACACCTCTATCCTTAGCAAGGAAACATCCTCCTGTGTGCAGTCCAATAAATCGCACGATACTGTCAGCATCATTGTGGCAAACATCCCGAGTGCAAGTGCGTGTGATGTCCTTTTCATACGGTGGCTCGGATGTTGTACTTGTTTCTTTCGGAAGAGTTACGGCTGATGAGCTCACCCAGGAATCCGGCAACGAACAATTGTGTGCCCAATATCATCGTTGTTAGTGCTATGTAGAAATATGGCATGTCAGTAATGCGAGCATGGGGGATGTCCATTGACAAGCAATACAGTTTGGTACCACCAACGATAAGCACTGCTATAAAGCCAAGGAAGAACATCAGTGAACCTATGAAACCGAAAATGTGCATAGGTTTCAAACCGAAACTGTTCAGGAACCACAGACTCAGCAAATCAAGATAACCATTGACAAAGCGATTCCACCCCATAAACTTGGACTTTCCATATTGGCGAGCCTGATGTTTTACAGGTTTTTCTCCAATATTTGCAAAACCAGCATTCTTGGCAAGATATGGGATGTAGCGGTGCATCTCACCATAGACTTCGATATTCTTTACTACCTCCTGTCTGTAGGCTTTCAAACCGCAGTTGAAGTCATGCAGGTTGTGTATGCCACTTACTGCACGAGCTGTTGCATTGAACAGTTTTGTGGGGATTGTCTTTGACAATGGATCGCCTTTCTTCCTGTTCATCTTAAAACCAGAAACCAGATCGTAGCCATCCTCTTTTATCATTCGGTAAAGTTCTGGAATTTCATCGGGTGAATCTTGTAGGTCGGCATCCATAGTAATGACAACTTCGCCTTCGGCAGCATCGAATCCGCAATACAGTGCAGGGCTCTTGCCATAGTTGCGACGGAAACAGATACCACGTACAGTATCTGGATTCTCGTTGTGTAACTCTTGTATCACATTCCAAGAATGGTCGGTGCTACCGTCGTTCACGAAGATAATCTCGTATTTGAAATCATGTTCCAGCATCACTCTTTGTATCCACTCGTGTAGAGGGCGTAAACTTTCGTCCTCGTTCCACAAGGGTACTATCACCGAAATATCTTTTTTGTCTTCCATAATGATTGGCATTTTCTGTTTAAATTTACAAGTTACAAAGTTACGCAATATTGTAATATATATATAATGTGTTGTGTAAAAATGACATTTTTTCAAAAAATATCTCCCCAAATATTTGGTGCATTCAAAATAAAGCTATACCTTTGCACTCGCAAACAGGGAACAACCTCATGCAACACGGGTAAGTCCTGTACGGCATGCTCCCTCGGAACTCCCCCAGGGCTTGACCGCAGCAAGGGTACTTGGTTGTAGCGGCGCGATATAGATCGCTTACCCACCCGCCTCTTTAGCTCAGTTGGCCAGAGCACGTGAT
>JAFYMW010000135.1 GCA_017548165.1 Bacteroidaceae bacterium
ATCCGTATATTTTTCGACGACGGAACCTACGAAACCTTCACTCCGTAGTCAAATAAAACGGCAGAATAACATACAAATTATGGGTGAATGTGGTATAAATTGCGTTCTAAATGCGCTATTTTATGTTAGAAACTCCCACAGATTTCGCCTATTTTTAGTATCTTTACCATGAAATTATTCAGTTATATATATAAACAAGGTATAAATTATGGCATTAAAAAAGCATATCGTAGACTTGCAGGTGGTTTCCAAGGAGGACTTAGGTGACCGCTTTGTATTGTTGAAATGTATCGATCCTAAGGCACCACTCCCCCCTATGATGCCTGGTCAGTTTGCGCAATTGCGCGTTGATGGCAGCAAGGAGACCTTCCTTCGCCGCCCCATCAGCATTAATTTTGTAGACACGCAGAAGAACGAGGTTTGGTTCCTTGTACAACTTGTTGGTGCAGGAAGTCGTGCTCTTGGACGTTTGCAGCAGGGTGATTTGCTCAATGCATTATTGCCTTTGGGCAATGGATTCTCTATGCCTGTCAATGCTGATAAGAAGCATCTGTTGGTTGGTGGTGGCGTGGGTACAGCCCCTCTGCTCTACATGGGTGCACAGATGAGTCTCTTGGGTTTCCGTCCTACTTTCCTGCTTGGTGCACGAACAGCAGACATGTTGCTTCAGCTTGAAGATTTCAAGCGTGTGGGTGATGTTTATGTAACTACCGAGGATGGTAGCATGGGCGAGAAGGGCTTTGTCACACAGCACTCCATTCTCTTCAAGCAACACTTCGATCGCATTTCTGTCTGTGGTCCTTCTCCTATGATGAAGGCCGTGGCACGCTTTGCCAAGCAGAATAATGTTCCCTGCGAGGTGTCGTTGGAGAATATGATGGCATGTGGTCTTGGTGCATGTCTGTGCTGCGTGGAGAAGACTGTGCGTGGCAATGTTTGCGTGTGTACCGAGGGACCAGTATTTGATGTGAACGAACTCACTTGGGAATAGTATTCATTTATAGACAGAAGTCTTTTTCCTGTATATTGTAGTATGGCAAATCTTATAACAAACATAGGGGCATTGCAATTGAAGAACCCCGTGATGACCGCTAGCGGCACCTTTGGTTATGGTATAGAATTTGAGGATGTTGTAGATCTTACCGCCATCGGTGGTATCATTGTCAAGGGAACAACCTTCCAGCCCCGTCAGGGCAACGACTACCCTCGCATGGCAGAGACTCCCAGCGGTATGCTTAATTGTGTTGGTCTGCAGAACAAGGGTGTTCAGTATTTCTGCGAAACGATATATCCCAAGATTCGTAATATTGACACAGAGATGATAGTAAATGTATCAGGTTCTTCTCCCGAGGACTATGCACGTTGTGCAGCATGTGTCAACGAACTGGAGGATATACATGCCATAGAGCTTAATATCTCTTGTCCCAATGTTCATGATGGCGGTATGGCTTTCGGCGTTACTACCGAGGGAGCCTCCAGTGTGGTTCGTGCGGTGCGCAAAGCTTATGACAAGACTCTTATCGTGAAGCTCTCTCCCAATGTAACCGATATCGTCAGCATAGCCAAGGCAGTTGAGGCAGAGGGTGCAGATTCTGTAAGTTTGATAAATACTCTGATGGGCACTGCCATAGACATAGAGAAGCGTCGTCGCATGCTCTCTATCGGTACTGGTGGTTTGTCTGGTCCTTGTGTCAAGCCTGTTGCTCTACGTATGGTGTACCAGGTGGCAAAGGCCGTCAATATTCCTGTCATCGGACTCGGAGGTATCTCTAGCGCTACAGATGCTATAGAGTTTATCATGGCTGGTGCTAGTGCCATAGAGATTGGTACCGCCAATTTCCTTGACCCAGCCATATCGGCAAAGGTGGCACAAGGTATCAACGAATGGCTCGATGCTCACAACATCGCTTCCGTCAAGGATATCATCGGTGTGGCAGAGTAATCATCTCGCAAGATGGAATGGTAAAGATACTATAAGACAATCATAAAAAGGGAACAGACGACATCAATTTTTGTAAAAGATGTCGCCTGTTTTATTTTGTGTGGTCAGGAGTGTTTTGAGCTATTAGGTTTTGCGGTCTTTGAGTATTTTCGGTCTTTAAGGACTTTTTGGCGGGAGTAATGTCTGAATAAAATGATTGTTTAACCGTTCCCCTCTCCTCTCTCACCTCTCACCTCTCACCTCTCCTCGCTCACCTCTCGCCGCTCACCTCTCACCGTTCATCTCTCCTCGCTCACTTGCCGTATTTCTTTGCCAGTTGGTATGAATTGTAGATGTTATGCCAAATGCTATAGAATCCGCCAGCTATGCTACTCAGGGGATTCATAAACGTATATCCGCACCAAATGGAGAAGATAGTGTTCTTCTGTCCAAGACCTTGTGTGGCGCTGATTATCTCGTCCTCTGTGTATTTGCCAATGCTTTTGCCCATCCATTTGCCGAAGGAAAATTGTATCACACACGCCAATAAGCTACCCAGGGCTATGGCAATTTGTGGTAGTAGGCCATCTCCTGCTCTAAGGCTATTGTGCATGTTCTTCGTACTGATAGCAATGGCTATGGAAAGAGCTGTCATCCAAAGATAGAAAGCAGCGTTGGGAATCGAAAGTAGCATCCTTGTCACTCTGGGCATCAGGTTGCGCATTATTATAGCACATAGGAAGGGCAAGAAGAGTAGGGGGAAAATCTTCAAAACAATCTGTGTGAATGTTGTCCAGAATGTAGCCTCGCTATTTGGGTACATCAGTGGTATCATAGCTGGGAATAACAATGATACCATCAGGTTGGCAAGAATAATATACATTGTCAGCGAACCTTGGTTGCCTCCCAATTTTCCTGTAATTACGGCAGCTGCCGTTGCGGTGGGGCATATCATGCACAGTAGGAACCCCTCCATACCTAAGCGAAGCACTTGTGGAAAAGGCAGGTATGCAAGCAGTAGTGCACCAGCCACCCAGAAACATCCTTGAAGCATGAGCCCTCCCCATTGCCATTTTCTTAGATGCAGGTCTGAAGGTTTTACCTTTAGAAAAGTGAGTAGGAGCATTAAAAAGAGTAGGGTGGGTTGTGCCATCTGCAAAGCACTGCTCACTGATGCTCTTGCTCCATGGAGTGCATCGATACTGATGAAGGTGAAATAAGCGCTGGCACCACAAACCATACTGACCACCAGTCCCCAGCGTTTAAGAAAGAGAAATATATTGTTCATTGCAGTAGAACTATTGTAATCTTGTAACTAAGAACAAATCCTCCATTCCTTCAACACACTATTCTTCAATCTCTTTCAGTATTTGTTTGTTGAACGCACGTCGTTCGCTATCGTAGAACCAACCAAATTTGTTGAAATACTTAACCATACTGAAGGTATGTGCCAAGAAGAGTCGGATGCTTCTGTGAGATCCACGACTGAACTTGTGGTATATTGCAACGCTGGGAAAGAAGAGGGTTTTGAACTTGCGGTGTATGCGACGTGTGAGGTCAAAGTCTTCGGCATACATAAAGTACCTCTCGTCAAAAAGTCCCACTTCATGTAGTGTGCTGGTACGCAGAAACATGAAGCATCCCGAAAGGCATGGTACATTCATGATACTCTTGTAACCAGAGTGTGCCAATTCGTATCTTTTGTTGCGATGATAAAACATGCATTCGGGCAGGAACATACGGCAAAACATATCTGTTGGTGTTGGCAGAAGTTTCGCTAATGGCTGTATGCTTCCGTCCAGGAATAGCACCTTGGGCATTATCTGTCCCACATCGGGATGCTCTTCCATGTATTTCCATATTGTAGGAATCACATTAGAAGAAAACCAAACGTCGGGGTTTACCACCAGATGGTATTGGCATCCTTCTTCCATGGCCAATCGTATGGCACGATTGTTGCCTCGTCCGTAACCTACGTTGTCCTCATGCAGGTATTCTATCTGGAATCCACGCTGTATGTGTCCGCGCAATTCTTCGTCGCGATGCATATATTGCTGAAGTTCCTCGCGCAGAGTGAATACTTTGTCGCTATGGTCGATAATCCACACCTTGCGTATGGGAGAAGCTATTATTGAGCGCAATATGGCTTCGATGTCCAATAGGTGGTCGTTGTAGGTTACTATGCTGGCTGTTATCATGTGTGGTATCAGAATTGTGTGTCCAAGACGTAGATAGTTGTCTTGCGCGTGGTTTATAGGTGTTTGCTTACTCTACAAGAGAATTCGGTTGTTTGTTTTGCGATTCCTTCTTTAACAGACAACGCCCGCCCTTTCACAAGGGTGGGCGCTGCTGATTTTGGATTTGTTTCTTTAATCCTTTACTTTACCTTAGCTACGATAGCCTTGAAAGCCTCGGGGTTGTTAACAGCGAGGTCAGCGAGAACCTTACGGTTAATCTCGATGCCTGCCTTGTGCAACAAGCCCATGAGCTGGCTGTAGCTGAGACCCTCCAGACGAGCTGCAGCGTTGATACGCTGGATCCAAAGAGCGCGGAAAGTGCGCTTCTTGTTGCGACGGTCGCGGAAAGCATAGGTAAGACCCTTCTCCCAAGTGTTCTTGGCAACGGTC
>JAFYMW010000136.1 GCA_017548165.1 Bacteroidaceae bacterium
GCTGACCCTGAAAGAGGGTGCGCAGGTGATGTTCATCAAGAACGACCACTCGGGCGAGAGGCGCTACTTCAATGGTATGATTGGCGAGATTGTCAGGATTGACCAGGAGGGATTCGTGGTGCATAGTCAGGACTTCAACGGCGAAATCAGGGTGGAGCGCGAACATTGGGACAATACCCGATACACGCTCAACGAGCAGACGATGGAGATAAACGAGGAGGTGGAGGGAAGTTTTGAGCAGTTTCCCGTGCGCCTGGCATGGGCAATAACGATTCACAAGAGCCAGGGACTCACCTTCAGTCATGCCATCATAGATGCCCGCGACTCCTTTGCCCACGGACAGGTGTATGTGGCACTGAGCCGTTGCCGCACCTTGGAGGGTATGGTGCTCAGTTCGCCATTGAGTGCTGGTGCAATCATCTGCGACACCACCGTAAACAATTTCAATGCCGCTATGGCAAGTCGTACTCCCGGCACAACGGTCATCGATGGTTGGGAGAAGAGATACTATCACCAGTTGTTGCAGGAACTATTCAGTTTCGACACGCTCCTTGAGCACTTCAACGACTTGCACCGCCTTGTGGCAGAGCATTTCGGCATTCTCTATCCGCAATTGCTCGAGCAATTCAATCTTCATGCCCAAATTATACAAACCAAGTTGTGCGACATTGCCACACGCTTTGGCTCTCAATACACTCGCATCATCTCCGAACAGGCCGAGTATGCCTCGTCTTCGCTATTGAAAGAGCGCATACACAATGCGTCCAGATATTTCCACGACGAGTTTTCTCCCATCTGCCAATGGGCCGAACAACTCTCCATACCCACCGACAACAAGGAACTGAAAAAGCGAATAGCCGACTACACCGAGAAACTCGGACAGAGTTGCACGCAGAAGACCAAACTTCTGGAATTCGTGCACGAGGAGGGATTCGACATCAGTTCGTATCTGCACAAGAAGGCCGTTATCAGCCTGGAAGCAGAAGGCGGAGCAGACACCACGGCGCCTTCAAAAAGTCGTCGTAAGAAATCGGACGAGACAATACTTCAAGTGCCCTCGGATATCGCATTGCCCGACCTTTATCAACGTATTGTCATATGGAGACAGAAGAAGGCTCAAGAGCTGGGCATCCCTGCCTATTGCGTGCTTCAGCAAAAGGCGCTCCTGGGAATAGTACATTTCCTGCCCGACAATCCCAAGTCGCTTCTCAAAATCCCCTACATGGGCAAAACTACGGTGGAGAAGTATGGCAAGGACCTGCTTGAAATCGTCACCGCATACATGAAAGAGAACGAGCTTACGAGCAAGATATAAACGGAAAACGGAAAGCGGAGAACTGTCATACCCCCTCCGCTTCGCTCGTCCCACCTATCTTAGGGGGACAAAGTGAGAGCAAACGCTATCACCCTCTTTCCTCCTCTGAGACAGGGGAGGTCCCGAAGGGGGAGGGGTATGATTAAAACTGAAAACGGAAAGCGGAGAACAGAAAACGGAAAGATCAAAAACAGGAAACTTTCAACATTACCATGAAACAGATAATAGATATCATAGCCAAGACTCTTGGCATAGGTGCACGACAGATAGAACAGACACTCGGCCTGCTGGATGGCGGTGCCACCATACCCTTCATAGCACGCTACCGAAAGGAGGCCACGGGTGGCTTGGATGAAGTGCAGATAGCCGAGGTGGCAAAGCAGAACGAGAAGTTCAAGGAACTCACCCACCGCAAGGAGTACATTCTGCAAACCATCGAGGAGCAGGGCAAACTGACCGACGAACTGAAGGAAAGAATCAGTGCCTGTTGGGATGCTACCGAACTGGAAGACATCTACCTGCCCTACAAACCCAAACGCAAGACTCGTGCCGAGATGGCACGCAAGCGTGGCCTTGAACCCTTGGCGGACAGTATTCTGCACCGACCCAATGGCGACCCCGAGCAATATGCCAGGTCCTTCATCACGGAGGAGGTGCCAACCATAGAGGATGCGCTACAGGGTGCAAGGGACATTCTGGCGGAAAAGATGAACGAGGACGAGCGTGTGAGAAATACTCTGCGCCGTAGTTTCGAACTCACCGCCGTAATATCTTCCAAGGTTATAAAGAGCAAACAGGAGGAGGCACAGAACTATCGTACATATTTCGATTTCTCCGAACCCCTGAAGCGTTGCACCAGCCATCGTCTGCTTGCCATACGACGTGGCGAGAGCGAGGGATTCCTGCGTGTGGATATCAGTCCTCGGGACGAGGAGGATTGCATCGGGCGTCTGCTTCGTGGTTTCCCCACTCGTGGCAAGTGTGGCGAACAAATCATCATGGCCATGAACGATGCGTACAAGCGTCTGCTCAAACCTTCCATAGAAACGGAGTTCGCAACAAGTTCGAAGAAACTGGCCGACGAGGAGGCCATCCGTGTCTTTGCCACCAATCTGGGACAACTTCTGCTTGCAGCTCCTCTCGGACAGAAGCGCATTATGGGTATCGACCCCGGATTCCGCACGGGGTGCAAGGTGGTGTGTCTGGACAGACAAGGCAATCTTCTGCACAACGAGACCATCTTCCCCCACCCTCCTCGCAACGAGCGTATGGAGGCGCTGGACACCTTGGAACGACTCATAGACAAGTACAATATTGAGGCGGTGGCCATAGGCAACGGTACGGCAGGTCGCGAAACAGAAGACATCGTCAGGATGGTGCGTCGCCCCGGTCTCTCCGTCTTTCTCATCAGCGAGGATGGTGCCTCGGTATATTCCGCCTCAAAGATAGCACGCGAGGAGTTTCCCGACCACGATGTCACCGTGCGCGGTGCCGTGAGCATAGGTCGTCGCCTTGCCGATCCCTTGGCGGAACTTGTCAAGATTGATGCCAAGTCCATCGGTGTGGGACAATATCAGCACGATGTTGACCAAACAGAACTGAAGCACGCCCTTGACCTCACCGTGGAGAGGTGTGTGAATACCGTTGGCGTGAACCTCAATACGGCCAGCAAGCACCTGCTTACCTATGTCTCAGGTCTCGGTCCTGCCCTGGCACAGAACATCGTAACATATCGTGCGGAGAATGGTCCCTTTGCCTCACGCCAGGAATTGCAACGCGTGCCTCGCCTCGGTGCCAAGGCCTTTGAGCAATGTGCCGGTTTCCTGCGCATAGCAGATGGCAAGAATCCATTGGACAATACCGCCGTGCACCCCGAGCGATACGAACTTGTGCGCCAGATGGCAAAGGATAGCGGATGCACGGTAGAGGAACTTATCTCATCGCCTGAGAAACGCAAGAGCATCGACCTGCAACGCTATTGTTCCGACTCCGTGGGTATGCCTACTCTGAACGACATCATGCAAGAACTAAGCAAACCTGGTCGCGACCCTCGTGGCGAGAACGAGGAGTTCTCCTTCGACTCCACTCTGCACACAATAGACGACCTGCAGGAAGGTATGGTGCTCAATGGCATCGTCTCCAACATCACCAACTTCGGTTGCTTCGTCGACATCGGCATCAAGGTGAAGGGACTTGTCCACATCTCCCAACTTGCCGACAAGTTCGTCAGCGACCCCATGACCGTGGTACACCTTCAACAAAAGGTCAAGGTCAAGGTAATAGAGATAGACTATGCACGCAACCGCATAGCCTTGAGCATGAAGGGTGTGGAACAATAAAATAAAGAGAAGTGCCACCGACACTATAACCACACCTGAATAATGGTGACATATTGGAGCGTTGAACGTTAAAACGCTTGTTTTGTATTTTATACTACATACTAATATTAGGACTTATCTTCCAATTCCTCTATCTGCCTTAAAATGTCATCTGCCGTTCGGAGCATCTTTGTGAAAGTATATATGCCTATGCATCCTCCAATCAGGAATCCTATTCCGCCACTAATAAACACAATATAAAGTATTTCTCCCTGATAGTATTGCATCTTATCATAGACGAACCATGCCACAAATACAACCAGGAACGGTATGCCTATGCAATATGTCCACCAGAGACTCTGCTTCTTGAAGTTCAAGGTGTCTTTTCGTGCCTCTATCAAGTTTCCCTCAATGAACTTATTGGGACGGAATCGCATATACATATAAAAATTATATAAGACACCAAGAGCAAAAAATCCTGCGGAGAAGATGCAGAAAAACATTGATACCTTGCTGATGGTCGGCAAAACCAGAACAAAGAAAGGAATCATAATGAAACACACCATACCCTCCGCTATCAGTTGCCAGGTCAATCTGTCGGCCTTCTCCTTCATAGAACGGCGTATCAGACGCTCGTTTACGATAGTCTCCTTCTCCAGCTTTCTGGTAAGCAGCAGCAACTGTTCCTTCATTTCAAGCAACTCCTTTGAATCGATATTATTTGTCATAATGGGCAAGTTTTATTGGTTTGACATTTTCTTCAACTCCTCCTTGATACGGTAGAGGCGCACCGACACATTTTTCACCGCGATACCTACTATTGCCGCTATCTCGTCATAGGGCATACCCTCGAGCCACAACAGGACTATGGCGCGGTCAAAGGGTTTCAGTTGATGAATGCGCTGATACAGCATCTGTATCTGCTTCGAATCCTCATCCCTATCGTGGAAAAGGTCAATACCCATCTCCAACGGGATGCGCGAAGTGTGCTTCTTCTTGCGCTCCTGCGATATGCAGGTATTGAAACTGATGCGCCATATCCAAGTCTCCACCTTGCTCTCCCTCTTGAAGGACGCAAAACCTCTCCACAGGTTAATCAA